>CAJWZW010000044.1 GCA_913050565.1 uncultured Synechococcus sp.
GTTTCCCTGTCAGGGAAAGTGCATCGTTTGGGATGGATGTCGTTGCAGTCGTCCACACAACGTGACGGACTGAATGTGATCGCTACTGTCCGAAATATGCCTTTCCAGGCTCTGTTCGGAGGCTCAGTAGTTGATGACTTCCTCCATTTCTCCGATTTATCGACGTCTGGGTGGTGTCACATCCCATCTCGTTGTCGCCGTCATTGCTCTGGTGGTGATCGGTGGAGCAACCCGGGTGATGGAGGCAGGACTGGCCTGTCCGGACTGGCCCCTCTGTTTCGGCACCTTCCTGCCCGGACGGCAGATGAATCTCCAGGTGTTTCTGGAGTGGTTTCATCGCCTTGACGCCTTTGTCGTCGGCATCGCGCTGCTTGTTCTGGCCGTCGCCGCAACGGTCCTGCGTCGTCGACTTCCCCGCTGGCTCCCCCCGGTCTCTGGATTGCTCGTGCTGATGGTGGCACTGCAGGGAGGGCTTGGAGCGCTGACGGTGCTTCAGCTGCTTCCGTCGCAGGTGGTGACGGCCCATCTCACGGTTGCTCTGGCCCTTGTCGCCATGCTCAGCGCGGTGACCCAGAAGCTGCTGGACCCGGCGGCGGGAAGTCCCCCGTTCTGGTGGCGTCCCCTGTCGGGGCTGGCTCTTTCAGCGGTGATCGTCCAGTGCCTGCTGGGGGCACGAATGGCCACCTCCTGGGCAGCGCAGCGCTGCCTTGCGGGTGGAGAAGCCTGCAGCTCGGTCTCCCTGCATCGTTTCGGGGCGATGCCGGCAGCGGGGCTGGTGCTCCTCTTCGTGCTCGTGGCTCTCCTCGCTGGCGGCTGGAGTCGTCGTCAGTGGCCCTGGTTGCTGTCGGCTGTGCTCCTGGTTGTCTCCCAGGCGGTTCTGGGGGTCACCACCCTTCGTCTGGGGTTGCAGCAGCCGCTGGTGACCATCACCCATCAGCTGGTGGCAGCACTGCTGGTGGGCGTTCTGGCTGCCCTGACCGTCCGAAGTCCCGACTCTTCTCTGCCCACCCGATGTTCCGTCGTCGTTGACGACACCCCCCTGGAGACATGCCATGGCTGATGCCACCGTTTCCGCGCTGACCACCCGTGAGCAGGTTGTTCCTTCCCGCAAACGGATCAAGCTGCCCGCCTGGCTTGAGGTGGCCAAGCCGCGTCTGATTCCATTGCTCCTGGCCACGACAGTCGGCGGGATGGCCCTGAGTGATGGCTGGCCTCTGGCGTCCCCGCGACTGGTCTGCACCCTTGGCGGCGGAGCGCTGGCTTCTGCGGCAGCCGGGGTTCTCAATTGCCTGTGGGAGCAGGAGCTGGATGGCCGGATGGTCCGAACAAGTGGCAGGGCTCTCCCTTCCGGACGTCTGTCTCCCGTCAGCGCCTTTCTGGGTGCGATCGCCTGCACACTCGCGGCATCGATGCTGCTGATCAGCGGAGTCAACTGCCTGGCTGCAGCGCTCTCCCTGCTCGGCCTCTGCAGTTACGTCCTGCTTTACACAGCTCTGCTCAAGCCACGCACATCGCAGAACATCGTGATCGGCGGCGTGGCCGGTGCGATTCCACCCCTCGTGGGAGCTGCTGCAGCCACGGGTCATGTCGGCCTCGGTGGCTGGTGGCTCTTTGCACTGGTGATGGTGTGGACGCCGGCCCACTTCTGGGCGCTGGCACTCCTGCTGCGGGAGGACTACCGCGCCGTTGGCATTCCCATGCTTCCCGTGGTGAAGGGGCCGGTGATCACGGCCAGGGCAATCACCGGCTACGGCTGGGCCACCGTGCTGCTCAGCGGTCTGGGGGTGTTGGTCCTCCCCACAGGCGGGACGTTCTATGGCCTGCTGCTGCTGCCATTCAATGGACGGTTGCTGCAGATGGTGCAGACGCTTTCTGCTGATCCCGACAGCTTTGATGCAGCCAAGGGACTGTTCCGTTGGTCGATTCTTTATCTCTTCGGCATCTGCCTGCTGCTGGTGCTGAGCAGGACTGACCTTGCTTCAACTTTTGACCATCAGGTGATGCTGGGCCTGCGGACGCTGTTCATCCCTGGGAGCCCTTCCTAAATTCTGATCCGTGTGGGTGAAGCGATGGCGCTGATCGAACTCCGTCAACTCAGCAAGACCTACGGGGACGTCACTGCTCTCGACGGGCTTGATCTCGATGTGCCCGAAGCCTGTCTGTATGGATTGCTGGGTCCGAACGGAGCCGGCAAAACCACAACGCTTCGGATTCTGGCCACCCTGCTGGCACCGGATCGCGGCCGCGTTCACATCGATGGTGTCGATGCTCTGAAAGATCCCCGCGCCGTGCGGCAACGCCTCGGATATGTGGCGCAGGAGGTGGCGATCGACAAGATCCTCACAGGACGGGAGCTGCTGCAGCTGCAGGGAGATCTGTTCCATCTCCCGAAACGGCTTCGTGATCAGCGCATCGATGAGCTGATCGACTGCCTGTCGATGAATGAATGGGTCGACAGACGCTGCGGCACTTATTCCGGTGGGATGCGCCGGAGGCTTGATCTGGCGGCCGGTCTGCTGCATCGCCCGAAACTTCTGGTGCTCGATGAACCGACGGTCGGGCTGGATATCGAGAGTCGAGCGGCCATCTGGGACCTTCTGCGCCAGCTGGTTCGCGAAGGCACCGGTGTTCTGCTCAGCAGTCACTACCTCGAGGAGGTGGAAGCGCTCGCCGATCGGATGGCGATCATCGATGACGGTTGTGTGATTGCCGAGGGAACGCCCGAGGGCCTCAAGCAGCGACTCGGCGGCGACCGGGTGACGCTGCGGATCCGGGAATTCAGTGATGCCGACGAGGCTGAACGGGTTTCGGCGCTGCTTCAACCTCTTGAGGGTGTTCAGCAAGTGGTTGTGAACCGTGCCCAGGGTTTCTCCCTCAACCTTGTGATCGACGGAGATCCCGTCGTGGAAACGATGCGTCGCTGCCTTGATGCCGAGGGCTTGCCCGTGTTCGCTATGGCGCAGAGCCGCCCCAGCCTCGATGATGTGTATCTGCAGGCCACTGGCCGAACCCTGATGGATGCCGAGCTGGCGGTGGCCGGCCAACGGGATGTCAAGCAGGAACGGCGCCAGTCCATGCGCTGATCGGATTGAGACTGAATCGATGACCTCTCCTCCCCTCACAACCTCCATCAGCCCGGACCGTGGCCAGAGTGCCCTGTCGGAGCTCTCCCAGGAAACCTTCGCGCTGACCCGGCGATTGTTCCTGCAACTGGCCCGGCGGCCTTCCACGCTTGTGGCCGGAGTTCTTCAGCCACTGATCTGGCTGACTCTGTTCGGAGCCCTGTTCGCCAATGCGCCGGAGGGACTGCTGCCCGGTGGGATGAGTTACGGCCGTTTTCTCGGAGCGGGCGTCATCGTTTTCACCGCATTCAGCGGTGCTCTGAATGCCGGGTTGCCGGTGATGTTCGACCGTGAGTTCGGCTTTCTGAACCGATTGCTGGTGGCACCGCTGCGCAGCCGGAGTTCGATCGTGCTGGCGTCTGTTCTTTACATCACGGTCATCAGCCTGCTGCAGAGCCTGGCGATCATGGTCACGGCAGCCGGGCTGGGGTATGGCTGGCCAGGTGGAGCAGGTTTGCTGCTGGTGCTTGTCACCCTTCTGCTGTTGGTGTTCGCGGTGACGGCACTGAGTCTCGGTCTTGCCTTTGCTCTGCCGGGCCATATCGAATTGATCGCGGTCATCTTTGTGGCGAACCTTCCGCTGTTGTTTGCCAGTACGGCATTGGCCCCCCTGTCCTTCATGCCCAGCTGGATGGAATGGTTGGCTTCGCTCAACCCTCTGACCTTCGCGATTGAACCGATCCGTGCCGCCTACCGCGGACCCCTCGATCTTTCGGAGGTGCTGCTTGAAGCGCCCTATGGAGACATCACAGGTTTCGGCTGCCTTGCTGTGCTGGTTGTTCTGACGGCAGGCCTGTTCCTGTTGATCCGCCCCCTGCTCAACCGCAAGCTCACCTGAGATGACGTCCACCTCGTCTTCGCAATCCGCTGATCGCCGGGAGCGACTGTTGCAGCAGATGCTTGAGGCCCAGAGCTCAGGCCAGGCTGATCGGTTGTCCCTGCTGCGCAGTCAGTGGGTGCACCGCTACGGCGTTGATGACCTGCCCGATCTGGCAGCTCCTGCTGAACCTGCGACCTCCACGGTCGGCTCCCTGACCCGTTTCACCGCTCTGCTGAAGGAGTCGTTGCTTGAGGTGAGCTCCACCATTCATGACGATCCTTCAACGCCACCAGTGCAGCGGTCTGCCGAGCCACCGGCGCCTCCTCTGAACACTCCACGCTCCTTGCGGCGTTGGTTGGTGCGAGATGGTGACGATGTCTCAAAGGCGTCCTGAGGCTCAATGATTCCAGGCAGTGAACAGCTTGATCAGGGGTTGATTGTTTCGGTCCAGGCTCCCCTGGGTTCACCGATGCGCGATCCGGAGGTCATCGCTGCGATGGCCGATGCGGCCCTGCGCAATGGAGCTGTGGGCGTGCGGTTGGAAAGTCCGGAACACATCGGTGCGGTGCGCCGTCGTTGCCCGGAGGCTCTGATCATCGGTCTGTGGAAATGCACCTTCCCCGACAGTTCGGTGTACATCACACCGGGATGGCGGGAAATTCAGGCCGTCTGGTCCGCCGGAGCCGATGTGATCGCCCTGGACGCAACCCAGCGGCCACGCCCGGATCAGCAGTCCCTGGCTGACCTGATTCAACGCTGTCGAACCGAGCTGAGGGCGCCATTGATGGCGGATGTGGACAGCATTGCCAACGGAATTCATGCAGCCGATCTCGGTTGTGAGTGGGTTGGCACCACCCTGTTCGGTTACACCGAAGACACCGCCGATCAGAAGCCCCCGGCGATCCAGCTGCTGCCGGAACTCCGCCATGAGCTCAAAACGTCTGTTCGGTTGATCTGTGAGGGAGGAATCTCCACTCCCACAGCCGCCCGCGATGCTCTGGCGGCGGGCGCTGACAACGTTGTCGTGGGAACGGCCATCACCGGCGTAGACCTCCAGGTGGCTGCCTACTGCCGGAAAATGGCCGGCTGATCACATCATTCCGGGCATTCCCATGCCACCCATTCCGGGCATGCCCATACCGCCCATGCCACCCATCCCGGGCATTCCCATGCCGCCCATGCCACCCATGGGATCGCCGCCACCCTCCGGAGCCGGGGCTTCCGGTTCGGGTTTGTCGGCAATCACAACCTCGGTGGTGATCAGCAGCGAGGCAATGGACACGGAGTCCTGCACGGCCAGACGCACCACTTTCCCGGCATCAACAATGCCGGCAGCCATCAGATCCTCATAGGACCCGTTGAGAGCATTGAATCCGTTGCCGCTCTCGCGCATCGCAGCGATCACGACATCTCCGTTCTCACCGGCGTTGGTGGCGATCTGGTGAATCGGCGCAGACAGAGCGCGCTGAACGATTTCAACGCCTGTGCGCTGGTCGCCGTTGAGTTGCTCCGCCAGATCGCTGAGGCCGTCAGCCAGCTGGAGGAGTGTGCTTCCGCCCCCGGCGACGATGCCCTCCTCGACGGCTGCCCGGGTGGCGTTGAGAGCGTCTTCGATCCGCAGCTTGCGGTTGTTCAGTTCCGTCTCGGTGGGAGCTCCGACCTTGATCACCGCAACACCCCCGGCCAGTTTGGCGATGCGTTCGTTCAGCTTTTCCCGGTCGTAATCGGAGTCCGTCGCCTCCAGTTCACGTTTGATCGCGGCCACGCGGTCGGCCACCGCGGCACTGTGATCGTCCGTGGCAACGATCGTGGTGGATTCCTTGCTGATGGTGACCCGCCGTGCCTTTCCAAGATCGCTGATGTTCACAGCGTCCAGCGTCATCGCCTTGTCTTCGCTGATCAGCGTTCCTCCGGTGAGGATGGCGATATCCGCCAGGGCTGCCTTGCGACGTTCCCCAAAGGATGGGGCACGAACAGCGGCGACCTGCAGAACGCCCCGGCTCTTGTTCATCACCAGCGTTGCCAGGGCTTCGCCCTCCACTTCCTCGGCCAGGATCAGCAGTGGTGAGCCGCTGCTCTGAACTGTTTCCAGCACAGGCACCAGATCGGCCACGGTGCTGATTTTGCGGTCGGTCAGCAGGATCAGGGGATTGTCGAACTCGCAGACCTGCCGGTCGGCATCGGTGACGAAATAAGGGGAGCTGTAGCCCCTGTCGAAGGCCATGCCCTCGGTGACCTCCAGTTCAGTCGCCAGTGATTTGGACTCCTCCACGGTGATGACGCCATCAACGCTGACGCGATCCATGGCTTCGGCGATCATCCGACCCACTTCCTCATCACCGCCCGAGCTCACCGTGGCCACCTGACGGATGGCATCACCGGCGACGGCCTGGCTTCGCTCACTCAGCCCGCGAACGATCTGGGCTGCGGCCTGTTCCATGCCACGGCGCAGCTCCACAGGGCTGGCTCCAGCTGCCGTGTTGCGCAGGCCCTCCTGCACCATGGCCTGTGCGAGCAAGGTGGCTGTGGTGGTGCCGTCCCCGGCCTTGTCCTTGGTCTTGGATGCCACCTGCTGGATCAGCTTGGCGCCGAGATTCTCGAAGGGATCCTCAAGCTCGATGTCACGCGCAATGGTGTCGCCGTCATTGACGATGTCCGGCGAGCCGAACTTCTTCTCAAGCACGACGTTTCTGCCCTTGGGTCCGATGGTGACCTTCACCGCATCAGCCAGGGCGTTGACGCCACGCTCCAGGGCGCTGCGGGATTCGTCGGAAAAAGAAAGCAGTTTGGCCATGGTCTCGAGTCAGCCGCCGGTAACTGTCCCATAGCGCCACAGCAGCTGTGCAGGTGCCCCTGAGTGGTGAAAGCCGAATCAAAAGACTGCTGAGAACGCCGAAATCGCTCTTGATCGTTAACGTCCGGCCATGGGAGAAAACGGCACGCTGTTCTTCGTTCTCATGGCGGTCACCGCCGGAACGATGGCGCTCGTTTATGTACCCCTTCGCATTTTCCTCACCGTGACAGCTCGAGGCCGTCGTTTAAGGCTGCTGCAGCGCATCCGAAAGCTGCGGGATGAGCTGGCACAACCTCTGGAACCCTGATGGCTCACGCCATCACCATGCCCCCATCCACCTGCAGAACCTGCCCGGTGATGTAGGCCGCCGCTGAATCAGCAGCCAGAAAGCGAACGGCTCCCGCCACCTGCTCCTGGGTTCCGAACGTGCCCAGGGGAATGTCCTTGAGAATCGAGTCGGCATCCAGATCCTTGGTCATGTCCGTGGCGATGAAACCCGGAGCCACGGCATTCACGGTGATGCCGCGGCTGGCCAGCTCCTTGGCGGTGCTGCGCGTCAGGCCGATCACGCCCGCTTTGGCCGCGGCGTAATTGGCCTGGCCGGCATTGCCCATCAGGCCCACCACCGAGGTGATGTTGATGATGCGCCCGCTCTTCTGTTTCAGCATCGGTCGCGCCACGGCGCGGGTGCAGAGAAACACCCCACTCAGGTTCAGATCGATCACCGATTGCCAGTCGGTGGTCTTCATCCTCATCAACAGGCCATCCCGGGTGATGCCCGCGTTGTTCACCAGCACATCCAGCCGTCCGCTGCGCTCCAGCACCGTCTTGATCAGGCCATCGACATCCTCCTCAACCGAAACATTCGCCTGAAGGGCATAGGCCTGTCCGCCAGCCGCCTTGATCGTGGCGACCACTTCTTCAGCGGCAGCAGCGGAACTGGAGTAGTTCACCACCACTTCAGCGCCAGCGTCCCCGAGCGCCAGAGCGATGGCGCGGCCGATACCCCGGCCACCACCCGTCACAAGAGCGGTCTGACCGTCAAGAGATGCAGGGGAGGCCATGGCGGTTCAGAAGATCGATGGATCGTAGAGATCCGCCTGAACCCGCCTCAAGCCGGCATCGGATCGATCGCTTCGCCCAGCAGGGCCTGAAACCGCTCCAGCTGACGCCGGCTTCCCAGAACGATCAGCACCTGTCCCGGCTCCAGCAGACGGTCTCCTCCAGGGTTGGCCACCAGGCGACCCTGGACACGAATCGCCAGCACGAGAGCTCCGCTGCGGCGCCCCAGTCGCAGTTCAGCCAGGCTGCGACCCTCAACACTTCGCAGCAGAGCCGGATCATGGCTGAGCTGAAATTCCTCGATTTCGTAATCCGATCCTGCGAGCAGCTCCATGAAATCAAGGGCCAGAGGACGCATGGCTGAGGCCGCCATCACCCGTCCGCCGGCCACGTAGGGGCTCACCACAGCACTGGCGCCGGCCAAACGAAGCTTTGTGGCGGCTTCGTCGCTGTTGGCGCGGGCGATCAGACGACAGGAGGGTTGCAGTCCACGGGCGCTGAGCACCACATAAAGGTTCGCTGCATCACCGGGAAGGGCTGCCACCAGGCTCCGGCATCGCCCCAGGCCTGCATCGATCAGCGTTTCATCCAGGGTTGCATCGGCCTGGAGAACCTGCAGGCCATTGAGTTCGGCGAC
The DNA here is from genome assembly GCA_913050565.1 of uncultured Synechococcus sp. Lineage (GTDB taxonomy): Bacteria > Cyanobacteriota > Cyanobacteriia > PCC-6307 > Cyanobiaceae > Parasynechococcus. Next base: position 8,436 of record CAJWZW010000044.1, read on the forward strand.
ATCGCGGCGATCGGGATCGTTTTCGATCACCACCAGAGGCGCCTGATCCCGCTGAAGCTGAGCCGCGATTTCCTGCCCGATGCGGCCATAGCCACAAAGGATCACATGGTCTTGGAGGCTCTCCAGCATGCGGTGAATCCTGAACTCCCGCAGTCTGCGGAAATAACCGGAGTCCTTCAGCCCCAGGATGCGCTGAATCGTGAGCTGAACAACAATCAATCCGCCGCCAACGATCAGCACGGTCACGAGACGACCTGCCGGCGTGAGCGGAGCCACTTCGCCGTAACCGATGGTGCTGATCGTGATCAGCACCATCCAGAGCGCATCTCCCCAGTCCCAGCCTTCAGTGATGCGATAACCGGCCGCCCCGGCGAGGATCACGGCGGCCAGAGCACTGAGAGGGCCTCGCCAGGGGGCCGTCAGCAGCTTCAGTTGCCGACGCTTTGATTGCGAGCTGGAGCGAGCTCCCATCAGGGCATTCAGAAGCCCAGTGCCTGCAGGATCTCGTCCGGCTTGAGCTCGCCAAGCCGGTCGGCATGCCCCAGGCAACGAAGATCGGGACGCTCCGGCATGTTGTCGGGATTTCCTCCCAGCGCGACCAGGGGAACACCGCTGAACACCGCAAGCCACTGGGTGATGGGGCAGCTGCTCAGGACAACATCCGCACAGGCGACGGCGGCCGCACGGGAGCTCAGGTTCATCTCAACGGGCAGCTCCGAGCAGCGCAGACCTTCCAGGCGTTGGCTGATGGTTTCCGGCAAGGCGGTCCAGGCATCCACAGGCCAGTCGGCGGATCCTCCCTTCGGCGCCAACACCAGCAACGGACCGTCGCCTGCGGGGAGATCAGCACGGGCTTTTTCGAGTGCTGCGGTCGGCAGTGCCAGTCGGAAGGCATCGGCATCAAGCTCGCATCCCAGGGGCTTGAGGTAGCTCCCAAGTCGCTGGGATGACCAGCCCGGATGGGGCGTGACGAGCTCGGTGCTGGAGAACCCGCTGCCGGCGATCCGCGATGGGATGTGACTCATCGACAGCATCAGGTTCACCTGCTGTCCTTCAGCAAAATTCAGGCAGACCTGAAAGTCCGGTTCCCGCACGCAGCCCAGAAGGTTGGCCCAGTCCGCAAGGGTCGGGGAGGCCTCGAAATTGAATGGGATCACTTTCTCCAGCTGGGGCAACAGCTCCCATGCGGCTTTCACCGCAGGAGAACAGGCCACCTGGAGGTTGGCTCCAACGCTGCTGCAAAGGCTGGCCAGAACCGGCAGTCGCTCCAGCTGCAGGCTGAGGGGCCCGGGGCTGAGGGCAAGAACTCGCATCGACTCGCCGCTGGACGTTGTGCGAGCTGATTGTATGGATACCGTTTCAACCTGCCTGCGGCAGGAGTCGCTTGTGCATCTGTTGATCGCAGCGGCCGGAAGTGGCCGCCGCATGGGTGCGAATCGCAACAAGCTGCTTCTCCCCCTGGCCGGGCGTTCCGTGATCGCCTGGACCCTGGATGCCGCCCTTGCAGCGCAACGGATCAGCTGGATCGGTGTGGTGGGTCAGCCCATCGATCAGGGGCCGATCATGCAGCTGGTGGAGGGCACCAGCAAGCCGGTTGTGTGGATCCAGGGCGGCAGCACCCGTCAGGAGTCGGTGTTGCGGGGACTGGCTGGTCTGCCGGCTGAAGCCGAGCATGTGCTGATCCACGACGGCGCGCGCTGTCTGGCGGAACCGTCTCTGTTCGATCGCTGCGCGGAAGCCGTTGCAGGCGGTGTGGCCCTGATCGCTGCAACACCCGTCACCGACACGATCAAGAGGGTTGATGGCGATGGCCTGATCCGTGACACCCCCGAGCGATCCGAACTGTGGGCTGCCCAGACGCCCCAGGGATTTCAGGTTGATCAGCTGCGCCGTGGTCATGCCGAGGCGCAGGCCCAGCAGTGGTCCGTCACCGATGACGCGTCACTGTTTGAACGACTCGGATGGCCGGTGCAGGTTCTGGATGCTGGCCCGGCCAACATCAAGGTGACAACGCCGTTTGATCTCACCGTGGCGGAGGCGGTGCTCGCTCTCAGGGCAACAGCCTGAGCTGGCCTCGCTGCCCATCCAGGCTGGCCAACCGCCCCAGTGGAAGTGCGGCATTGCCCTGCACATGTCCCACCGGCAGGCCGAAAACCCTGGGGATCTGCAGATCTGCGGTGCGTTCCATGAGCACCTCCTCCAGCGAGAAGCCTTCCGCGCCGGATTCATCGGCATCACAGCCTGAAAATTGACCGAAGCCGATGCCGCCGAGTTTCTGCAGTTGTCCGCACAATCGCCAGTGGGTGAGCATTCGATCGATCCGGTAGGGCTGCTCCCCGACATCCTCGAAAATCAGGATCGCGCCATCGAGATCGGGCATCCAGCAGGATCCCAGCAGATGACTGGCCACGGTGAGGTTGGCGACCAGCAGGGGGCCGCTGGTCTCTCCACCGCCTCCCGGTTGACCGCTGAGATCCGGAAGAGGCTCACCGAACAGCAGACACCGCAACCGTTCCCGACTCCATTGCGGTTCCGACGCAAGAGTGGTCAGCAGAGGGCCATGCACGTTGCCGTCGTAACCAGCGGCAAGCCGAGCCCAGAGCAGAGCCGTGATGTCGGAGAACCCAAGCAGCCAACCCTGAGACCAGGCCATCGGCTGTTCCAGGAGTCGAGCCGCTCCCCAACCACCCCGCGCACAGGCCAGCAGGGGAGCTCGTTGGCTGAGGTCGTTGCGCCGGTCCCGGTCCGGCCCCGCGAGGTAGCCCCAGGTTCTGCCGGCAACGTGTTGCTCAAGGGGTTTCAATCCCCACTCCCGCAGTATCGACAGCCCCTCCAGAAGTTGCTGATCCGATAGCAGCGCTGAGCTGGGAGCCACCGTGGCAGCGGCGTCACCCCGTTGAAGGGGAGCTGCGGGGCGAAGACGTGGCTTCATCCCAGCAGGCCGCGGCTGAGGATCAGGCCGACCAGCAGCAGGCTGCCCAGCTGGACCTGCACTCGAAAGTGCTTTCCGAAGCTTTGAATATCCGTCTGCCCTTGATGCAGCGGATTGCAGCTGCGCTGCATCAGGACAGTGCACAACAGCCAGATCGGCCAGAACACCGGGTGGACTTCGACCGATGCCGCAGCAGTCGCCAGGGCTGCAGCCATCAGCGCGTAGCAGATCCGAACACAGCGCTGAACCCGGCCTCCAAGACTCAGGGCGCTGCTCTGCAATCCGATCACGGCATCGTCACGCCGATCCGCCATCGCATAGACGGTGTCGAAGCCGAAGGTCCAGACCACGGTTGCCAGCCAGCACCCAACCAGGGCGGGATTCAGAGAGAGCTCCCCCGTCGCAGCGGCCCAGGTGATCAGAACCGCAAATCCCCAGCAAAGGGCCAGAACGGCCTGGGGATAGCTGAACCATCGCTTGGCCGAGGGGTAGAGCAGGATCGGCGGAAGAGCTGCAATGGCCAGGGCGAGGCAGAGCTCTCGATGGTTGGGATCGAGGCTGAGAACGACCCCCAGGCTGAGTCCCAACATCACCAGCAGGAGCATCAAGGCCGAGCGCACATCGATGGCTCCGCGGGCCAGAGGGCGCTGGGACGTGCGTTCGACCCGTCCGTCAAAGCGACGGTCCCAGAGATCGTTGGCGATGCAACCGGCACCGCTCACGGCCAATCCACCCAACACGATCTGGGCCAGCAGCACTGGGGATGGTGGCGAGGTGGGCGTCAGCCAAAGGGTCCAACCTGCGGGGATCAGCAGAATCAGACGGCCCGTCGGTTTGTTCCAGCGCAGCAGTTCAAGCCACGGCCCGAGGCGTTGATGCAAGCGGTTCACGGCCCATGGAATTTTGCAGAACCCTAGTCAGCGCCTGAAGCCGTCAGACATCGATGGCAAAGTGGATCCACTGGGGAACGATTCGACGATGGTGGACGTCATCTCCGTTCCTGAATCGCAACCGCAGGTGCTCAACACAGACGCGGGAAGCCGGATCCGCAAGCTGGCAGCGATCGACATCGGAACCAATTCCACACACCTGCTCGTTGCTGCAGTCGATACCAGTCTGGGTACGTTCAACATCGAGCAGGCGGAGAAATCCACCACCCGTCTGGGGGAGCGCGACCCCGAGACGGGAGCGCTGACGGATGCCGCGATGCAGCGCGGTTTGGAAACCCTGCGACGCTTCTGTGACCTGGCTGCCAGCCATGCGGTTGAGGAGGTGGTGACGGCAGCCACCAGTGCAGTGCGCGAAGCCCCGAACGGCCGAGATTTCCTTCAGGTGATCAACGATGAGCTTGGGCTTGAGGTTGACCTGATCAGCGGGCCCGAAGAGGCGCGCCTGATCTATCTGGGCGTTCTTTCAGGGATGCCCTTCGGCGAGCGGCCTCATCTGGTGCTCGACATCGGTGGTGGCTCCACGGAACTGATCCTGGCCGATGGTCGTGAGGCGCGTGCACTCACCAGCACCCGGGTTGGAGCAGTTCGTCTGCAACGGGATTTCATCAAGGTTGATCCCATTCCTCCGCAGCGCCGAGCTTTTCTTCAGACCTTCATTCAGGGCTCCCTGGAGCCTGCCGTCGACAAGGTTTGTCGCAGGCTCAAGCCCGGGGAGAGTCCAGTCCTGGTCGCCACCAGCGGCACCGCCATGGCGATCGGCGCCCTGGCGGCCAGTGAGGACGAGCGCCCGCCCCTGAAACTGCACGGCTATCGGGTCACACGTCAGCGGCTCGATCGCGTGGTGGATCAACTCGTGGCGATGCAACCGGAGCAGAGACGGGCTCTTCCCTCGATCAACGATCGCAGGGCTGAAATCATCGTGCCGGGGTCGCTCATCCTCCAAACCAGCATGCGGATGCTGGAGGTGGACGAGCTGGTTCTCAGTGAACGGGCGCTGCGCGAGGGGCTGATTGTCGACTGGATGCTGCGGCACGGTCTCCTGGAGGACCGCTTCAGTTTCCAGAGCAGCATTCGGCAGAGCACCGTGATTCATCAGGCCAAACGTTTTGCCGTGAATCAGAGTCGTACCGAGCGTGTCGCCGCCCATGCCTTGACCCTCTACGACAACAGCCGTGGGGTCATGCATCAGGACGATGGCCACGGACGTGAACTCCTCTGGGCTGCGGCCATGCTTCACACCTGCGGCCAGCACATCAATCTCAGCGCTTATCACAAGCACAGCTGGTATCTGATCCGCCACGGTGAACTGCTCGGTTACTCCGAGTCGGAACACCTGATGGTGGCCGCCATTGCCCGGTACCACCGTCGCAGTCTTCCCAAAAAACGCCACGACTCCTGGCAGGTTCTCCCGACCCGCGACAACCGACGCCTCGTCGGCGAGATGGCACTTCTTCTCAGACTTGCCGCAGCGATTGATCGACGACCGGAGCCGGTGGTTGAGTCGTTACGAGTGAGGGCCACACCGGGATCCCTGCAGCTTGAGCTGGTGCCGGAACGCCGCAACCAGAATCTCAGCCTCGAACGCTGGAGCCTTGAGAACTGCGCGGATGTGGTTCGCTCTGCTGTGGGCGTCCGTCTGGATGTCAGCGTTCAGGACTGAGGCTGTACCAGCGCACGTCGCTGATCTCACCCAGTGATTCGGGCGTTTGGTTGTCGCTGGTGACGGTCACCTGATCCGGACGTCCGGCGTACACCTCCACGGCCGAGGGATCTTGAACGTCCATTGGCTCGCTCAGCTTGCCTTCAAAAAAAACGGTGCCGTTGCGGCGCAAGGCAATCCAGCTCGGTTCGATGCTGTCAAGAGTCAACCTGGCACCAGTGGTGGTGGACGTTCCGGCTTCATCTGGAACCCTGGCCTGAGGCGGGCTGGCGAAAACCTCAGCTGTGGAAGGAATCTCGCGGGGAGTTGGTTTTTGCAGAAACCAGGCGGTTCCCCCGGCCAGCAACGCAAGAACGGCCAGCAACGGTTTGATGAGCGACTGGCCTGTCGCCGCATCACCTGGCTGACCATCTGCCGGTTTCTGATGCTGGAGCTTTCGGGACGGGTTGGAGAGCAGGGACAGCTGCCCAACCAGATGGTCAGCGTCCAGTTCAAGGTGGCTGGCCACGCGCCTCACCATGGCCTTGATGAACACAGGTTCGTTAAGTCGAGTCAATTCGCCCTCTTCAAGGGCCTGCAGTTGCTCCTCCCCCATGTGCAGGCGTTGCGCCAGATCACTTCTGCTGAGGGCCAACTCCTCTCTGCGTTCGCGCAGTGCCGTGCCGACAGCTTCGATCCCTGTATCGATGGATCCGTGGTCCTTTGATCGGGGATGGCCCATGGGGACGCCGGAAACTTCCTCTTGGATCGGAAATTAGTTCAATTGAAGATGATTGACATCCCTTCGGAAAAAGTTCTCCAAAGTGATATCAGCTTGGCCTAAATGGGCGATACTGGATTCGAACCAGTGACCCCTTCCGTGTGAAGGAAGTGCGCTACCACTGTGCTAATCGCCCG
>CAJWZW010000045.1 GCA_913050565.1 uncultured Synechococcus sp.
CTGCTTGAGCCGATGATGAAGGTCGAGGTCGAGGTCCCCGAGGATTTCCTCGGCTCGATCATCGGCGATCTGTCCTCCCGTCGAGGACAGGTTGAGGGCCAGTCCGTTGACGACGGCACATCCAAGATTTCAGCCAAGGTTCCTTTGGCTGAAATGTTCGGATACGCCACCGAGCTCCGTTCCATGACCCAGGGTCGGGGCATTTTCTCGATGGAATTCGACAATTACGCCGAAGTTCCTCGCAATGTGGCCGAGGCCATCATCTCCAAGAATCAGGGCAATTCCTGATCTCTAAACTCCTCCAAATCAAACCCCCGATTCTTTAAAACCCATGGCACGCGAGAAGTTCGAAAGGAACAAGCCCCACGTCAACATCGGCACCATCGGCCACGTTGACCACGGCAAAACCACCCTCACCGCCGCGATCACCAACGTGCTCGCCAAGAAAGGCCAGGCTGAGGTTCAGAACTACGCCGACATCGACGGCGCTCCTGAGGAGCGCGAACGTGGCATCACGATCAACACCGCACACGTTGAGTACGAGACCGAGTCTCGTCACTACGCCCACGTGGACTGCCCTGGCCACGCGGACTACGTGAAGAACATGATCACCGGTGCCGCCCAGATGGACGGCGCAATCCTGGTGTGTGCTGCCACCGATGGCCCCATGGCCCAGACCAAGGAGCACATCCTGCTTGCCAAGCAGGTGGGTGTCCCCGCTCTGGTTGTTGCACTGAACAAGTGCGACATGGTCGATGACGAGGAGATCATCGAACTGGTGGAGATGGAGATCCGCGAGCTGCTGTCCAGCTACGACTTCCCCGGTGATGACATTCCCGTGGTTCAGGTTTCCGGCCTGAAGGCGATTGAAGGCGAGGCGGAGTGGGAGGCCAAGATCGAGGAATTGATGGCGGCTGTCGACTCCAACATCCCCGAGCCCGAACGCGAAGTGGACAAGCCCTTCCTGATGGCCGTGGAGGACGTCTTCTCCATCACCGGTCGTGGCACCGTGGCCACCGGTCGGATCGAGCGCGGCATCGTCAAGGTCGGCGAAGAAGTCGAAATCGTTGGAATCAGAGATCCCCGCAAGACCACCGTCACCGGTGTGGAGATGTTCCGCAAGCTGCTCGACGAGGGCATGGCTGGTGACAACGTCGGCCTGTTGCTGCGCGGCATCCAGAAGGAAGACATCGAGCGTGGCATGGTGCTGGTGAAGCCCGGTTCCATCACCCCTCACACCAAATTTGAGGGTCAGGTGTATGTGCTGAAGAAGGAAGAGGGCGGACGCCACACTCCCTTCTTCGCCGGTTATCGCCCGCAGTTCTACATCCGTACCACCGACGTGACCGGCCAGATCACCGCCTTCACAGCGGAAGATGGCAGCAACGTTGAAATGGTGATGCCCGGGGACAACATCCAGATGACGGGTGAACTGATCTGCCCCGTCGCCATGGAGCAGGGGATGCGTTTCGCTATTCGCGAGGGCGGCCGCACCATCGGTGCTGGCGTGGTCTCCAAGATCATCGAATGATCCTTCGGAGCTGACCCCAAGCTCGAGGGGATGGTGAGGCCCAGGCCTCCCATCCCCTACATTGATTTTGAACCTCGACAACTGAATTCAGGACGCGTTCTCGCATCCCGTCATCCGATTTCCTATGTCCACTGCCATCGCTCAGCAGAAGATCCGCATCCGCCTGAAGGCGTTTGACCGCCGCATGCTCGATCTTTCCTGCGACAAAATCATTGATACGGCCGATCAGACCGCCGCAACTGCGATCGGACCGATTCCTCTTCCCACCAAGAGAAAAATTTATTGCGTTCTGCGCTCGCCCCACGTCGACAAGGACTCCCGGGAGCACTTCGAGACCCGCACCCACCGCCGGATCATTGATATCTACAGCCCTTCCGCCAAAACGATCGATGCCTTGATGAAGCTCGATCTCCCCAGTGGTGTGGACATCGAAGTCAAGCTCTGATTCCTTCGCTCCGGAAGCTCACTTCCTAGGATCGAATGACCCTGTGTACGGCGTCCGTGTCCGATTTCTCCGTCAGGGAACTTCCCCTGTTCCCCCTGCCGGACGTCGTGCTTTTTCCGCAGCAGCTTCTGCCGCTGCACATTTTTGAATCCCGCTACCGGATGCTGCTCCAGTCGGTTCTGGAAACCGATAAGCGTTTTGGAATTGTGCGGATCAACCCGGACAACGGTCAAATGGCCGAAATCGGATGCTGTGCCGAGGTGTTGCAGCATCAGACGACCGAAGACGGTCGCAGTTACATCGTCAGCCTTGGACAGCAGCGCTTCCGTGTGCTGAACATCACCCGTGAAACCCCGTTTCGCAGTGCGATGGTGAGTTGGATGGAAGACGACACCATCGAAGATCTGGGTGATCTGCATGGCCTCAGCGACAGCGTTGGATCGGCGCTGAAGGACGTCTTTTCACTCACTGCCAAATTGCAGAATCGTGAGGTTGAAGTGCCGGACGACATACCCGATCTCCCGCGTGAACTGTCCTTCTGGATCGGTGCGCACCTCGACAACCGTGCAGCGGCGGAGCAACAGGCGCTGCTGGAGCTGACGGATACCCGCCAACGTTTGGAACGCCAGTTCGAGATGCTGGATCACACACGACGTCAGCTTGCGGCTCGCACCGTGCTGATGGATCTCAAGGAGCAGGACGTCTGATGCTGGCCGGTTTGTTGTTGATCTCGGGAGCTGCCGCCGCGACAGCTCTGCTGATCTGGATCAGGAAGGAACGCCGCTACGAGTCGGCCGAAACCGTTGCTGCGGCCTACGACGCCTGGACGGATGACCGTCTTCTGGAACGGCTTTGGGGTGAACATGTGCACCTCGGTCATTACGGGGAGCCAACCCGACCTGCCGACTTCCGCCAGGCCAAGGAGGCCTTCGTCCATGAGCTGGTGCGCTGGAGCGGACTGGACCAACTCCCGCCGGGGAGTCGTGTGCTGGACGTGGGATGCGGAATCGGAGGCAGCGCAAGGATTCTGGCTCGTGATTACGGCTTTGAAGTCCTGGGTGTCAGCATCAGCCCAGCCCAGATTCGCCGGGCCACCGAGCTCACACCGGAGGGGCTCAACTGTCGCTTCGAAGTGATGGATGCACTTGATCTTCAGCTGAACGATCAGCAGTTCGATGCAGTGTGGACCGTCGAAGCCGGGCCACACATGCCGGACAAGCAACGTTTCGCCGATGAATTGCTACGGGTGCTGCGTGCCGGTGGTTGCCTGGCCGTCGCGGACTGGAACCGCCGGGATCCGGTGGACGGTGCCATGAATCGAAGCGAGCGCTGGGTGATGCGTCAGCTTCTGCATCAATGGGCTCACCCTGAATTTGCCAGCATCCGTGGTTTTGCAGCGAACCTGGAATCCAGCCCGCATTCCCGGGGGCGCATCAGCACCGGAGACTGGAGTACTGCAACGCTGCCCTCCTGGATCGACTCGATCGTGGAGGGCATCCGGCGTCCCGGTGCAGTCCTCGGCCTGGGTCCCAAAGCGGTTCTGCAGGGTCTAAGGGAAACACCAACTCTGCTCCTGATGCACTGGGCCTTCGCGACAGGCTTGATGCAGTTCGGTGTTTTCCGCTTCAGCCGCTGAAGACTTCACCACTGGGATAAGCGCCGAAATTGGCCAGATGCTCGCAGAGAGGTGTCAGCGCCAGCACCAGCTGCTCGAGAGCGTTGGAGTGATCGGATGGCAGTTCCACATCCACAAAAAACAGATACTCACCCAGCTCCCGCTTGGAGGGCCTTGATTCAATCCGACTCATGTTGAGTCCTTGCTGAGCGATGCACGCCAGAGCCTCCTGCAACGCGCCAGGAGCATTGCGATGCAGTGAAAAAGCGAGACTGGCGATATCTCCACGCTGACGGCGCTCGCCTCGCTGCAACAACAGGAAACGCGTGCAGTTGGCGGGCACGTCATTCACCGGATAGGCCAGTTCCCCCAGCCCGTGCTCCTGCATCGCCTGGCGTGAGGCGATTGCAGCCCGAAAACGACTCCCCACAACCATGCGTGCCGCCTCGGCCGTTGACGATGTCGGCAGTTGAAGCGCCTGAGGAAGATGCTTCGCAAGCCAGCCGGCACACTGCGCCAGAGCCTGGGGGTGAGACAACACTTCGGTGACCTTGTCAAGATCGCTGGCACTCCCCAGGAGTGCATGGCGGATCGGCAGGACCAGGGCGCGGCGAATGCAGAGATCCGGGTGAGCCCAGAGAGCATCGAGGATGGCCGTCACGCCTCCCTCAACCGAGTTTTCCACGGGAACCACCGCCGCGGCGCAATCACCGGTGGCCAGTTGCTCCACCACAGCTCGCAGACCGACGCAGGGAACCAGCTCCACCTCGGACCAGGCCTCCTGCTCCACCAGAACCAGGGTCGCCTGCTCGCCATAGGTCCCTGCAGGGCCGAGATGGGCGATGCGGGTGGGCATCAAATGCACAGAGGGCACTGGATAGGATCATGCCGTGTCGGGAGATGGTCATGCCTCTGACCTTCAGTGCCGGTCAGCGCCTCGATCTCCCCGTCGATCGCAATCAACAGCATTTGGCTGCCTATCTCCAGCAGGAGGAACGGGTGGTGGAGGCGCTGCTGGATGCACGCCAGCTCACAAAAATGCGCGCCGGCACCTACCGCTACACCGTGACGACCCTGCAGGTGTTTCAGCTGCAGGTGAAACCTGTGGTGTCGTTGGAGGTTTGCACCGACCAGGGCTCGCTGCACATGCGAGCCCTGGACTGTGAGCTTGAAGGCCTTGGCATCGTGCAGGACTTCAGCCTCACCCTGGATGCCACCCTCAGCTGCGATGCCCATGGCCTGAGCGGTGATGCCCGACTTGATGTTCAGGTCAGTCAGCCGCCGCTGCTCAAATTGATTCCCCGCAAGGTTCTGGAGAAAACCGGTGAATCGATTCTGGGGGGGATTCTCCTCGGGATCAAAACCCGCGTCGGACAGCAGCTGATGACGGACTTCCGTGCCTGGGTCAAGACCGAGCTGTCTGCGGAGTCATCCCAGCAGACGTCTGAGAAATGTGTGACGGTGCAAAACCGTCGGGCCTGACGCCAGCAGAGCGGCTCGATGCTGCTGCGTGCCGTAACCGACATGGCGCTCCAGGCCATAGCCGGGGAACCTTGGCGCAAGCCGGCGAATCAGGGCATCGCGACTCTCCTTGGCAAGAACACTGGCCGCAGCAATGGCTGGGGACAGGGAATCCCCACCCACCACGGTCTGCTGGGAGCCAGGCCAGAGACGCAACGGCAAGGTGCCATCCACCAGGACATGCTCAGGGACCTGAGGGAGCTTCTGCAGGGCACGCAGCATCGCCAGCTCGGTTGCACCCCGGATGCCCTCAACATCAATTTCACGGGCGGAGGCCTGGCCGACACCCCTGGCTGCAGCGCCACTCACGATCATCGGAACCAGGGACGCGCGGCGGCGGGCACTGAGCTTTTTGCTGTCGGTCAATCCAGCCTTCAGCAGCAGTGCCGCGGACTTCTCATCCAGCACCACAGCCGCAGCGAAAACAGGGCCAAACAGACAGCCGCGTCCGACCTCATCCACCCCCGCCACCCCGAGATGGCAGGGCAGTGCCGAAATCAGGACGACCCTGCGGCGGAACGACGGCGCCGGCGGCGTCGAGGCTCCTCCTCCTCCTGTGGCGCACTGGAAGCCGTTTCAGTCTGAGCCGAAGGCTCAGGACTCACCGTTGCAGGGGTGGGGGCAGGCTCGGGTTGGACCGATTCCAGCGGCGTGATCTCCACCATCAGTGGGGCAGCGTCCGTTGAAGGTTCAACAGGGACTGGGGCCTGAACTGCAACAGGCGCCGGCGTCTCTGCAGCGCCCGTTCCCCGGCCATTGCCTCGACCTCCTCGAGCACCACGGCGGCGGCGGCGGCCAGAGGACGCTGCCAGTTGCTGCCGCGCCTCTTCCAGAACAGCATCAGCATCTTCACCGGGACGCACCACCCGGACGAGCAGATTGTCGGAAGCCGGCGAATCGTCGAGCAGCAGAACGGGATTGAGACCAAGTGTGCTGAAGACCTCCTCTTGTTCAGGAGTCATCGGAACCGCCACGAGCTCGGGATCCTGCCGACGCGAGATGGCGGGTTCCTGAGCCTCCTGCGTGGAGACGACAGGCGCTTCGGTGGAAGCGGAAGCGGACTCCGTCAGCACCGGTGTGCTGTCCTGCACTGGACGACCGCGGCCACCTCGACGGCGGCGAGCATTTCCATTGCCGGCTTCGATCGGTGACGTCACCTCGGCTCTGGCGGAGGCGGCCGAACGAACCAGACCCGTGGCCGTCGCCAGCGGCTGCAGCAGATCCTTGCCCGGCAGCACCGCCACATGGCCAAGACCGCCGCAGCTTGGGCAGGCCCGCCCGAACAGTTCGTAGATGTTCTGCCCCTGGCGTTTGCGGGTGAGCTCCACCAGCCCGAGCTCTGTGAGCTGGGCAATCTGCGGACGGGCGGCATCGTCGCGAACCGCCGTGGTGAAGTGCTCGAGCAGTTGCAGCTGATCCCGCCTGGAATCCATATCGATGAAATCGATGATGATCACGCCGCCGATGTTGCGCAGCTTGAGCTGACGCGCAATCTCAATCGCCGCCTCACAGTTCGTCCAAAGCACCGTTTCTCGGGCGTTGGCCGAACGTGTGAACGATCCGGAATTCACATCGATCACCGTCAGGGCTTCGGTGGGCTCGATGATCACGTAGCCACCGGAAGGAAGATCCACCCGCGGCTTGAGCGCATCACGGATGGCGGCGTTGACCTTGTAATGCTCCAGCAGCTCCATGGATTCGCTGTGAGCTTCGACCTGGACATTGCCCGCTTCAGCACCGAGGAAGCTGGTCACCCGACCCACGGCACCGGGGTCATCAACGACGACGCGAGACAGATCAGGCCCCATGTGATCCCGGAGGATCCTGTGAATGAAGTCCTCATCACGGTTGAGCAGCACCGGTGGAGAGGCGCTCTCAGCAGCCTGCTGAATTCCCTCCCACTGCCGCAGCAAGGCTTCGAGGTCTTCAATCAGCAGCTCTTCACTGATGCCATCGGCCTCGGTTCGGATCAGCAGGCCGGCTCCGGGAGGCTTGATCAGCACCCCCAAAGCCCGCAGGCGATTGCGCTCGGAATCAGCACTGATCCTGCGCGAGATGTTCACCCCCTGGCCATGGGGCTGAAGCACGAGGTATCGCCCAGGCAAAGCCAGGTTCCCGGTGAGACGAGGCCCTTTGGTTCCGGTGGGCTCCTTCATCACCTGCACCAGAACCTTCTGGCGGGGCTCCAGCAATTCCGTGATCCCGGCGGAACCCTTTTTCAGTCGCAGCGGACCGAGATCGGTGACATGGATGAACCCGTTCTTTTCGCTCTCGCCGATGTTGACGAAGGCAGCATCAATGCCCGGCAGGACATTTTCCACCGTGCCGAGATAGACATCACCGATCTGATAGCGACCTTGGGCGACGATCAGCTCATCGACCCGTTCATCGGACAGCACTGCTGCGATACGCAGCTGCTCCGCGATGACAATGTGTTGGGGCATAAAAGTGGACGAGCCCACTCGGGACTCTGATCCCATCAGCAACCATCCGGTGCGCTGCAGGGGGTGACGTTGAAGCGGGGCCGATTGGCCGAAATAGTGTGGAGTTGAAACTCCTCAGATTGAGCTCGGGGATCTGGTTCCGGGCGAACCACCACACGAGGCTGAAATCTCGGTATCCGATGTGGGATGAGACGAGATTGGATGGAAGTGTCAACCATTCCGTTGAACTTCCCCTGGAAAACTAGCACTGGGCCAGGTGCAGAGCCTCACGGTTGAGAGCATCGATCTCGAGCGGCAAACCCTGCTGTTCAGCAATCCAGTGCTGGATCTGAGTGGGTCGAATGCTGCGGCCCATCTCATCCACCGCAGACTCGAGACACAGACGCCGCCGTTGAGGCGACGAACCGGCAAACAGCTCCAGTCGGCGCAGGGAGGGCCGGCAGTCACGCTGACGGGGACGCCCCTTTTTGTCGGTGTCGTGCCAGATCAGCTGCTCAGCCTGAGTGAGGGAGGCAACAGCCGCATCCCAGTCCAGCGAATCGCTCTCGGATCCTTGATCCGCTAACTGAAGATCGAAGCACCAGACGGCAGCCGTGATCTCCTGGGACAGGCTGCGACTGCCCACAGGCACCTCGCGGGCGGACAGCAGCGCGATCCCTTCCGGCAGCAAGGGCTGCAGAACGGAGCGCAGACGATCCGGAGACAGAGGTTCCGTGAACTCCAGATCCATCCATTCGCTGTGAGCTTCAGCCCCCAAAGGCAGGGCCAGGGCGATCTGAATCCGCGGAAGAGGGTGAAATCCTCCGGTGAAGCTGATCGGCAATGCGCTGCGGCGCAGGGCACGTTCAAGCATCCGCATCAGATCCAGATGGCTGAGCAGAGCCATGGAGTCGGTTTTGGCGAACTGCACCCGCAATCGACAGATCCGCGCACTCGGTGGGGCCTGAGTCGGAATCTGTTCCGGCACCTGAGGTGCGGGCACAACAACGTTGTGACCCAGATCAGGACCGCAGACCCCGCAACTGCTGCAGCCTTCAAACGAGCAATCCGGCACAACCGCTGCTTCGAGAGCTCGCTGAAGATCGTCTGCCAGCCAGGCCTTGTCGATACCGGTGTCGATGTGATCCCAGGGCAGAGGCTGAGAGCAGAACGTTTCCAGATCATCACGCTGCAAAGCAGCGACAGCGCTCCAGCTGCCCAGCTCCATCTCCCGGTAACGGCCTTCCAGGCCGGCCGCTGCGATCGCACCGGTCCAGGCGGCATGGGTGCGGTCAAGGGATTCGAACCACGCGTCCATTCCTGCCCCGGCACGCCAGGCGGCTTCGATCACCGGTGCCAGACGGCGATCGCCACGGCCAATGAAGTCCTCCATGGCCGAAAGGCGCACATCGGTGAAGTTCGCCCTCACTCCACGCAGCCGCTTGAAGGCCTGACGCAACAGCTCCTGACGCCTTTGAAATTCCTCGGTGGAAACGCTGTGCCACTGGAACGGTGTGTGGGGTTTCGGCGTGAAGTTGCTGATGGTGATGTTCAGGTTCAGCCGGCCGAGATCGCGGCAGCGCTCCTGAAGCATCCCGCAGGTGTCGGCGATTCCGAGCACGTCGGCGTCCACCTCACCCGGAAGTCCGATCATGAAATAGAGCTTCACCTTGCGGTATCCGTTCTGCATGGCGGTGCGGATGCCATGCAGCAGGTCCTCATCCGTGAGGCCCTTGTTCACGATGTCTCGCAACCTCTGGGTACCCGCTTCCGGAGCAAAGGTCAGGCCTGACTTGCGCGTGCCGCCCAGGATGTGAGCGATGTCCTGATCAAAACGATCCACCCGCTGGCTGGGCAGCTGAAGCGACACGTTCTGATCCACCAGGCGGTTGCGCA
The DNA here is from genome assembly GCA_913050565.1 of uncultured Synechococcus sp. GTDB lineage: Bacteria > Cyanobacteriota > Cyanobacteriia > PCC-6307 > Cyanobiaceae > Parasynechococcus. The sequence goes on from CAJWZW010000045.1 coordinate 9,432, forward strand.
GCTCAACGCCTACGGAGGGGAGAGCCAGATAGTCACTGCAACTGAGCGACAGCAATGAAAAATCGCTGTAGCCGGTTTTTCTCATCCCGGTTTCCACCGCTTCGATGACCGCTTCAGGCTCAACATCCCTGGCGGGGCGCGTGAGCATCCCCGGCTGGCAGAAACGGCAACCCCTGGTGCAACCGCGACGGATTTCAACCGTCAAACGGTCATGCACGGTCTCCACATGGGGAACCAGCCCCATGGCGTAATGGGGCATCGGTGTGGCGACGCGCCGCAGCGGGCGGGACGGAAGCTCGGGGTGCAGCGGCTCGATGGTGATGCCATCGTCCCCGGGCCCATAGAGCGAAGGCACATAGACCCCTGGCACCTGCGCCAGATCACGCAGCAGATCGAGCCGGCCCAGACCTGCTTCTTTGGCCTGCGCCACCACAAGACCGATTTCCGGCAGCAGTTCCTCGCCGTCACCCAGCGCGATGAAATCGAAAAATGCCGCATAGGGCTCAGGATTGCTGGTGGCAGTGGGGCCGCCGGCAAAGATCAGCGGTGGCGCTGACGGGTCATTGAGGGGAAGGTCACCGCGATCCGCTGCTCGGATGGGCACCCTGCACAGATCCAGCATCTCGAGGATGTTGGTGGCGCCGAGTTCGTAACTGAGACTGAAGCCGAGGATGTCGAAAGCGGGGAGAGGACGTCGGCTCTCAACACCGAACAGAGCCTGCTGTCGGTCTCGTAGTCGCCCTGCCAGATCGGCTTCGGGCAGGTAGGCGCGGTCACACAACTGCCCCGGCAGAGCGTTGAGAATCGAATAGAGAATGATGTGTCCGAGATTGCTGGAGCCGACCTCGTAGATCTCGGGGTAGGTCAGCGCCCAGCGCACACGCGCAGCGTTCCAGTCGCGCGGTTCAACCCCCAGCTCGTGGCCCATGTAACGGGCTGGCTTATTGATTCCACGATCAACAAAGGCGTGAAAATCAACGGGGTGATCCGTCACCGATGTGACCACGGCGGATGTCCTCACTCCTGAAGTCATCGTATGGACGAGGCGGCACGGCAGGATGCCTGCGCAGAAAATCCTCCGGTTCCGTGGTGCAGGTCAACGGCAATTACCTCAAGCTCAAGGCGGGCTATCTGTTCCCGGAGATCGGACGTCGCGTCAAGGCCTTCAGTGCAGCCAACCCGGACGCCGCTCTGATCCGCCTTGGCATCGGTGATGTGACCGAACCCCTGCCGCTGGCTTGCCGCGAGGCGATGAAAAAAGCCATCGACGAGATGGGTACGGCTGAGGGCTTCCACGGTTATGGCCCAGAACAGGGCTATGCCTGGCTGCGTGAAGCCATTGCCAAGCAGGACTTCCAGTCACGCGGGTGCGATATCCACGCCGACGAGATCTTTGTGTCCGACGGCTCCAAGTGCGACAGCAGCAACATCCTCGACATCCTTGGTGAAGGCAATCGGGTGGCCGTGACCGACCCGGTTTATCCGGTGTATGTCGACAGCAATGTGATGGCCGGCCGGACCGGTGAAGCGGGCGACCTCGGTCGATATGCCGGGCTGACTTATTTGCCCATCAGTGCCGAGAACGGATTTGCAGCTCAGATCCCGAGTGAACCGGTGGATCTGATTTATCTCTGCTTCCCGAACAACCCGACGGGTGCGGTCGCCAGCCGTGAACAGCTCAAGGCCTGGGTCGACTATGCCCGCAGCAACGGCGCGCTGATTCTCTTTGATGCGGCCTATGAGGCCTTCATCCAGGATTCCTCTCTGCCCCACTCGATCTTCGAGATCGAGGGAGCCCGGGACTGCGCCATTGAATTCCGCTCCTTTTCCAAGAATGCAGGTTTCACCGGGACCCGCTGCGCTTTGACCGTGGTGCCAAAGGGACTCCGGGGTAAATCGGCAAACGGCGAGGAGGTTGAGCTCTGGGGACTCTGGAATCGGCGCCAGAGCACCAAGTTCAACGGTGTCAGTTACATCATTCAGCGCGGAGCGGAAGCGGTGTATTCCGAGGCCGGTCAGGCTGAAGTGAAGGGACTTGTGAGCTTCTATATGGAAAACGCTGCCATCATCCGCAGCGAACTCAGCGCCGCAGGGCTCACCATCTACGGCGGCGAGCATGCTCCCTACGTCTGGATCAAAACCCCGGATGGCATGGATTCATGGGGATTCTTCGACCATCTGCTCAACAAGGCCAACGTTGTTGGAACGCCAGGCAGCGGCTTCGGTGCAGCAGGCGAAGGTTATTTCCGCCTGTCGGCCTTCAACAGCAGGGAGAACGTGCATGCGGCCATGGCACGAATCAAAGGGCTCTGATGCGGCTGTGTACAGAATCCCTTTAGATTCCGTTCAGATGACATCCATGGCCATGGCGGTGGAGACTCCAAGTCGCAGTCCCGGCGGAGCCGCCGTTCTCGACAAGCAGACGGAGAGAGTGCGCAAACGCTCTCCCCGTTACAAGGTGCTGCTGCACAACGATCCTGTGAACAGCATGGAATATGTGGTCACCACACTGCGTCAGGTCGTCCCCCAGCTGAGCGAACAGGACTGCATGGCGGTGATGCTTGAAGCCCATAACACGGGCGTTGGGCTGGTGATCGTGTGTGACATCGAACCAGCGGAGTTCTATTGCGAAACCCTGAAAGCCAAGGGACTCACCAGTTCAATCGAGCCGGAAAGCTGATCGCATCACTCAATCAGCTGCGTGATCGGCTGATCCTGCTGGAGCCGAAATGGCTGCCCGCAATGTTGCTGATCCCCCTGCTGTACGTGCTGGGCTGGATCATCTGTGCTCCGCTTGTGTGGCTTGGACTCTCCAGTTCCCACCATTCATTGGCAGGAACCTTGACCAGCGTTCTTCTGCTTGTGCTGCTGCTGCCGGCCTGGTGCCGCTGCCGGTGGGACACGCGCCACTGCTGGCGTTCCCTCGGCATCAGCGGTGGCGGAAGAGGCGGCAGACGCAGGCTGAGCTCAGCTCTGCTGCGGGGTCTCCTGCTCGCGACATTCCTGCTGGCCCTGGTGACGGTCGCGCTGCTGATGGGGTCCTGGGCCCACTGGCTTGGCGAGTGGTCGCTGTCGCGCAGCCTGAACGCCCTGGCTCTTCTGCTGGTGGTTGGCTTGACGGAGGAACTGATCTTCCGGGGCTGGTTATGGAGGGAACTGGATCAGCTGATCGGTCCGGCGTCGGCTGTGGCGGGACAGGCTCTGATCTTCAGCCTTGTGCACACACGGTTCAATCTCGGTTTCTGGCCGATGCTGACGCTGCTGATCGGCCTGCTGCTCCTCGGACTGTGCCTGGCTGTTCAGCGCCGACTGGATGGTGGATCCCTCTGGGGATGCGTCGGACTTCACGGTGGACTGGTCGCGGGCTGGTTCCTGCTGCAGAGCGGGTTGCTTCAGCTCTCACCTGATGCACCCTCCTGGCTGGTGGGCCCTGGCGGCAGCAACCCAAACCCCCTGGGTGGCGCCATCGGACTGGGCGGGCTGCTCGGCTTGCTGTCGCTTCAGCTCACAGCTGTGGCAAGAGCCTTGCGTCCGGTCAACGGTGCCCGAAGAGCTTCCTGAAGCGGAGCAACTCCGTAGTCACGTTCCAGCAGGCTCATCACGGTGCGGCCGAAATCACCCGGATTCTTGTCAAAGGCCTCCAGGCAGATTCTCCCGAACGTGCTGCCCATGGGCTCGGGATTCCACAGCAACTTGCGTGCTGTCCAGGGCATCATGCTCATCGGGTTGTAGCCCGGCTTGATCAGACCCTTGTCGAAGCCGTATTGCTCAAGATGGGTATGGGGCTGCAGACCGATGAAGAAGATGGCGGGTTCCACCAGGGTGGATCCGAAAATGGATTCCAGTTCACGGTGGTAGGCCACCGTCTGCCGGATCGTTTCCGGCCGCTCATCAATCACGTTGAATGAATAATTCACGGAAACGTGATCACGGAATCCGGCCTCGGCCAGCATCCGGCAACTGTCCAGAACGGTCCGCAGGTTGTAGCCCATCCGCATCTTGCGAACGAGTTCCTGGGAGCCTGAGGTGATCCCGATCTCGAAGTAGCTCATACCGGTCTCAACCATCAGCTGAGCCAGCTCGGGATCGAGGTTGTCAGCTCGGATGTAGGCAGCCCAGCGGATTCCGGTTAGGCCTTCGGCCTTGATGGCCCGCAGCAGATCTTTCGCATCCTCGATGTAGCGACGCGCAGGGATGAACTGCGCATCGGTGAACCAGAACCCACGCACGCCGCGGTCGTAGAGCTGGCGCATCTCCCGGACGACTTCATCCACGGGATTGAGGCGCACCTGCTTGCCCTCCACCACGGTGTAGACGCAGTAACAGCAGTTGTGCGGACAACCCCGCTTCGTCTGGACTCCAACGTAAAAGTCACCACCCTCGAGATACCAATCGAGTTGTGGCCAGATCGAGGCGATGTAGTCGTAGTCGCAGGCGGTTTTGGGGCGGCTTTCAGGTTGCTCGTGGATGAGACCTGGCCGGGGTGGAGCTCCAACGACAAAACAGCGCTCGTTGTCGAGGGACTGACCCTGAATGAGTTTTTCGAGAAGCGGTTCACCTTCCCCGATCGAAACGATCGTTCCTTTTGGAAGGGATCGACCCAGCTGTTCGTAGAAGACGCTGACAGCTCCGCCACCCAGCACAACCCTCGCGTCCGGATGGTGGCGACGAGCGCGAGCCCAGCCCTGACTGACCAGCTTCTGGTTTCGGTGCAGCTCCCCGTAGTGACTGGTCATCAGACGCAGTCCCCCCAGTGCTCCATGGATCCGCTTCAGCGGATTGCGGGCATAGAACACCTCAAAAGAGTTCTGCAGAGGATTACCTCCACGCCCATCCACAGGGGCATAGATCTGAATATCCCGCCAGGAAAATACGAGCAGCGTCGGCTTGAACTGATCAACGGTGGAGAGCAGAACGCGCCTGACATCCAGAACAGGGAGTGCCGCCAGATCAAGGATGCGCTGGGGCATCTCTGGAAAACACTTGTGCAGATGGTCCGCGAGGTAGATCGGACCGATCGGAAAAATGGGATTGCAGGGCAGACGCACCAGCAGCACCCGTTCCTGTTGTGCCGCCAAGACCGTCGCTGCCGAGGTGGGGGGACGCTAACAACGGCGGCAGGGGAAGTCGCTCAACCTTTCTTTACGGTTTGCACGTAAAGCTGAGCACACGTTCCGAAATGTTGCTTTACAGTCAACCTCAGGCAGGGCTACCTGCTCTTCCTTAAACCGTCCCTTCGGGGGCACTTCTTTCC
>CAJWZW010000046.1 GCA_913050565.1 uncultured Synechococcus sp.
TGCCACTAGTACCTGAAACTAGCGCGTCTACCAATTCCGCCACATCCGCTGGCGTCGGTCGCTCATGCGACCTCAAGAGACTAAGGCATTGACTGCCTGTCGGAACAGACCCAAGAAAGTAGCCGTTGAAACCAGTTTCAACGCCGGCCGTCTAGACGGTCTCAAGAGTCGTTGTCACAATACCGACATTGGAGAGCCAGCGGTTGATGACGGGCCCTACGACCGCATCTCAAAACAGTCTCACGGAACACCTGGCTGTTCAAGGCGGAAAGATTCTCAATGGGACTCTGAAAGTCAGTGGCGCCAAGAATTCCGCTCTGGTTCTGATGACGGCCAGCTTGCTGACCCGAGACGTGGTTGAGCTGTGCAACGTGCCCGAGCTGACAGATATTGCCGGCATGGTCGACATCCTGCGCTGCCTCGGCGTTGGTGTTGAACGAAGCAACAATCGAATTCGACTGCAGGCCGATGGCCTGAGCAATGCAGAGCCACCCTATGAACTGGTCAACAGCCTGAGAGCCAGTTTTTTCAGTATCGGGCCTCTGCTTGGGCGTCTGGGTCAGGCCAAAGTGCCCCTGCCCGGTGGATGTCGTATCGGTGCGCGGCCTGTGGTTGAGCACATCCGTGGGCTCAAGGCTCTTGGAGCTCAGGTCACCGTTGAACATGGAACTGTTAACGCTGCCGTTCCCGGCAAGTCCTCTCGCCTGAAAGGTGCGTCGATCATCCTTGATTGTCCGAGCGTCGGTGCAACAGAAACCGTTCTGATGGCAGCGGTCTTAGCAGAGGGAACCACGACCATTGAAAACGCTGCACAGGAACCCGAAGTGCAGGACCTGGCCCAGTTGCTGAATGCCATGGGCGCAGAGATCACGGGAGCCGGTGGACCGGTGATCACCATTCAAGGTGTTGAGCGACTGCATGGTGTGAACAATTACCCGGTGATTCCGGATCGCATCGAAGCAGGCACCTTTCTGATCGCAGCTGCCATCACCGGCTCACCAATGCGCATCGAGCCGGTGATTCCCGAACACCTGAATGCAGTCCTTCAAAAATTGCGCGACTGCGGATGCCGACTCGACATTGATGATGCCGGCGTTTCGATCACCCCAGGACCACTGCAGGCCGTTGATATCACCACCCAGCCTTTCCCAGGCTTCCCCACTGATTTACAGGCACCGTTCATGGCTTTGATGAGCGTTGCGCAGGGAACCAGTGTGATCACGGAGAAAATCTACGAAAACCGTTTGCAGCACGTTGCGGAACTGCAGCGCATGGGTGCGTCAATCCGCGTGGAGGGCAGTACAGCCGTGGTGGAAGGAGTGCCTCAACTCAGCGGTGCGCCAGTCACCGGAAGCGATCTCAGAGCATCGGCAGCCATGGTGTTGGCAGGGCTCGCCGCCAAAGGGGTCACGCGTGTGTCTGGCCTTCCACACCTGGACCGGGGCTACGACAACATCGAAAAGAAACTGAGTTCCGTTGGTGCTCTGATTGAACGACAAGAGGTTGAAATTAAAGAAGAAAAAAGCCGCACTGAAATCACTTAAAAATAGTTCCTGCACCGAACATCAAGCTTGATTGAATCAAACAGATCCTTTCAGTTGCCGTTCGAGTCGGTCGGTGTGTAAAGTAATAATCCCCACGCAGGCGTGGCGGAATTGGTAGACGCAGCGCACTCAAAATGCGCCGACTTCGGTCTTGCGAGTTCAAGTCTCGCCGCCTGTATTCATGATTTCGAAGCTTCGCACAAGGACAGCATTGCCTTGGCAAGCATTTTTTGTCTTTTTAGTTGATATTCCTCTCTTGTCTTCAGGAAAATTTTCTTTTAAATCAAGAATCCATCAAACAATGACAGCAGCTGGCTAAAAATTTCTTCATTAAGTTTAAATCGATAAGCGCAATCCTTCGAAACACTTTTAATGAAGAGTGGTTGCATCCCATGCAAAGCCTTCATGCCTATGGCAACCTTTTCCCAGACGAAAAGAAATTGATGGCTCGTTCAAAGCAGATTAAGAACAGAAATGAACAACTGGAGACAACTGTTTTTATCTTTGGTGTAACGGCTTGCGTCACGGGAATTGTTGTGACCTGCTGGTCGGCTTTGTCAACCCAATCGCTGGTTCCCTGGGGACTGTTCTGAATTCGTTGAACAATATTTTTTTCATCTAAATTTTTCCTTCGACAATATCGATTGTTGCTGATTTCTGCCGGAAGTAGAGATCCAACAGCAACGAAGCAACACCTTTGAGCTCAGTCATATCAGAGGCAGATTCAATGGCATTGGCCAGCTTCTGCTTCTGGAATTGCTCATGAAGTGGCAAGGCCATGTTGCTGCCAGATATTTAATGAAGAAATATTAAGATACTGTTTTTTTGAACGCTGTAGCGACTGCCACGTCGACTGCTTCAAAGCCAATAGAAATCAACTCAGGCAACGACGGCATTTCAGAATGGCCTGATTCCTGCATCAGCGAAATGACCGGCCTGGTGGACACAGCACTTCAAGCGGTTGGTGTCTCCAAGCCCTCTGCACAAGCGGCTTCCGCCAGTGCTGTGATGAACACCTACAGCCGCTTTCCGCTCACGCTCGTACGGGGAAAGGGTTGCTGGGTCTGGGACGACCAGGGGAACCGATATCTCGATGCCGTTGCTGGCATCGCCACAGACACCCTTGGACACAGTGACCGTGTGATGCGCCGCAGCCTGCACCGCCAGCTGCGGCGCATTCAGCACGTTTCCAATCTGTACCGGATTCCCGAGCAGGAGGAGCTGGCCAGCTGGCTGGTGCACAACAGCTGCGCAGACAGTGCATTTTTCTGCAGTTCAGGTGCTGAAGCCAATGAAGCTGCGATCAAGCTGGCCAGAAAACACGGCCACCATCGACGCGACATCGAACGCCCCGTGATCCTCACAGCCGCGGCCAGTTTTCACGGACGCACCCTGGCTGCTGTCACTGCAACTGGTCAGCCCAAATATCACAAGGGGTTTGAGCCTGTTGTCGAGGGCTTTGATTACTTCACGTACAACGACATCGACTCATTTGAAGCGGCACTTCAGAAGCATGAGGCTGATGGGCCGAAGGTTGCTGCTGTTCTGATCGAGCCCTTGCAGGGAGAAGGGGGGGTCAATCCGGGTGATCGCACGTTCTTTCAGACAATCCGTGAACGCTGCAGTGAGCGCAACATCCTCTTGATCCTCGATGAGGTGCAGGTGGGTATGGGTCGCAGTGGGCGGCTGTGGGGTTACCAACAGCTGGGTATCGAACCCGATGCCTTCACCCTCGCCAAAGGGCTGGGGGGAGGCCATGCCATTGGAGCCCTTCTTGTGAAGGCTGAAGCCGATCTGTTCCAGCCAGGAGACCACGCCAGCACCTTCGGGGGCAATCCCTTTGCCTGTCGAGCAGGGCTCACCGTGGCCAGGGAAATCGAACGCCGCGGTTTGCTGCAACACGTGGAGCAACGGGGGGCACAACTGCAACAGGGACTGGAGCTCCTGGTCGAGCGTTACCCCAACCTGTTTGAGGGGAGCCGCGGCTGGGGTTTGCTGCAAGGTCTCGTGCTGCGGGATAACAGCGACTTCACTGCGCCACAACTCGCTGCAGCGGCCATCGATCAGCGTCTGCTGCTCGTGGCGGCTGGTCCCAGGGTTCTACGCATGGTGCCCCCCCTGGTGATGACCCGCCGGGAGGTGCAACAGCTGCTTGAACGCCTGGATGCAACCTTCGCGAACGCCGGCTGAAGCGGGTCGCATGGCAACGAATGATCTCTCCGATCTGATCCCACGATTTGATCTGAGAGGGATGGATCTTCAGCTGGATCGCATGCAGGGCGCGCTGGAACATCTCGGCAGCCCCTGTGGCGATATCCCCGCCATCCAGATCGCCGGGACCAACGGAAAGGGATCCATCGCCAGCTTCATCAGCGCCGCACTGCAACAGTGCGGCATCCGCGGCGGCGTCACCACGTCACCCCATCTGGTGAGCTGGTGCGAGCGAATCGCCATCAACGGTGAACCCATCGGAATGGCGGAACTGCGCCGGTTGCTGGAAGAGCAGGCTTCGGTTCACAAGGCATTCCGGCTGACGCCGTTCGAACAGCTCCTGGCATCAGCTCTGGTGCATTTCCATCGCGAGAACGTCGAGTTGCTGGTGCTGGAAGTGGGGCTCGGTGGTCGTCTGGATGCCACCACGGCCCATCCGAGGCGTCCGCTCATCGCCATGGCCAGCATCGGACTGGATCACTGTGAGCATCTGGGATCAACCCTCGAAACCATCGCAACCGAAAAAGCTGCCGTGATCACCAGGGGATCCTGCGTGGTGAGTGCGGAGCAACATCCCGACGTGCAGGCGGTTCTTGAGAACAGCTGCCACCAAAACGGTGCGGAACTTCGCTGGGTGAAACCTCTGGATCGAAGCTGGAGGCTTGGTCTGGCCGGTGAGCTGCAACGAAAAAATGCCGCCGTGGCCAGGGGTGTTCTTCGGGCACTGGAACCCCACGGATGGACGCTCACAGACGACGACCTGCGCACCGGATTCGCCCAGGCACGCTGGAGCGGTCGGTTGCAGAGGGTGCGCTGGCGCAATCATCCCCTGTTGCTGGATGGAGCTCACAACCCCCATGCAGCACAACAGCTCAACCTCGAGCGACGGCATTGGCCCGGCGAGGAAACAGGCATCGACTGGATTCTTGGCATCCAGTCCCACAAGCAGGCGGTGGACATGCTGCAGACACTGCTGAAACCCCGGGACCGGGCCTGGATCGTGCCGGTGCCCGATCACAGCAGTTGGACCCTGGGGGCTTTGCTGGAACGGTCACCGCAGTGGAGGCATCAACTGACCGCAGCCTCCAGCGCGGAGCAGGCGCTGGTGGAGATCAACTCCCCCGGGAGGCATCAAAACTCTCTGCCCGTGCTCGCAGGGTCCCTTTACCTGATCGGGGATCTTCTCGCCCGGGCTGTGGTCACGGCAGAGTGAGGCCCCATGCACCCGGCCTGATGCTCAGATCGCTGCTTGCTCTGCTGCTGCCTCTGCTGCTCCTGACCACTCCCACCCAGGCGCTGGATACCTCGGCCGGAGTGGGTCTGCAGGATCGGGCCCTGTTTCAGGAAACCGTCGACTACACGCTCACCAATCAGAGCGGTGGAGACTTCCATGGGCAGAACCTTGCCAACACCTCCTTCGCTGGGGCAGTGGGGCGCGGAGCCGATTTCCGGGACGCCAACCTTCACGGAGCGATCCTCACCCAGGGAGCTTTTTCCGAAGCGGACTTCCGCGGTGCCGATCTGTCCGATGCACTGATGGACAGAGCTGACTTCGTCGCGACAGATCTGCGTGGTGCCATCCTCAGCGGCGTGATCGCATCCGGCAGCAGCTTCAGCAAGGCACAGATCGAGGGAGCCGATTTCAGCGACGCTCTGCTCGACAGGGAGGATCAGCGACGACTCTGCCGCGATGCCGACGGCATCAACCCTCAGACGGGAATCGCCACACGGGACAGCCTGGGCTGTTGAGACAGAGCTGTTGAATCAGGCCTGCCATCCCCGCAGTTTGCCGGGATTGAGCAGGCCGGCCGGATCGAAACGCTGCTTGGCGGCGACCTGGTCGCCGTCGATCACCCCCAGGCCGCCGTCCTCAACCGTGATCACGTGGGGATTGAACAACACCGCACCCACCTCACGGCAGTCCTGCATCAACCGATCGAGCTGGTCCTCACCGTTCCATCGAACCAGGGGAAGAGCCGCCAGACGCTGGGCTCCCTGCTGGCGAACCACCTCGAGGTGCCAGAGCAGATCATCGCCCCAGCGCTGCTTCAAAGACTGCATGGCAGGGAGCTCCGGCTCCGGCAACAACATCTGCAGATAGGTCCAGCTCGGGTCGATGGCCCGCATGTGCAGGGTCGTGTGGTTCCAGGTGAGCTCCCTCACGCCATTGCCGCGGTTGAGATCCTCTGGACCGAGATCGTGCATCACGGCTCCGGACTCGACCATCAGACGATTCAGGCTGGTCAAACCATCCGGCGCCACCAGCAGCAGGGCTCGATGCCCCCGTCCTTCAGGGCCACTCCAGGGCGGGAGATGCTCAAGCAACGGCCGCTCCAGCAGCGTGGCCAGATGCAGCGGGATGGCGGAACGGGCACAGCGCTGCAGCAGCAGGACCGCCGCCTCCCAGCTTTCGCAGTCGAAGCTCACCTGATGCCAGTCCACAGCTGGGGCTGTCGCCAAGGTGATTGCCGTCACGATTCCGTTCGTGCCGTAGGCGTGATTGAGGGCTTCGGCTTCAGCGGCATCAAGCTGCAACCGTCTTGGCTGTTGCTCCACAGACACGATCTCCATCCCCAGCAGATGCCCGGGATCGCGCAGAAATCCCCAGCGGATCGAACCGATTCCGCCAGAGCCACCTGCCAGAAAACCGCCGATCGTGGCACTGCGCCAGGTGCTTGGCAGCAGGCGCAACTGCCGGCCCTCTCTCCGGAGCTGTTGGTCGAGGTCGCGCAGCGAACATCCCGGCTCAACGGTGACGGCCCACGTCTGACGATCGAGATGACGCAGCTTCTGCAGGCCGCTGGTCAGCATCACGACCCCGCCCTCCAAGGGCACGGACTGGCCGTAGTTGCCGGTGCCGGTGCCTCGCAACGTCAGGGGAACCCGATGGCGGAAACAGGCGGCAGCGAGAGCTTCAACCGCCTCGACGTCCGAAGGGCGCACCACCAGATCAGCCTGGCAATGCTCCAGCCGGGCCTTCAGCACCGGCGAGTAGTCGAAGGCATCGCGCGAAAAGCGCTGCAGGTCTGACGATTTCTGCAGCAGCTCGAGACCGGCGACGGGGTGGAGATCCTCCACCAAGGCGCCCATGGCGGCAGAAGATGGCATCACAACGACTCAACCGTTGCGTTGAGGTCTAGCGCCTGCGGGCTGCCACCAGCTTCCCTCGATCAGAATCCTCCGCTGCGGTGGCCGGCGCAGGGCTGCGGACCAGGAGCCGGCCTTCAACACCACCAGATCGGCTGGGGCTCCTTCACAGAGCACTCCGTTCCAGCTCAACTCCATGGCCTCCGCCGCCGCCGTGGTGAACGGTGCCAGACCCAGACGCTGCCAGGGAGCCAGCTGTGCCAGGGGAATCGACGCCGCCATCAAGGCCAGCGGATCGAAGTCTCCACCTGGAAACCAGGGATCCGCCACGTTGTCGCCGCCGAGGGCAACCCGGACGCCGCAGCGCTGCAGTTGGTGAATCGGTGCCAGCGGGCGTTGAACGGGGGTGGAATCCGGAACCCGCCCCAGCAGCCATCCATTGGTGAGCGGCAGGGCCACCACCTGAAGTCCGGCTGCAGCCATCCGTTCCGCCAGCTTCCGGAGCGAGGCTGGTGAAAGCAGTGAAAGGCTGCTGGCATGACTGCAGGTGATCCTCTGGCTGCAATCAAGACGCTCCAGAACCCGCAGAAGCTGCTTCATTCCTGACGCGGGATCGCGATCAGCTTCATCGATGTGCAGATCAACAGGGCAGCCGAACCGTTCCGCCAGGGTGAGTAAGGAGGCCAGTTGCCGCCGAACCGCTGAACCACCGCAGGGCGGCGTCAGGACACCTCCGAGCACGCCACCCCAGCCGGCCACCTGAGCCGCCAGGCGTTCGCCCTCGGCGGTCTGCCAATGAGCCAGCGGAACCAGAGCCACCAGCTGGACCTCGATCCGTCCCCGCCAGCGCTGCCGCAGCTGCCGCAGCGCCCGCCAGCTCGGCTCTGCCCCTGGACCCAGGCTGTCGATATGGCTGCGCAGGGCTCGAAGCCCATGGCTGCAGGCACGCTCAAGAGCCCGTTCACCCCGCGCCAGCACGACCGATTCGGATCGGGACTGATGCTCCTGAAGATTGGCGGAGAGGGCGCCGTCATAGGTGCCCTCGAGATTCGGGTGATCCCCCCAGCTGAATGCCTTGTCGAGATGAACATGTGGATCCACCAGCCTCGGCAGGGCCAACAGCGGGGGGGCTGAGTCAAGGCTCAGCGGCTCCGGCTGCTGCAGGCGGCCGTTCCTCCAGCTGATCTGCGCGGGCGTCAGCCCCTCCTGACTCACCGGCGCTGGCTTGGTTCCCTGGGGCAGTTGCAACAGACAGCGCGGCACCCAGGCCTGGAGCACCCCCTCTGCCGATGTCGAACCGTCTTGGGAAGATGACGTCACTCCAGGCTGCCGTCGTCACTTTCAGATCGCAGCATCACAAACTGCCCGGCCACCGCGAGAGTGACGGCCTTCACCCGCGGCAGGGTGAATCCCGGAACGAGTTCCTGCCCACCCAGTCGTGTGGTGTAGACGCTGGCGATTCCCAGATTCAGGCGGGTGGTGAAACGGTTAGCCAGGCCTGCAAGCACCCCCTGCTGCGATGCCACCAGCTGCGGACAGTCACGAACCCACAACCGCAACAGCATCGGCAGCCCATTCGATCCACACAACTCCTGCGTCAGAAGAACCACCAGTTCCTGTCCGGCATGGTCCGCATAGTCCTCAGGCCGGGGATTGGTGAACACCAGAACAGCAGCGCAACCGCTGGCGATCAGAGCCACCGCTGCACCGGCAACTGGAAACCGCCACTGAGAACCGAAGGGCTTCACCGAACCAGATGGGGCATGCATTGGTAGATTCTCATTGACGCGGCGGGCGTCGCCAAGTGGTTAAGGCAGCGGCTTGTGGCGCCGCTATTCGGGGGTTCGAATCCCCTCGCTCGCCCTCAACCTTTCCGGTTCTTCCGAACAGCCTCCAGCAGGGGTTCACCGCACCAGCGGATCGGATCCGTACAGGGGAGGTTCAGATCCTCCTCAACCTCGGCGACCGCCTGCCTGGCGGCGTCCTCACTGAGCTCAGACGTGTTCAGAGCCACGGCTTTGACGCGCGCCGGCGGACCGCTGTCGAAAGGCCGCGCCAGCCTGGCCAGGGCTTCTGTGCACTCCAGCAGCTCGCGCAGAGGAGGCAGGGGGATCTGCGGCAAGCGCTTGATGCACTCCTGCCGGGCACGGTGCACCAGCACAAGATCTGTTGCCTGGCTGCCCCGCAGCAGCGGGAGCGTGGCCGTGGATGCAGGGTGACAGAGGGACCCCTGTCCCTCCACAAGAATCAGGCCGTCGTCCGCAAGGGATGCAGCGGACTCCAGCACTGCCGCTTCCACAGCACCAGCGGCGTAGTCAACCCGCACAGCATCCAGAGCGACGCCGGCTCCTGCAATCAGAATTCCAGCCTGGCCCGTGCCAACAAAACGGCAGTCCACGTTTTGCCGCCTTGCCGCCGCCAGAAGCTCCAGGCAGGCGCTCATCTTCCCCACGGCCATGTCGGTTCCAACAGCGAGCAGCCGCTGGCAGGACAGGGCAGCTGCACGGGCCTGGCCGACCTGCAGGCCCGACGGTTCACAACGGAGGTCCCAGATCCAGCAACCGGGGCGTCGGACCGCCTGAAACGCCGGGTCGTCACCCAGACGGGTGTGCAGACCACTGGCGAGGTTCAGGCCGGAGGCCAGGGCCTTGAGGGCATCAGCCCGCAAGGCATCAGGCAGACCTCCCCCCGATGGCGCCAGTCCGATGACGGCCACCTCGGGTGCGAACTCCAGAGCCTGCGCAATCCCCTGCACCACAGGCACATCTCGTTCAATCCCAGTGATCTGGGCCTGGTTCTGACCGGCATGATCCGGATCAACCACCGCCACGATCGGGCCCTGTCGATGTCGCAGCATCGCCAGACCTGTCTTGCCTGTGAGGTTGTCAAGGCCACCGTGCTGCAGCAGCACCACCCGCTGATCACTCCGCAGCATCAGCGCCGCTCCCGGGGACGGATTCCCAGGCCAGGATCCGAGGATGGACGCAGCCGATCGTCCTCCAGCGGCAGGCCGCAATAGGGGTCGTCCACAAGATTGAGATGGCTGTCGAGATCCGGCCAGCGCATCAGGGGCAGCAGCTGCGCTGCAGCGCCGTTCAGCAACGCACTGTCGGAATAACAGCCCACCATGAGATCGAGGCCCAGTTCACCGGCGACACGCGCCATCAACAGGGCCGAACTCAGGCCACCGGTCTTGAGCAGCTTGAGGTTCACGCCATCAACCGCAGGGGCGAGCCGCAGTAGATCCCCGAGGTTCCAGCAGCTTTCATCAGCCACCAGCGGCATCGGACAGTGGGGGTGCAATGCAGCAAAGCCCTTCAGATCCCTCTGAGGATCAGCATCCGGAGCCAGAGGCTGCTCCAGCAGCACCACGCCGAAACGGTCCAGGGTCTGCAGCATGGAGAGGGCCTCATCCAGGCTCCAGCCACCGTTGGCATCAACCTGCAACTCCACCGAAGCTCCGGTGCTCTGTCGACGGTCCTCCACAGCTGAAGCCACCGCCTCCACCAGGCTGCGGTCGTGATCCAACCCGTCGGGACTGCCCAGCTTGAGCTTGATCCGGGTCGCAGGAAGCTGAGACCACCAGCGATTCAATCGCTCCAACACAGCCGGCACGCCTCCCAGCCCGAGGGTGACGCTGGTGGCGACCTGCCGTTGACCATCCAGACCCCAGAGGTTCCACAGCGGCTGGCCGAGGTGCTGCCCCCACCAGTCCCAGCAAGCCAGATCAACAGCGCAGCGGGCCGGCGGACTGAGCGCTTGCAGCAGGGGTTCCAGCCTCTGGGGAAGAAGCGAATCCAGCGTGTTCAGCCGCGGCAGAAGAGTTTGGAGCTCCTGCTCCACCGATTCGGTGTCGTAGGAGCGATGACCGGTTTCAAACCCACCCGTTTCACCGCGACCGCAGATTCCACCCCGCTCCACCGTCAGCTCGAGGCGAACCACAGCAGCGGTGGTGCCGCGACTGATGGCGAGCGGCACGTTCTTGGTGAGTGAAAACCGCTTCAGGGCCCAAGCCATGGCCACCAGCGCTCCAGTCACCAAGCTGACACAACACCGCTGTGACTCACACTGAAGAAGATTGGATCAGTGCCTTGGTCGCCTCCGCCCCCCTCACTGCCGTCGCCACCCCCGAAGCCAGCGCGAACCGCGGTCGGGGCAGCTACTGGATCACCACCTTCGGCTGCCAGATGAACAAGGCGGATTCCGAGAGGATGGCGGGGATCCTGGAATCCATGGGCTACCGGGAAGCCGAAGCTGAGCTGGACGCGGATCTGGTCCTTTACAACACCTGCACCATCCGCGACAACGCTGAGCAGAAGGTCTACAGCTACCTGGGTCGCCAGGCTCAGAGGAAACGCACCAACCCCAATCTCACCCTGGTGGTGGCGGGCTGCGTCGCCCAGCAGGAGGGTGAATCTCTTCTGAGGCGCGTGCCCGAGCTGGACCTGGTGATGGGCCCCCAGCATGCGAACCGGCTCGAAACGCTGCTGCAGCAGGTGGACAGCGGACAGCAGGTGGTGGCGACGGAAGAGCACCACATCCTTGAAGACATCACCACGGCTAGGCGCGACAGCAGCATCTGCGGCTGGGTGAATGTGATCTACGGCTGCAATGAGCACTGCACGTACTGCGTGGTGCCATCCGTGCGGGGCAGGGAGCAATCACGCCTGCCCGAGGCGATCAAGCTGGAGATGGAAGGGCTCGCTGCTCAGGGATACAGGGAAATCACCCTGCTCGGCCAGAACATCGATGCCTACGGCCGAGACCTGCCCGGCATCACACCGGAGGGTCGACGGATGCACACCCTCACGGATCTGCTGCATCACGTTCACGACGTGGAGGGAATTGAACGGATTCGCTTCGCCACCAGTCACCCCCGCTACTTCACCAACCGCCTGATCGACGCCTGTGCAGAGCTGCCGAAACTGTGCGAACACTTCCACATTCCCTTCCAGAGCGGTGACAACGATGTGCTGCGCGCCATGGCCAGGGGTTACACGGTGGAGCGTTATCGACGAATCATCGATTACATCCGTGAACTCATGCCGGATGCCTCCCTCAGCGCCGACGTGATCGTCGGCTTCCCTGGGGAAACCGATGCCCAGTTCCGCCGCACCCTTGCTCTGATCGAGGACATCGGCTTTGACCTGGTGAACACCGCGGCCTACTCGCCAAGACCGAACACCCCAGCCGCGGACTGGGGCAACCAGCTGCCTGAGGAGGTGAAGGTGGCGCGGCTGCAGGAGATCAACGCTCTGGTGGAACGTTGCGCCCGTGATGGCAATGCCCGCTACGACGGTCGGGTCGAAGAGGTGCTGGCGGAGGGGATCAACACCAAGGATCCCAATCAGCTGATGGGACGAACCCGCACCAACAGGCTCACCTTCTTCAACGCCTCAGATCAGGAGGGTCACACCTACAAACCCGGGGACCTGGTGAAGGTGCGAATCGATGTGGTGCGCTCTTTTTCTCTGACGGGAACCCCCCTGCCCATCAGCGAACAGCACTGATACCTTTGGCGCCTCCGCCCAAGCCGCGCGCCTGCCGATGCCATCCCGTTCCACCTCGGTCGGCCTCATCTTCGGAGGGCGATCCGGTGAGCATGACGTGTCGATCCGATCGGCTGCGACTGTCAACGCCGGGTTGACCAGCGGAAGCAACACAGAGCGATACACCGTCGTTCCGATCTACATCGACCGTGAAGGTTGCTGGTGGGGCCCCGGCGTTGCGGCATCCATCCTCGTGAGCGGTATCGCCCCTGAGCCATCTGAGCTGCCCCAGTCAGGGCCGGTGAAGGGATTCCGAGCCTGTCCTGCTGAAGCGGAAAACGTCGACATCTGGTATCCGGTTCTGCATGGGCCCAATGGCGAGGACGGCACCGTGCAGGGGCTGTTCGAACTGATGCGAATGCCCTACGTCGGCGCTGGCGTGCTCGGATCGGCCATGAGCATGGACAAGCAGGCGATGAAGGCGGCCTTCCAGGCAGCAGGCCTGGCGCAGGTTCCCTTTGTCTGCGCCCATGCGGCGGATCTCAGCAGCGCCTCGTCCCGGGACAGGTTGGTGGAATCGATTGAAACCGGGCTCGGCTATCCCTGCTTCGTCAAACCCGCCAACCTGGGTTCATCGGTGGGGATCAGCAAAGCGAAGAATCGCGAGGAGCTGCTGGCGGGCCTTGAACTGGCAGCCAAGCTTGATCCTCGACTGGTGGTTGAACAGGGTGTTGCAGCCCGCGAGCTGGAATGTGCCGTGCTCGGCGCATCGGAGCTTCGGGCCTCCGTGGTGGGTGAGGTTCGTTTCGATGCTGATTGGTACGACTACACAACCAAATACACCTCCGGGCTGAGCACGACTCTGGTTCCAGCCCCTCTGCCGGAGGCGACGCAGGAACGTGTCCAGCAGCTGGCGGTTCAGGCCTGTGAAGCGGTGGGGGTGACAGGGATGGCCCGTGTGGATTTTTTTTACGACGAAACCAACGACCAGCTCTGGTTGAACGAGATCAACACCCTGCCGGGGTTCACCAGCCAGAGCATGTACCCCATGTTGTGGGCCTCCAGTGGCGTAACACTCGAACAGCTCGTGCATGAACTGGTGCAAAGCGCCGGAGAATGA
>CAJWZW010000047.1 GCA_913050565.1 uncultured Synechococcus sp.
TAACGCTCAGTCAGCTTCTTGCGCTTGACGTCGCGGGCGATCATCGACTTCTTGGCCATGCGGCTCTGGAGCAGCGGAAGAACGGACTGCCAACATTACATGCCGGCAGACCCGGATTTCAGCCGTGGCCCATCAGCTGCTGAACGACGGACAACTGGGTTGTGTCGCGAACAATCAGAACCAGCGTCAGGCCAACGATCAGCAGAAAACCCGACTGCGCCACCGCCAGTTGCAGGCGTTCCGGGACGGGTTTCCCGCGAACGCCTTCGATCAGCAGCAGCAGCATCTGCCCGCCATCGAGCAGCGGCAGCGGCAGGGAATTGAGCACGGCGAGGTTGATGGAGATCAGCGCCATGAAAAGAATCAGGCCGGATCCTCCCTGCTCGCTCAGCTGTGCACCCATCTCCACGATTTTCACCGGGCCGCTCACCTGGCTGGCCGTTGCCTTGAAGTTGGTGATCAGGCCGCCGTATCCGGCCACCGTCTGCTTCAACAGCTGTTGAAATTCCTCACCCGTCCGCCCCAGCAGCTCGCCGGGTCCTTCCGCGGGTCGGATGATTCCACTGAGATTGGCCTGAAGCTGAGCCCCGATCCGCCCCTGCCCCTGTTGCTCGAGGGGCTGCAGCGTGATGGTTTCGCGTTGCTGGTCCCGTTCCCGCAGCACGGTGAGGGACACCCCCGGGGCCTGCTTGATGCGCTCGACCATGGATTGAACCCCGCTCTGACCGGCCGCCAGAGCCACATCATTGATCGCCAGAACCTTGTCTCCCGGTTTCAGGTCGGCTTGTTCGGCCGCCCCGTCCGGCTGAACGGCGATCACCAGAACGCCGGGGTCCGGAGGTGCCGGCAGCCCCACGATGGCCGCCTGGCCGAACAGCACAACGAAGGCGAGAAGCAGGTTGGCCAGCACCCCGGCGGCAATCACAAGGGCGCGTTGGGGGAGGGGTCGGTTGCCCAGAAGATCCGGGTCATCAGGAGCGATGTCGCTGCTTTCGTCGTCGTCGGGAAAAGCCACGAAGCCCCCGAGGGGCAGGGCGCGGATCGCATAGGTCACCCCGCGGCGCTGCCGTTTGATCAGCGCTGGTCCGAATCCGATCGAGAATCCACTCACCCGAATGCCCTGAAGCGTGGCCGCCAGGAAGTGGCCGGCCTCATGAACCACGATCAGCACGGCCAGAACGGCCAGGGCTGCAAACACGTTCATTCAGCTTCAGTCGCGCGGTCGCGTCATTCTGGCCGCAGCAGCTCGCAGCCGACGTAGGGCACCAGAGCGGAGGGCAGGCGCACACTTCCATCCGGTTGCTGGCCCGTCTCCAGCAACGCCGCCATGGTGCGACCCACAGCCAGTCCGCTGCCGTTGAGCGTGTGCACCAGCTTTGTCGACTTTCCTTCCTTCGTGCGGATGGCGGAGCGTCGTGCCTGGAAATCCCCGCAGACGCTGCAGCTCGAGATCTCGCGGTAAGCACCTGCGCCGGGCAGCCACACCTCCAGGTCGTAGGTGCGGCGGGCTGAGAAACCGAGATCGGCGGTGCAGAGATCCAGAACCCGATAGGGGAGCTCCAGTGCCTGCAGCACAGCTTCGGCGTCGGCGGTGATCTGCTGATGGGCTTCGTCCGAGTGGTCCGGGTGAGCGAACCAGTACAACTCCACTTTGTTGAACTGATGCAGGCGGATCAGCCCCCGGGTGTCCCTGCCGTAGCTGCCGGCTTCGCGCCGAAAGCAGGGGCTGTAGGCGGCATACCGCAGCGGCAGCTGATCGGAGGGGATGATTTCGTCGCGATGCAGCGAGGTGACGGGAACTTCCGCCGTGGGCGTCAGCCAGAGGTCATCCTCGGAACAGCGGAAGCTTTCCTCGGCAAATTTGGGCAGCTGGCCGGATCCGGTGAGGCTGGCGGTGTTCACCAGAACAGGGGGCAACACCTCGCGGTATCCCTTCCTGGTGTGGAGATCGAGCATGAAGTTGATCAATCCCCGTTCCAGACGCGCGCCCTGCCCCATCAGGGTCACAAAGCGGCTCTGGGCGATCCGCACGGAGCGCTCGGTGTCGATCAGCTGCAGACGTTCGGCAATCTGCCAGTGCTCCTCCAACCCCTCCTCTTCTCGCGGATTCCCCCAGCGACGCACCTCAACGTTGTCTGATTCACTCGTGCCGTCCGGGCAATCCTCCGCCGGAAGGTTGGGGAAGGTGAGCAGCTGCTCCTTGAGCTGAGAGCTGAGGAGTTTTTCCTCCTCCTCGAGCACGGACACTTTCTGCTTGATCGCATTGCCCTGCTTGCGCAGATTGGCGATCTCCTCGCTTTTGGGATCGGTTCCCGACTGAATCTGCCGACCGACCTCCTTGCCGATGCGGTTGCCTTCAGCCTGAAGGCCACTGCGATGCTCCTCGAGGTTGCGTTGCTGTTGTGCGATCAGCTGCAGTTTGGTCAGATCAACGGCCTTGCCCCGACGCCCCAGCTGTGAGGCAATGACTTCGGGGTTGTCACGCACAAGGCGCTGATCGAGCACGGGTCCGGCGGCATTGGCGCCGGCAGCCTATGGCAGGCCGTTCAGAGAACCTGGCCCACCATCACTGCGGCCACTGCGGAAAACACTGTGATTCCAAGGGCGGTCAGGGGGTTCTGGCCCTGAGCGACTGCCACGGTTGTGATCACACCGGCGCCGAGGCAGGCAACACAGAGCTGGCTGGCGATGTTGTTCGAGCTGCCCACGGTGATCGGATCGATTGCGTTGACCGTAGGGAGATCATTTGTGACGGGCTTGACAAAACGCCTGGTTTGTTACCTGGGGTCAGGCTTTGTTACCTGTCGCAATGGAAGCGGGTCGTGCCCTGCCGCTGGACGCCCACTCCTTGAGTTGATCCAGCTGTTCCTTGGCCGTTCTCGACAAGGGGATCAGTTGCGAGGCGGCACGGATCAGATCGGTTTCGCTCAGTTCCCTGCTTTCAGCGAAGGCGAGGTGCATGGCCTCGATCACGGTCTGTTCCAGTTCGGCGCCTGAGAAGCCGTCGCTGCGGCTGATCACGGTGTCCAACGGCAACTCCAGCCCCGGCCTGCGTCGGTTCAGGTGCAGCTTGAGAATGCTGCGCCTCTCTTCAATGCTCGGTAGGTCCAGCAGAAAGATTTCGTCGAACCGTCCTTTGCGAAGCAATTCAGGTGGAAGTTTTTCAACCCCGTTCGCTGTGGCGACGACAAAAACAGGGGACTGCTTTTCCGCCATCCAGGTCAGCACGCTGGCGAGAACCCGCTGGCTCGTGCCGCCGTCGCTGCGGCTGTCCCCTCCGAAGCCCTTGTCGATCTCGTCGATCCACAGAACGCACGGTGCCATCGCCTCCGCCCGTTGAATCGTTTCCCGGGTGCGCGCCTCACTGGCTCCCACCAGGCCGGCAAACAATCGCCCCACATCCAGCCTCAGCAGCGGCATCGACCAGCTGCGGGCAATCGCTTTGGCGGTGAGCGACTTGCCGGTGCCCTGGGGGCCCACCAGCAACACCCCTCGAGGGATGGGCAGACCGAACCGGCGGGCTTCATCGGAGAAGGCACGGTGCCGCTGTTGAAGCCAGTCCTTCAGAACATCAAGACCTCCGATCGCTTCCGTTCCTGTTGCGGTGGCGCAGAACTCCAGCACCTCACTGCGGGCGATGGTCTGACGCTTCTCCTCCAGCACCTCCTCCAGATCGGCAGCGCCCAGCTGGCCGCGGCGTGCCAGGGCCCTGGCGGCCACCTGACGGACGCGCAGTTCACTGAGGCCACTGCAGGCGCGTGTCAGCTGTTCCAGAACAGAGGGGGCCAGTGGCTGGCCGCTGCTCTGACTGATGTTCCCGAGCAGGAGGCGCAGGTCTTCACTGTCGGGCAGAGGCAGATCCAGCAGAGTGAGGGCTTCATCCAGTTCGGCGGGGGGCGTCCAGGCTCCGCAGCACACCACCAGGGTGTGGGGGGTGCTGCGGAGGGACTGCTGAAGATTGCGCAGCATCCTGGCGATGCCCGGGTCTTCACAGAAGCGGTGGAAGTCCTTGAGCAGCAACAGGGTTGGACTGCCGCTGTTCAGATCACTCAGCCACTGCAGCACGGCCATGGGCTGGCGGCTGCCAACCCCTTCGGCGTTGAGGATTCCCTGAAGGCCGTCGATGAAATCCCAGGCCCCCAGCTGACGCTGCAGCCGTGAGGCGGTCTGTTTGAGCAGGGTCTCAACCCTGGCTTCCTCACTGCTGCGGATCCAGATCAGTGAGGTTCGGGCCCGGATCATCAGATCCAGTTGTTCAGTCCAGCGGGAACTGCTCATGGTTGTTGGAGGCGTCGCAATGCTTGCCAGCGGGGATCCAGCGGCTCGTTCTGTTCGTCGGCAGCCGATGCGGTGGACCGGTTCAGGCCAGGCGGCCCCGGGCAGTGTTCCCCGCAGTGGTTCACCACCGGCAGCTGAAGGTTGAGCTGCTCGAACACCCACTGCGCCGGGGTGAAGTCACCGCTTGGATTCAGGCACTCAACCAGTCCTTCCACAACGTCGATCTGCTCTGATTCCTGCAGTTCCGACTCGGTTGGGGGAGCGTTTCCAAGCCAGATCAACTCATTCGGGCTGGCTTTCAGCTCGTGGTTGTACTGCGCCAGGCAGCGGTCACAGCAGAGGGTGACGATCGTTTCCAGTTCGCCTTCCACAACGAGAACGTTGCCCTTGTGTTCGGCACAGATCTGGCCTCGAACCGGTGTGAGGGATGGAAGCTGATCGAGGTGACCTTCCACGCTCCAGTGTTTCGGACCTCCGAGGACCCGGAGTTCCTGAATGGAAACCGGCTCGAGGCCGTCGATCATTTTCCGCCTTTCGGTTCGAAGGGAAGGCGGGAGTCGCTGCCGCCTCCTGAGGTTGCCGTCACGGTGACGGCTTGCTGGGACATCTGCTGATCGAGAATGGACTGAAGATTGTCCGGCAACGCTTCCTTGGTGAGGATGAAGGTCTGCAGGGCCTGGAAGACGTTTGCGATCACCATGTAAAGGAGAACGCCTGCGGGAAGAGGGAAGAAAAGGAACATTCCGGTGATCATCACCGGCGTGATCTTGTTGGCGGTGGCCTGTTGCGGGTTCGCCGGCATTCCCATGCCCGAGAGCAGCTGCGAAAGGAAGAGGGTCAGGCCGAATCCACCGACAAGAATGGCGATGTCCCAGTTGACGGCTCCATCGGCGTAGAAACCAACCTGTCCGAGAGCCTTGATGAACAGGAAGCCGCTCCGAGCTGCCAGTCCGGGAATCTTGGCTTCAACGGTGGCATCACCGGCAGCCAGGGCTGTGATGGTGCCGTCCTCGCTCACCTTCACGATGTCGTCACCCTTGGTGATCGACCAGGTGGGGCTGAAGCGAGCCGGATCGTCGATACCGGTGAGCACGTCGGAGAAGCTCCGGCCGTCCTTGGTGTGGAGATTGACGGTGGTGCTTTCCCCTACACCGATCTTGGTGCCACGGGGCAGGCTGGCGATCACGGGGACGTGATCGGTTTCTCCGACAAAAATGGAGTGGCTGGCACTGTTGAACGGCTTCGGTTCAACCGTTGCGATCTGTTCAGAGGGCAACACCTTCATGTTGAGGGTGTAGGGCACGTCCGCGAAGGGTGATCCCCGCAGGGTGGCGAACAGAGCAAACAGGATCGGCATCTGCACAAGCAGGGGCAGGCATCCGGCCAGGGGGCTGCCGAACTCCTTCATCACCTTGCCCAGCTCCTCCTGCTGTTTCTGGGGGTTGTTGGCGTAACGGCTCTTGATCTCCGCCTGACGCTTCTGCATCACCGGTTGAGCGATCCGCATGCGCCTTGCACTGCGAATCGATCCGGCACTCAGGGGGTAAAGGGCGACACGGATCACGATCGTGAGGGCCACGATCGCCAAGCCGTAGCTGGGAACCAATCCATAGAAGAAATCCAGGATTGGGATCAGCAGGTTGTCGGAGATGTACCCGATCACGTTGGAAACCCCAGGGGTGGTGGCGTTGTGAGGCCAGTGTGCACGAACAAGGGTGTCAGGCGGCGAAGCCTTCGACCGCCTTTTCGGCAGGTGAGGACGTCTTCTGCTGGATGCGCTCGAGGATGTAAGCCTCGATTTCGCGGAATCGCGGCATCGACCGCAGTTCCAGTCTGGCGCCGTCGGTCAGCACCAGCACCATGTCCCCCCAGGCGCCAAAGCCCCTGGGAACGGTGCGAACTTCCCGAATCTGGGAGTAGACGACCTGGGTCTTTTCCTTGCCTCTCCAGCCGCCGGTCACGGAGATCCGTCGGCTGGTGACCCTGAATCGCAGCCAGAAGGCCCGGACGACAGCACCGATGGTGAAGGGGATCCCGATCAGCGTGAAGCCGAGCAGGATGTTGAAGATCAGATCCCCCTTGGCCGGCCCACCGTCGTAGTGGACGTCCTCTTGAATCGTTGTCATGTCCCCAACACGGCTGAACTGAGAAGACTGTCGCATTCCTCGAGCAACTGCGACGGATCGACCTCGGACGCCTCCGGTCGCAGGCTGATCAGAATCCATTGTCCGGCCAGATCCCGGCGGTCTTCCAGACGCTGACGCAGGTGCTGATGAAGCAGGCGCCGCAGCTTGTTTCGACGCACGGACCGCTTGCTCACCTTGTTGCTGATCACAAGGGCGCAGCGACAGCATATTGGTGGTTGCCGGCGCAGTTCAGGGCGCAGCAGCCGGGATTCCTCGCGCATCACCCGGAGCACCATCCAGGCTCCGTGGTGACGGCTTCCGATCCGGTGCAGTCTGCTGAAGCACCGATGTCCCCGAAGTCGCATGGAGGACGGCAGTGCCATCAACGGGTGTCGTCTTCAGTGACGGATGGCCCTGATCAGGCCGCAAGGCGGGAGCGTCCACGCTTGCGCCGAGTGCGGATCACACGGCGGCCGGTGTGGGAGCGCATGCGAACGCGGAAACCCGAGACGCGTCTGCGCTTGCGGCTGGTTCCTCCGAGTGTGCGCTTCGTCATGAGAGTTTTGTGGCTTCCGGCCGATCAGAGCTGTCAAATTTATCAGTCAGTCCACATCGACCAGCCAGCTGCCGACGTAGGCCGACAGGGGAACATCGCCGGGCGCCTGCATCAGGGCATTCAGCTGGTACATGCGCTGGCCCTGGGGATTGAACAACTTGACGCGCAGGCCGTAGTCCCCTTCAACGGAGACCGGGGTGTCGGGAAAGACTTCAATGGCCGTCTGGTCGTCATTGACCTCGACCGTGGCAGGCACCTCCTCAAGGCAGCGTGTCTTGCTGGTCATGCTCCCGGTTTTGGTTTTGCAGAGCGTGATCTTCTCCGGCTTGATCTTGCTGTCGAAGTAGTCCGGAACGGTCACGGTCAATTTGATGAAGGCCGTCTTGCGATCCTTGGCGCGGAGGAGGAGAAACCACTCTGAGCGGTCGTTGGAACTGGCTGATGTCTGGTAGTAGTACAGCTTCCTGTAGTCACGATCGGTGTCCCAGCGGAACTCCAGCAATCCCGGTGTGCTCTGGGCATGAGCGGCCGGTGAGTTCAGAAGAGCACCGCCCAGACCGAATGCAGTGATCGCGGCGGCGCCGGCCAAGCGGCGAAGGACAGCTGCTGGAGACATGGTGCGCATCGCTTTTGACAGGATTCTCCGGAGTCCCAGGGCTGGACGCGATCCTCCTGGGCCGGCGCGGGATCTGTCAGTTGTTACCGGATCGGTCTGGACGCAACCTGCTCGCTTCACCCAGGTAGGGGTGATGGGGGTCCAGGCCTTCCGGAAGCCAGGCATGGGCCAGCACTCGGATGCAACGCGGCAGATCCCCCTGGACGGCCATCTGTTGACAATCCAGGAGGGCTACCCCGTCCCATCCATGGCGTTGGCGGGCCTCCGCCGCAGGGAAGCAGGCATCGAGATCGGCGGTGACCGAGAAGGTCACCGAGATGATTCGCTCATGCCCGAGGTCATTGCCGGCGATCAGGGCATCCATGAGTTCGCGCACCGACGAACGGATGGCCTCGGTGGTGTTGGCCGAGCAGGTGGTGGCACCCCGGATGCCGACAAGGCGGAGACCTGCGCTCATGGGCGGTACAGCCACAGCAACTGGCCGCTGCCCATCAGCTCAAGGCTGAGCCTCTGCTGCAGCTGTTCCACCAGGGCGCTGCCCGGCAGCAGGCTCATCAGTTTCTTCTTGGGGCGTCCCAGCGTGACCGGGCGAACGGCATCCTCATCGAGGTCAGCCAGTCGTGCCGCCAGCCTGCGGGCGTGATCCTCGTCGCCGAGTTCATCCACCAGTCCAAGCTCCTTGGCCTGTTCGCCGCTGAACACACGGCCGTCGGCAAAGGTGCGCACGGTTTCCTCACTGAGCTTTCGACCCTCAGCAACGACGTTCACGAACTGGCTGTAACTGCTGTCGATCAGGTCCTGCAGCAGAGCCCGTTCGTCGCTGCTGAGGGGACGATCCGGCGAAAGGATGTCCTTGTAAGCGCCGCTTTTGACGGTGTCGAAGCGGATGCCGATCTTTTCGAACACCTTGGAGAGGTCGTTGCCACGGAGGATCACACCGATCGAACCGGTGATGGTTCCTGGATTGGACACGATCGATTCGGCCGCCACTCCGATGTAGACGCCGCCGGATGCCGAGATGTTCCCGAAGCTGGCCACAACCCGACAGCCCTTCTCCCGGAGACGAAGCAGGGCTGCATGGATCTCCTGACTGTCGCCGACGGTGCCACCGGGGCTGTCGATGCGCAGCAGAAGCGCCGGAAATTCCCGATCCGCGACTTCCTTCAGAGCCTTGAGCACGCGTTGGCGGGTGCTGCCGTTGATCGGGCCTTCCACCACGATTCGCGCCATCCGCCGGCGTGATTTGCGGCGCCAGGGCCAGATCATCTTGCGAAACTGCAAACCCTTAGATCTTAAAAAGGCTGTCTCCCCCTTCCGCCATGCCTCCGCTCCGCCTCTGGCTGCTGATGGTTCTGCCCTTTGTGCTGTGGGGAACCGCCATGACCGCCATGGCTCCCTTGCTGAGCAGCGGGGGCTCCTGGCTGGTGGCGGCGTTGCGGCTGCTTCCGGCTGGTGGCGTGCTGATCATCTGGACGCTGGTGAGCGGGCGTTCATGGCGGATTGATCGTCGTGATCTGGGCTGGTTTCTCCTGTTCACGCTGGTGGATGCCTGCCTCTTCCAGGCTTTGCTCGCCCGTGGCCTCGAAGGAACGGGAGCCGGCCTCGGCTCCGTGCTCATCGACTCCCAGCCGCTGCTGGTGGCCCTGCTGGCGCGCATTCTGTTCGCTGATTCGATCAACCCGGTCGGATGGCTGGGACTGGCTCTGGGGCTGGCGGGGATTCTCTGCCTCGGCGTTCCCGCTGATCTGCTGGGTCACTGGTGGCTGCTGCTGGATCCACCCCAGATCCGTCAGCTGCTTCAACCAGGGGAGGGCTGGATGTTGATGGCGGCCATGGCCATGGCGGTTGGCACGGTGCTGATTCGCTATGCATCCCGCCACAGCGATCCAGTGGCCGTCACCGCCTGGCACATGGTTTTAGGGGGAGCACCCCTGTTTTTGATCGCCGAATGGCAGAGCGGCTGGAGCGCACCAGCCTGGACGGCTCTGGACTGGGCCCGGATGGGATTCGCCAGTCTTTTCGGCAGCGCTCTGGCCTACGGCTTGTTCTTCTGGTTCGCCAACCGCAGGGATCTGACGTCCTTCAGCAGCCTCGGTTTCCTCACCCCTGTGTTCGCTCTGGCCACGGGCGGATGGTTGCTGGGGGAACGCCTGGATTGGCTGCAGTGGGTCGGGGTGTTGATGGTGCTGGTATCTGTGGTCTGTGTGAGCCAGCGCAAACGACTTTGGGAGCCTCAGCCACGTCAGCAGCCGACGGGCTGACCCCATCCCGGTTGAATCTGGTGCTGGTCAGCACACCCATCGGGGCCCTCGGCAGTGGCCGCGGCGGTGGTGTTGAGCTGACGCTCAGCTCGCTGCTGCGGGGGCTGACGCAGCGAGGGCATCATCTGACCCTCGTGGCGGCCGAAGGATCCCAGTTGCCCCATGGATGCGAATCGGTGCAGCTGATCACCGCCGCGGGGACGGATCAACCCAGCTGGCAGCATGCCGATGCGGATTCGGGAATGCTCATTCCCCGCAACGGCCTGATGCCGGCGATGTGGAACCGGGCACTGCAGGCAGCAGACGGTGCGGATGCCGTTCTCAACTTCGGCTACGACTGGCTGCCCCTCTGGATCACGCCGCATGTGAACCCACCTCTGTTCCATCTGATTTCCATGGGAGCGGTGGCCTCGGTGATGGGGGATGCGGTGGAAGCTCTTGCCGTCTGGGACCAGCGTCGGCTGGCCTTCCACACCAGCCGCCAGGCAGCGGATTTTCATCTGCCGGACAAGCCGCGCGTGGTTGGCAACGGTTTTGATCTCTCCGGCTATGAGGTCTGTCTGGAGAAGACCGGTCCCCTGGGCTGGGCCGGCCGCATCGCTCCGGAAAAAGGGCTCGAGGATGCTGCCGCTGCCGCTGCCGCCCTTGGCGAACGTCTCCTGGTCTGGGGTCTTCGGGAGGATGAGGACTACGCCCTGAGCGTTGAGGCGTCCGTACCGCCGGGAACACTGGATTGGCGTGGGTTCCTGCCCACCTCCGCTCTGCAGTCTGAACTGGGTCGGTGTCGCGCACTCATCAACACGCCGAAGTGGAATGAGGCCTACGGCAATGTGGTGGTGGAGGCTCTGGCCTGTGGAGTCCCCGTCGTGGCCTACGACCGGGGCGGTCCGGGTGAGCTGATCTGTTCCGGCACCACCGGACTGCTGGTGGAACCGGATGATGTGGCGGCGCTGACGCAGGCGCTGCGCGACGTGAAGACCATCGAACGCGCAGCCTGCAGGACCTGGGTTGAGGAAAACGCCGATCAGGCGGTTTTCGCACGGCGGGTTGAAACCTGGATAGTCGATGGGCTGCAGCCCCTCCCCTGACCCGGGGATGCCAGCATCGCCACCACATCCAGGTGAGCTGCGGTGGTGGAGATGGCGAAGCGGCAGCGGCTCACGGTTCTGGCTGTTGTTCTCGGCTGCGGGGTTCTGATCAGCTTGTGGCAGCTCGGCTCGACCGGGTTGGTGGATGAAACCCCCCCGTTGTTTGCAGCGGCGGGTCGCGCCATGGCTGAGACCGGTGACTGGCTCACCCCCCGTGTGAATGGCTTGCCGCGATACGACAAGCCACCACTCGTCTACTGGCTGATGGCGGTTGGTTACAGCCTTCCCGCGCAGTCCGTCTGGGATCCGCTGGGCAGCTGGGCGGCCCGTCTGCCATCGGCTCTGGCCAGCATCGCGGTGATGCTCGGCCTGGCAGACACCCTGCTGCGATGGCCTCAGTCGGGCAGCCGTCGTCCCGCTGCTTCCGCGTTGATCGTGGCGTTGGCCTTCGGTTTGTCACCGCTGGTGATCATCTGGAGCAGAACCGCCGTGAGCGACGCGCTTCTGTGCGGCCTCCTGGCCATCAGCCTGCTGCTGCAGTGGCGGCGTTTCGCGGATCCTGCGAGCCAGGGGTGGTGGCAGGCCTGGATCGTTCTGGGATTGGCTGTCCTGGCCAAGGGACCGGTCGCCGTTGTACTCACCGGCCTCACACTGCTTCTGTTCAGTGGGTTGCGGCGCGATCTGGCCACATCCTGGAGCCGTCTGAGGCCGATCCCCGGTCTGGCCCTCACGGCGGCGGTCAGCCTGCCCTGGTACGTCCTGGAGCTGCTGGTGGAGGGGCAGCCCTTCTGGGACAGCTTCTTCGGCTACCACAACCTTCAACGCTTCACCAGCGTCGTCAACGACCATCTCCAGCCGTGGTGGTACTTCGGACCGGTGATGCTGGTGGCCGCCATGCCGCTCACACCACTGCTGCTGGTGGGCCTGGCACGCGTCCCGCGCCGAAGGACTCTCCCTCCTGAGCAGTCCCTGCATCAGTTCGCCGGCTGCTGGTTGCTGGCGGTTCTGCTGCTGTTCACCGCTGCCGCCACCAAGCTGCCCAGCTACTGGCTTCCAGCCACCCCTGCAGCAGCACTGCTGATCGGCTTTGCGCTCGATCGCCGCGATCGCTGGCTGAATCTGGCCTGGGCCAGCTCGGTTGTTTTGGTCGGTCTCCTCGCAGTCTGTTTCTGGGGCTCCGAGTTCTGGGTTCCGCTGATCAGGGATCCGGAGATGCCCTCACTGGCTGACGATCTCCTGTCGAGCGGCCTTGTGAGCCGCGGAGCGTTCTGGTTCACCGTCGCGGCACTCCCGGCGGTGGTTTTCTGGGGAAGAGATGCGTCGACCCGAGTGCTGGCTGTGCAACTGCCAGTGCTGCTCTTCCACGTCACCACACTCCTGCCCATCGCTGGCCTGGCCGATCTGCTGCGTCAGCAACCGGTCCGTCAGGCCGCCGCCGCCATGGTGGAGCAGCAGCGGCCGCTGGAGCCCCTGGCGATGGTGGGCCGGATGAAACCGTCCCTTCACTTCCACACCCGCCAGGTGGTTCTGTTCGAAGGCCGCTCGTCAGGGGCCCTGGTGAACCTCGCCGATCGACTCGCCAGGGAGCAACGCCGGGGTTGGCAGGGACAGCCCATCTCTCAACTGCAGGGCCCTTCATCGGTGCTGATGGTGATCGACACCCGCACGTCGCAGCGTCCTCACTGGCAGGGGCTGCAGCCCCAGGAGCTCAGCCGTTTCGGCATCTACAACGTCTGGCGGGTTGATCGGAAGCGGCTTGAGCAGCGTTCCGAGGAGCTGCAGCGATCCGGAATTCGGGCGGACTGGCTGGAACCGCGACCGGAGCGGTTCTGATTCAGGTTTCGGTGAAGCTGCTGCGATGGCAGAAGCCGCAGCACGTCCAGAGTTCCATCTCGCCGTTGGGTGCCGGGCGTCCGCAGCGCGGGCACATCCCCATGCCGTGGATGTCGGCACGGCTGGGGTGACGGGCCCAGATCGCCGCTTCCTGATCGTCCGACCGGGCCTGCAGGGCGTGATGCTGCTGAATGCGCAGATCCCTCACGGCATGGCCGGCCTGTCTCAGAGCACTGAGCAGTTGCGGTTTGGTGTACAGAAGGGCCTGTCGCCACTGGGGATGCTGAGCTCCCACGGTGAGGATTCCGCGCTCCAGAGATAAAGGTCGGCAATGGGGTGCCAGCCGATCCCCTGCGATGGCTGGCCAGTCATTCCAGAGTCCTGCCAGGTTGCCGTCGCGATCCCAGTCCTGACGCAGGTGATCCAGGCAGGCACTCAGCGCTGAGGCAGGTTGAGGTGGGGCGGGCTGAAGCAGCTCGACACCTCGAAGCCGGCGACGTTGCCCGTCCGGTGCGATGGCCATGTTTCAAGGTTAAGCCGTTGGCACTGTGAGGTCTCGCTAATCTCCAACTGGATTTCAGGACTCCTGAATGGGTTTCTTCAATCGTCTGAGCCGTCTGGTACGGGCCAATGCCAATGCCGCGGTCAGCAGCATGGAGGATCCCGTCAAGATCCTGG
>CAJWZW010000048.1 GCA_913050565.1 uncultured Synechococcus sp.
TGGCGTAACACTCGAACAGCTCGTGCATGAACTGGTGCAAAGCGCCGGAGAATGAGTGGAAGATGAAAGTTGGTCAGGTCTGACGCATGCTTCACGGTCTGCTCTGGTTACCGCTTCTCCTGGCTTTCGTGCTGCTCGCAGCTCTCGGATGGCTGGAGCGTCGACGTCAGTCGTTGTTCCGCAGCTGGGCGGCGGGTGCTGAGCTGATGAAGCTGGATGGCTGCGGCGGCGCCCAGCTGAAAGACGGCCATCTCCTGTGGTGTTCGTTTGAAGCCGGTCGTTTTCAGGATCAGGGCGACTTCGACATCTGCCGGCTGGAACTGGTGGAACTGATGGCGCTCGCCTCCGGCGAGGCTCCCCTCACCCATGAATCCCAGGGACGGTGTCGTCTCCGCCTGGTTGGGAAGAATCTGCAGATGGATGTGCCCTTCTCCGATGCCGAGCGCGCCAAAAGCTGGGGTGATGAACTGATGGCGCGGGCGCGCTGCGACCTTTGAAGACGAGCTCCCCCCAGCTCGAGCGACGTCGGGCACTGCGCCGCCAGAAGCGACAGGAGCTCCTGGGCAACATCTGGCGAACCGTGGCCTTTCTGCTGCTGAGCGGCAGCCTGGGATGGCTGCTCCTGCGTTTCGGATGGATGCTGGAGGGAACCAGTCAGGTTGTCGTGCTTGGCAACAGCGGGCTGGCGCCCGAACGTGTGGCGGATGCCGGAGAGTTCAGCTTTCCCAAGCCTCTGCTTGAAATCAATCCGGCACAGCTGGAGCGTCAGCTGAAGCGCGATCTGCCGGTCGAGTCGGTGCGCGTGCGGCGGCTGATCGTCCCGGCGAGGCTTGAGGTGCAGATGCAGACGAGAAACCCCGTGGCGAAAGCGACGAGACGCATCCCAGGCGGGATCGCTCTTGGCCTGGTCGATGCCGAAGGCCACTGGATTGAGCCCGACCCTTCCGTTTCCCTCCCTTCACCCACGACCAACGTGGTCATCGAAGGTTGGAGCCGGTCCAGACAGGACGTGATTGCAACACTGCTGAGCGACCAATCGCTGCTTGACAACAATCTCGAGCGGATTGTTCTGCGTTCCGATGGCGCGATCCTGCTGCGCTGCGGGAACCTGGGTGACATCGACCTCGGCCGCAACTCTGCGCTGCTGGACCGACAGATCCTCGCCATTGATCAGCTGAGCCGAAACCTGCCGAAAGCCCTGATCTCAGAGGAGGACGCTCTGATTGATCTCAGCAATCCCGACCGCCCGGAAATTCAGCTACCAGCGAAAGCAACATCCTGACCAACGGTTCTCGGAAGCTGACGCAAGGTCGAATTTGGCCTGAGCGCAGACGCTTTCGGCCACTCGGGACATAATGCATCGAAATGTCATGGGTTCAGCCTCGAAGATGGAGATGGGGAACGGCACGTCTTTCGAGGCCATGGGAATCCAACCCAGTCAGAGCGCCAAAATCGAAGTGATCGGCGTTGGAGGTGGCGGCAGCAATGCCGTGAACCGAATGATCCTCAGCGATCTCGAGGGTGTCGCCTACCGGGTGCTGAACACCGATGCCCAGGCTCTGATCCAGTCCCAGGCTCAACACCGACTGCAGCTGGGGCAGACCCTGACGAGAGGCCTGGGTGCCGGCGGCAACCCCACCATCGGTCAGAAGGCAGCCGAGGAATCCCGAACGGATCTGCACGATGCGTTGCAGGGGTCGGACCTGGTGTTCATCGCCGCAGGCATGGGAGGTGGAACCGGCACAGGTGCAGCTCCTGTGGTGGCTGAAGTGGCCCGTGAGGTGGGAGCACTCACCGTTGGCATCGTCACCAAGCCATTCGGATTCGAAGGACGCCGCCGCATGCGTCAGGCCGACGAAGGCATCGCCCGCCTCGCCGAGCATGTGGACACGTTGATCGTGATTCCCAACGACCGCCTCAGAGAGGCGATCGCGGGAGCACCGCTTCAGGAGGCCTTCCGCACCGCCGATGACGTGCTGCGCATGGGTGTGAAGGGCATCAGTGACATCATCACCTGCCCCGGACTGGTGAATGTCGACTTCGCCGACGTTCGTTCCGTGATGACCGAAGCAGGGACTGCACTGCTCGGCATCGGCATCGGATCGGGTCGGTCCAGAGCTGTGGAGGCCGCCCAGGCCGCGATCAGCAGCCCTCTGCTGGAAACCGAACGCATCGATGGCGCCAAGGGGTGCGTGATCAACATCAGTGGCGGTCGGGACATGACCCTCGAAGACATGACCACCGCTTCCGAGGTGATCTACGACGTCGTCGATCCAGA
Source organism: uncultured Synechococcus sp. (assembly GCA_913050565.1). GTDB lineage: Bacteria > Cyanobacteriota > Cyanobacteriia > PCC-6307 > Cyanobiaceae > Parasynechococcus. The sequence continues at coordinate 2,279 of CAJWZW010000048.1, forward strand.
AGCCAACATCATTGTCGGCGCGGTTGTTGACGAGGCCCTCGAAGGGGAGATTCACGTCACGGTGATCGCCACGGGCTTTGAGCATGGCCAGCAGTACAGCCCCGGCAAGAGCGTGGGTCGAACCGTGACCAGTCAGCCGGATCGCCGTGAAGAAGAGAACGGAGCTCGGATCCCCGAATTCCTGCGCCGGCGTCAACAGCAGACCAGCGACGAATCCTGAGGCTTCGGAAACGAACCCACCATTTGGGTGACCCGGAATCCACGCCTGTCCGAAGCATCCCGTGTGGCTGCTACCTTCCGGTCCTGACCAGATTTGGGCGTCCGAACCGCATGGCCCGAGTCGGGTCAATGTTAGCAATGAGCATCCGAGGAATCCCCTCCCCTTGCGTCCCAACGAGCTGATCCGACACAAGCAGAACGGGCGACCCATCACGATGCTCACCGCGTGGGACAGCCTGTCCGGCGCCCTTGTCGAGGAGGCTGGAGCGGATGCCGTTCTTGTGGGTGATTCCCTGGCGATGGTGGCTCTGGGACATGCCACAACACTGCCTGTGACGCTCGAACAGATGCGTCATCACACGCTGGCTGTCAGCCGGGGTTTCCAGGCTGCGGAAGCCGACCAACCCCTGCTGATCTGTGATCTGCCCTTTCTGAGCTATCAGTGCGGCGCAGACAAGGCTGTCGAGGCCGCCGGCCTGCTGCTGAAGGAGACACCGGCCGCGGCCGTGAAACTGGAAGGTGCCGAGAAGGAGGTGGTTGAGGTCATCGACCGGTTGGTGCGCATGGGCATTCCGGTGATGGGACATCTGGGCCTGACCCCCCAGTCGGTTCATCGACTCGGGTATCGACGCCAGGCAGAGGACCGCATCAGCCAGGAGCGGCTGCTCAGACAGGCCGAAAACCTTGAGTCCGCCGGTTGCTTCGCCCTTGTGCTGGAGCATGTGCCCTCAACACTGGCGGGAGAGGTGCGCAGAACACTCGCCATCCCCACCATCGGCATCGGTGCCGGCAGTGACTGCGACGGTCAGGTGCGGGTCACCGCGGATCTGCTGGGCCTGACCCCCAGGCAGCCGCCCTTCAGCCCCGCACTGGTGAATGGCCAGACCCTCTTTGTGAACGCGCTGAAGACCTGGATCAACGAGCAGTCGTCAGGCGGCTCCGCTCAGGACGGGGCCTGAGCACCCTCAAGCTCCTCCCACCACAACACCACTTCCAGCATCACCCGGTTGCTGAGACTCATCCCCTCGGGATCACGCAGTTGCCAGCGACCGGCACAGCGCTGCAGCAGTCCGTCTTCGATGAACGGCAGCCATCGGCGTTCAAGGGACTCGCGAGCGGCTTCATCCACATCCAGGTCCGACAGATCAACTCCCTCCCGCCGCCGCAGACCAACCAGCAGCAGATCATCCGCCGGCATTCCCTGCCCCACCGTTGATGTTTCCGGCGACTCAAGCCAGGCCCGGTAACCCTCGCGCGTTCGAGGGCGCGCCAGACGTTCTCCCCAGGGCGCCGACGTCGCCCCCATCCCGAATCCCCACCAGCCGCTGCCGCTCCAGTACACCCTGTTGTGGCGCGATGCATGGCCGGGGCGTGCATGGTTCGAGATCTCATACCGACTGAGCCCTGCCGCAGCGAGCCGGGAGCTTGTGCGGGCCAGCAATTCCACCGCGAGGTCCTCCTCGGGCAAGGGCAGCAGATCCCGCTCCGCCCTCCTGGCAAAAACGGTTCCAGGCTCAACCGAAAGGTCGTAGATCGACAGATGGGGGGCACCACTGGCAAGAGCCTGATCCAGCTGCTGATCCCAGTGCGCCAGCGTCTGGTTCGGCAGATTCTGGATCAGATCCAGACTCCAGGAGCGCAACGCACCGGATGAATAGGCCTCATCCATCCAGTTGCAGGACTCCAGCAGATCAACACGACGATGACGACGTCCCAGTTCAGCCAGCACGTCATCGTCAAAGCTCTGACCGCCGAGGCTGATCCGATTCACACCGGCAGCCAGAACAGCCTCAAGGCGCTCCCGATCGAAGGTGGCCGGATCCATCTCCAGGGTGATTTCCGCACCTGGCTGGAGGCCGAACCGGCGGCGCAGAGCTGAGAGCAGCGCCTCAACCTGAGCCGGAAGAAGAAGTGAAGGCGTCCCCCCTCCGATGTACACCGTTGAAAGGGGAGGACCCTCTGGGGCGCCTGCGATCTCCTGATGCAGGAGCTTGAGGTAATCCCGAATGGAAGCGCTGCCCGGACCCGCCTCCTGACCAGCGCGATCCCCCAGTGGAACCACGGCAAAGTCGCAGTAGAAGCAGCGGCGATGACAGAAGGGAATGTGCAGGTAGGCGCTGCGTGGGGGGGTCGGATCAGGCATGCTGCGCACACATGGACTGAGCTGCCAAACCTGAACCCATGGTGGATCTGCTCATCCTGCTGCTGTTCGTTGGGTCCGGTGCGGCCGCCGGATGGCTCGGGATCCACCTGCTGCCGGAGCAGCTGGTCAGGCCCGACACCGATGCGGAGCAGCTCAGACTGATCCTCACAGCGGCCGGTGGTGGCACGGGTCTTGTGGCCGGGCTGATGTTCCAGCGGATCCGGGTGAGGCTGATGCAGCAGGTGCGCACGATGCCCACCGACCTGCTGGTGAGCCGCGCTCTGGGACTGATCCTTGGCCTTCTCGTGGCCAATCTTCTGCTGCTGCCGGTGCTGCTGCTGCCGTTTGCCGGTGGAGTTGCTCTGCTCAAGCCGCTTCTGGCGGTGGTGAGCAATGTGTTCTTCGGAATCCTGGGGAGCAATCTGGCAGAGGTGCACGGCCGCACCCTGCTGAGACTGCTGAATCCAGCCAGCAGTGAAGCCTTGCTGGTGGCCGACGGGGTGCTGACACCCGCCACGGCCAAGATTCTCGACACCAGCGTGATCATCGATGGCCGTGTCCGGGGGATGCTGGCCTGCGGGCTGCTGGAAGGGCAGGTGATCGTGGCGGAGTCGGTGATCAATGAAATGCAGCAGCTTTCCGACTCAACCAACATCGAAAAACGCGCCAAAGGTCGACGCGGCCTGAAGCTGCTTCGGGAGCTGCGCGAAACCTATGGACGTCGCCTGGTGATCAACAGCACCCGATACGACGGCAGCGGTACCGATGACCGGTTGCTGCAACTTGCTGAAGACACCGGCGGAACGCTGGTGACCGCCGATTTCAACCTGGCTCAGGTGGCCCAGGTGAAGGAGCTGAAGGTGATGAACCTCAGTGAACTGGTGATCGCTCTGCGACCCGAGGTCCAGCCGGGGGATGAACTCAGTCTCAAGATCGTGCGTGAGGGCAAGGAGCAGAGCCAGGGAGTCGGCTACCTCGAAGACGGAACGATGGTGGTGGTCAACGAGGCCAAGCCATTGATCGGCCAACGCAAATCCGTTGTGGTCACCGGTGCCCTGCAGACACCGACGGGTCGGATGGTGTTTGCACGGTTGGGAACCGGCACCGCGGCCGCAGGGTCCAAAGTCAAGAGCAAGGGCAAACCGTCCAAGGCGAACAGCGCCAAGTCAGAAGGCCCCCGCTAGGCTCCTGCCACCCCGAGTCGAAGCGCGGTAGATGACGACGTCAGCCCCCTATTACGGCGACAGCGCCGTGATGCGGACCCCGCCCCCCGACCTTCCTTCGCTTCTGCTCAAGGAGCGCATCGTTTACCTCGGATTGCCCCTCTTCTCCGATGACGACGCCAAGCGTCAGATGGGCATCGACGTCACGGAACTGATCATTGCTCAACTGCTTTATCTGGAATTCGACAATCCGGACAAGCCGATCTACTTCTATATCAACTCCACAGGCACCAGCTGGTATTCAGGTGATGCCATCGGATTTGAGACGGAAGCCTTCGCCATCTGCGACACCCTCAGGTATGTGAAGCCTCCGGTGCACACCATCTGCATCGGCCAGGCGATGGGGACGGCGGCCGTGATTCTTTCGGCCGGCACCAAAGGGCAGCGCGCTTCGCTTCCCAATGCCTCGATCGTTCTGCACCAGCCCCGCAGCGGCGCCCAGGGCCAGGCAACCGACATCCAGATCCGGGCCAAGGAAGTGCTGCACAACAAGCAGGCCATGCTGGAGATCCTGTCCAACAACACCGGCCGCTCCGTCGAGGAACTGAGCAAGGATTCCGACAGGATGAGCTACCTCACGCCGCAGCAGGCGGTTGAGTACGGCCTGATCGACCGCGTCCTGAGCAGTCGTAAGGACCTCCCCGGCGGCGACGCCCTCTGATTCGCAACAGCCACAGCTCTCTCACAACACCGCCAAATCCATGCCGATCGGTACCCCCAGCGTTCCCTACCGCCTGCCCGGCAGCCAGATGGAGCGCTGGGTCGACATCTACACCCGATTAGGGGTGGAACGAATCCTGTTCCTCGGCTCCGAGGTCAATGACGGCATCGCCAACAGTCTTGTTGCACAGATGCTGTACCTCGACTCCGAAGACAGCAGCAAGCCGATCTATCTGTACATCAACTCCCCTGGAGGTTCCGTCACCGCCGGGCTGGCGATCTACGACACCATCCAGTACGTCAAGAGTGAGGTGGTGACCATCTGTGTGGGACTGGCCGCATCCATGGGCGCCTTTCTCCTGGCGGCCGGCACCAAGGGCAAACGGGTGGCCCTCCCCCACAGCCGGATCATGATCCACCAGCCCCTCGGAGGCACCAGTCGAAGGCAGGCCAGCGACATCGAAATTGAAGCGCGTGAAATTCTGCGGATGAAGGAGATGCTCAACCGCTCCCTTGCAGGCATGAGCGGCCAGAGTTTCGAGAAGATCGAAAAGGACACCGACCGTGACTACTTTCTCAGTGCTGAGGAAGCCAAGGACTACGGCCTGATCGATCGCGTGATCGCCCACCCCAGCGAAGCCTGAAATCACGGGGCGGTCGCTGCGTAAGCTCGTGCATCGCACAGCTCCGCAACCCGCCCCCGGATGGCCCAGCTCTTCTACGACTCCGACGCCGATCTCGGTCTTCTGAACGGCAAGACCGTTGCGATCATCGGCTATGGCTCCCAAGGCCATGCCCACGCTCTGAACCTCAAGGACAGCGGCGTGAATGTGGTGGTTGGTCTTTACGAGGGAAGCCGCTCGGCGGACAAGGCCAAGGCCGATGGGCTGGAGGTTCTCAGCGTTGCCGATGCCTCCGCCAAAGCGGACTGGATCATGGTGCTGCTGCCCGACGAATTCCAGAAGGACGTCTACCAGAAGGAGATCGCTCCTCACCTGAGCGCCGGCAAGGTCCTGAGCTTCGCCCATGGCTTCAACATCCGCTTCGAGCTGATCAAGCCCCCCGCTGACGTGGATGTTGTGATGATCGCCCCCAAGGGACCCGGTCACACCGTTCGTTGGGAGTATCAGAACGGCCAGGGCGTGCCGGCGCTGTTTGCCATCGAGCAGGACGCAACCGGCAAGGCTCGTGGCCTGGCCATGGCCTACGCAAAAGGCATCGGAGGCACCCGCGCCGGCATCCTTGAAACCAATTTCAAGGAGGAAACCGAGACCGATCTCTTCGGTGAGCAGGCAGTGCTCTGTGGTGGTCTGTCCGAACTGGTCAAGGCTGGATTCGAGACCCTGGTGGAGGCCGGCTATCAGCCTGAGCTGGCCTACTTCGAGTGCCTGCACGAAGTGAAGCTGATCGTGGATCTGATGGTGAAGGGTGGGCTCACCTCGATGCGCGACTCGATCTCCAACACCGCTGAATACGGTGACTATGTGAGCGGGCCCCGCCTGATCAATGCCGACACCAAGGCTGAGATGAAGCGCGTTCTGGCTGATATCCAGGACGGCACCTTTGCCAGGAATTTCGTCGCTGAATGCGAAGCCGGCAAACCCGAGATGAAGAAAGTGCGTGACCGCGACTCTCAGCATCCGATCGAGAAGGTGGGCAAAGGTCTCCGTTCGATGTTCAGCTGGCTGAAGGACTCCTGATCCATTGACTGTCCAGCCCGCGGTTCTGGCGGTTGTCGCCGCCGTTGGGCTGGACTGGCTGATCGGGGATCCCCTGTGGCTGCCCCATCCGGTTGTGGTGATGGGCTGGTGGATTCAGACGCTGCGAGCGCGGCTGGAGCCATGGGCCGGTGATCGCGCGCTGCGGCTGAGGCTTGCCGGCGTGTTGATCACTCTTCTGCTGATCAGCGGCACAGGCCTGATCGGCTGGTGGGTGGAGCGACTGCCCCAGCAACTCCCCTATCTGGGGTGGCCGTTGCTGGTGATTGCTCTTGCCAGTGCCCTTGCAGGTCGAAGCCTGCAGCAAAGCGTGATGGCGGTGCTGGAGGTTTTGCCATCCCGTGGTGCAACCGGGCTGGAACCAGCTCGAGAACGCCTGGGCCGGATTGTCGGCCGTGATGTGCAACAGCTGGATGAAGCGGGAATCCTCCGGGCCTGTGCTGAAACGGCTTCGGAGAATGGTGTTGATGGAATCTTTGCGCCGCTGGCCTGGATGGCAGCGGGCTGCCTGCTCTGGTCGCTGAACAGCGCAGCGCCCGGTCCGCTGGCACTGGCCTGGGCCTTCAAGGCCAGCAGCACCCTGGATTCCATGCTGGGCTACCGGGAAGGCCGGCTGCGCTGGCTGGGAACGGCCGGAGCTCGACTGGATGATGCACTCACCTGGCTGCCATGCCGGCTGGTGATGCTGACGCTTCCACTCGTCAGCCGGCCGTGGCGGCAATGGCCATCTCTGGTGCGCGCCGCGGAACGGGACGGCAGAAAAGATCCGTCACCCAATGCAGGGCGATCCGAAGCGATCTATGCCCATTGCGCCGGAGTCCGCCTTGGAGGACGAAACCGTTACGGCCGTGGCTGGGTGGACAAGCCGGTGCTCGCGGCGAATCAGCCGCCTGCAGACGGTGATGCCGTCAACCGGATTCTTCAGCTCAACCTGCGTCTGCAGGCTCTGTGGATCCTGATCCTGGTCGTTCTGGCTCAGTAAGCGCCCCGGTCCATGGGAAGGAGCAACACCCCGAACGTGCGGAGGATGATCGCCAGATCGAGAAAAAATGAACGACCACGGGCATAGGCGAGATCGAGCTTGACCCGTTTCTTGTAACTGAGGTTGTTGCGTCCGCTGACCTGCCAAAGGCCAGTCAGGCCAGGACGAACAGCCGCCACTTCATCCATGTATGGGCCGTAGCGATTCAATTCCTTATCCACGATCGGCCGCGGACCAACCACGCTCATCTCTCCGCGGAGAACATTGAGAAACTGCGGGAGCTCATCCAGGCTTGAACGCCGCAGAAAACGGCCAATGGGGGTGATCCGAGGATCGCGCTTGAGTTTGAAATCCCGCTCGTATTCCGACTGAAGCGCTGGGTTGTCGTGCAGAACGCGTGCGAGCACGGCGTCAGCATCGGGGCGCATGGTTCGGAATTTGATGCAACCGAACCGCCGATAACCCCTCCCGACGCGGCGCTGCACGTAGAACACCGGTCCCGGTGAACTCAGCTTCACCAACAGTGCCAAGAACAGGAACACCGGTGAGCCAAGACCCAGCAATGCCAGGGAAAAAACAATGTCTCCACTGCGTTTGATCACCCGACCCGCACGACTCTGCTGACCGATCAGCGTTCCGGCGGGAAGCGTCGACGGAGGCGCTGAAATCACCGCCAGGTGGGGGCGATAAGAACCCCGGCCGAGGACAAGATCCGCGGTTCGACGCAGGGATGGCCGGGAGGCCACAGTCAAAGGCTCAATCCTGGACTCAACACACTCAACGTCACAGCCGCAGCTCAGGCATCTCCCCAGGGTCACTCGCAGCAACGGCACAGAGTTTCTGATGCTCACTCCAGACGCGTCTGAGCGTGTTCTGGAATCGTTCCGCGAAAGCCTGCGGCCGGAACCGTTCCGCCCACTGACGCAGAACCGCTGGATCCAGCTCACGCCACAGCCGTCGCTGTTCAAACCAGCGGACAGCATCAACCAGTGAATTCACCGTCTGATCCGGGAACAGCACACCCGTGGCCTGTTCAGTTCCGGATGCAGCACAACGAACCGTGTCGAGGAGACCACCACGGCCGAGACCGATCACCGGTGCTCCTGCCGCCATGGCCTCCACCGGCGCAATGCCGAAGTCTTCGAGTCCGGCATAGACATACGCCCGACAACGGGAGAGCAACAGCTCCACCTGTTGCGGCGACTGACTCCCCAGCAGGGTGACCGTCGGACCGGCCAAAGCCTCCAGCCTGCGCCGCTCCGGACCATCCCCCACCACCAGCAAGGGCAGACCGAGTCGATTGAACGCCTCGATCACCAGATCAACACGCTTGTAGGGAACGAGACGGCATAAACACAGATACACATCGTCCCGTGGGGAATCCCAGCGAAATCGCTCCACCGCCACTGGGGGATGCAGCACTTCGGCTGAACGGCCCCAGAACTTTCTGATCCTGCGAGCTGTGAAGCGTGAATTGGCCAGCAGCACATCCACCCTCTGGGCGCTGAGTTGGTCCCACTGCCTGAGCGAGTGGAGCTGCCAACGGATCAACGGCCCCAGGCCACGCCGAGCCAGCGTGGAACGCTCGAGATAGGCATGCATCTGATCCCAGGCGTAACGCACAGGGGTATGCACATAACTCAGATGCAACTGATCGGGAGCCGTCAGCACCCCCTTGGCCACCAGATGGCTGCTGCTGATCACCAGCTCGGCGTCACCCAGGTCGATCTGTTCGATGGCCATCGGCAGGAGTGGCAGGTACTGCTGCACATGGCTGACGCCCCAGGGCAAGTTCTGGATGGGGCTGGTGAGCACCTCGCGGCCGTAAAGCCAGCTGCCAGGACGGTTCGATTCCCCATCCACAAGAGAAGCCAGTCGTGGTTCGATCCCCTGCTCCTTCAGAAGGGAATCAATGGCTTGAACCACCAGTTCCGACCCTCCGGTGGACCGTGGGGTGAACCATTCATGCGCAAGAGCAACGCGCCGGGGAAGGCCCTGCATCTCCTGCGCCATGAGTCGTATCAACGCTTAACGCTACAAACCCTCTCAGAGGATTGCGACTTCATCGGCAGGACACGATGCTGATGGACATGTCCAGCATGAATCTCACCATCAACAGCCTGCTCGAAGAGGCGTTGAATGAACCGGACATCGGGACGACGGATCGTTTCCGATGGCACGCAACTGCGGTGGGTATCGCAGCACTTCTCCTCGACGCCAAGCCTCCACTGACGCCACCGTTTGAAGAGGCTTTGCGGGAAGGACTGAGCGTGGGGCTCGATCTCAGCCGTGAGGAAAGGGAATTCCACCAGATCGAGCAGGGCCTCGTGTTGCTGTTTCACTCCTGAAGCGATCAGAGAGATCTTCACCTCATTGATTCAGGAGGACATGCACGCTGAGAGAAACAACGTGCAATCGATTGGATGTTGGGCCAATACTTCCCCTTCCGATCACTGATTTGACTGGGAATTCCATGAATCAAAGCACGCACAAACCTGGGCACTACGAATGGAAAGACTCCAACGGATGAGACTGTTGATCTCCAGGCATGCTCGTTTTGTGTGCGGCTGAAAATGTTCTGTGGACTCCCTGATGGGGGCTTCCTACAACCTAAAAAACAGCTCAAGCGATGTATCATCAAGATACAAAGCAGCTTCAGGAAACTCTTCAGCTGGAACTGCTTGGCAATGCAGGGGTCTGGATGAAGGAAAGAGCAAAGATCCTCTGGAACGACGGAAGGCGGGAGGAAGCATCAGCGCTTCAAAGAGAGTTCACCCAGGGACCTGCACGCGAACAGGGAAGCAGCAATTGATGAGGAATTCTTCGATCTGACTCTCTCAGCCCCCATAGCCTGACTTGATCTTGCATCAACGGAAATCGACAGGCTTCGCAGATCATTACGACGCACAATTTTTTCGGGACACTTCTCAAGCGTTGCGGTGAATCATGCACCGCAGTCGTGCAGAAGATTGTTCAGCAAAGATGAAAGCAACATCGGAGGATCAATACAAGCCCCATTCTTCAACCCCGATTAACAAAATTAATCCAAGATATCCACAACCAGCAAGAAGCATTGAATCATTACACAACAAGACCAATCGACACACTGATAAAATAAATAAAAGCTGTTCATTGTTAATTAGAAAAATGAGCGATCATTTGTCCAACGAGCTTGAATCACGCTCTCTGGAACTGGCCAAACTTTCGGCGATGGATCCTGACGATCGCATTGCAAGGATTGTCTGGGAAAGGGTTCAGGACGAGCTGGAAAAGCAGGACAGCATGGAATATGGGATGCAATTTTGCATCTCCAACATTGCCAAATTCATCGAAAAAAACTTCAGAGAAACGGATTACACCCGCTCAGCCATTGCTG
>CAJWZW010000049.1 GCA_913050565.1 uncultured Synechococcus sp.
GGGCCCGGCAGAGTAGCCAGCAGATTCCAGTGCTCGCCAGACCATGCGGGAGTTTTTCGTCAACGTCACCCGCTACCCCCGCTATCTGGTGGCTTTCACTCTTGGGGTGATGTCATCGGTGGTGGAACCGCTGGCGGCGCGCCGCAGCAATCCGGTTACCGCAGTGGCCCTGATCGGCGCGGCGATCAGCGGGAGCATCAGTCTCACTCTTGTCTTGCGTGCCATGGTGAACTCAGCACCGATGGCGTGATGGCACAGGGTCGTCGAGTTGAACGGGTGGCGGCCCTGATCCGCAGGGAGACCAGTCAGTTGCTGATCAACGGCATCCGGGACGAACGCGTTCACCAGGGAATGGTGAGCATCACCGACGTTGAGGTGTCAGGAGACCTGCAGCACTGCAAGATCTTCGTGAGCATTTTTGGTGATGCCAACGACCAGCCCAGGGTGATGGAGGGTTTGCATGCCGCCAGCGGTTTCCTGCGCGGAGAACTGGGACGGCGTCTGCAGATGCGCCGGGCACCTGAAGTGGTTTTCCAGCTGGATCGCGGAATTGAAAAAGGCACTTCAGTACTGGGGCTGCTGAACCGTCTCGAGGATGAAAGGCAGGATCGCGGCGAGATCCCCCCCGGGAGCGATGAGCTGCAACCCGGCTGACGCTCTGCAGCATGAGGTCGCCAGCCTCGTGGTGGTGCGGGCCAGCGGAAGACTTGATGACCGCCAGCGGCGCTATCCCCAGTGGGAGCTGAACAACGAAAAGCTGAAGCGATTGCTGCAGCGCGGGGTCGGAGGCGTGATTCTCCTTGGGGGCAGCGCCGTGGAACTGCAGCAGCGGACCCGTCAGCTTCGGCGCTGGAGTGATCAATCCCTGCTCCTCTGCGCGGATGTGGAGGAAGGTGTTGGCCAACGCTTCGAAGGGGGCAGCTGGCTCGTACCGCCGCTTGCCCTGGCGCATCTGCATGCCAGAGAACCGCAACGCGCCCTGTCCCTGGCAGAGCGGTATGGCCGGTGCACTGGTGAGCAGGCGAAGCGTTGTGGACTCAACTGGGTGCTGGGACCTGTCTGCGACGTCAACAACAACCCGAGGAATCCGGTGATCAACGTGCGCGCCTGGGGAGAAGAACCAGACACCGTTGCCGCCCTGGCCAGCGCCTTCCACAAAGGCCTCTCGAGCACTGGAGTTCTGGGCTGTGCCAAGCACTTTCCCGGCCATGGCGACACCGCCAGCGATTCCCATCTCGATCTGCCGGTTCTGCCCCACAACCGTTCTCGGCTGGATCAGCTGGAACTGCCGCCGTTCAAGGCGCTGATTGAAGCCGGGGTCGACAGTGTGATGACGGCCCATCTGCTGCTGCCGAAGCTGGACTCAGAGAAGCCTGCGACCCTTTCAAAAGGGGTGCTGACCGATCTGCTGCGCCGGGATCTGTCCTTCAATGGGCTGGTGGTGACCGATGCTCTGGTGATGGAGGCCATCACCCGCCACCACGGCCCAGCAGAGGCGGCTGTGCTTGCTTTCGAAGCCGGGGCCGACCTGATTCTGATGCCCGCCGATGCCGAAGCCGCCATCAAGGGCATCAGCCGGGCCCTGACCGAGGGAAGAATTCCCAGGCAACGACTGCAATCAGCCCTGCAACGCCGCCGGGAGGCTCTGAAGCGGTGTGCCTCAGCAGACGACAGCAACCCGCAGATCGTCTGCAAAACAGATGTGGATCTCGAACAGGAACTGATTCAAGCCAGCCTGCAGCTGCATCCCGGTGGCGGAATCCCTGCCGCGAGGGGCATCAACCTGATCCGCATTGACAGCGTCTGGCCGTGTCCTGCTCTGAGCGGGCAGGCCCCTGCCCTGCACCACCCGCAGGGCCTGGGGTATCGACCTGTGCTGATTCACCCCCAGGGCGTATCCCCCTGGCACAACGTCCCTGAAGCGCCGCTGGCGCTGGATCAGCTGGGGGACGGACCAGTGCTGTTGCAGCTGTTTCTGCGGGGCAACCCCTTCCGCGGGGAACGGGATCGGCAGGAACCCTGGACAGCGGCATTGCGGCAGCTGCAGCATCAGCGGCGACTGGCGGGGCTGGTGATCTACGGCAGCCCCTATGTCTGGGAAGAGCTGAAAGCCGAGCTGGATCCTGCGATTCCAGCCGCCTACAGCCCAGGGCAAATGCCGGAGGCTCAGCGGCAGGTTCTTCAGGCCTTGCTTCAGGGACAGATCGCCAAAGGCGAAACGGCGGATTTCACCGACTGAGCGGCCTAACCTCCCGGCCAGCTTCTGCCGCCTCGATGCTCAGCCTGTCGATGATCGTGCGCAATGAAGAGAAGCGCCTTCCCGCATGCCTGCACTCGGTGAAGACGATCGCCGACGAAATGGTGGTGGTGGATACCGGCTCCACGGACGCCACTGTTGCCGTTGCCAGGGCAGCCGGAGCCCGGGTGGAACAGCTGGAGTGGCCCGGTGATTTCGCCCCCGCCCGCAACAGCGCCCTGACCTTTCTCAAGGGCGACTGGGTTCTGGTTCTGGACGCTGACGAACAGTTGCGGGAGGAGGTGATCCCCCAGCTGCAACAGCTGATGTCACAACCAGATGTGTTGGTGATCAATCTTCTGAGGCATGAAATCGGAGCGGCCATGGCGCCCTACTCGAGGGTGAGTCGCCTGTTCCGTCGCCATCCCGCCATTCGCTGGAGCAGGCCTTACCACTCCATGATCGACGACAGCGTGAGAGAGCTGCTGGTCAGCGAACCCCACTGGCGCGTTGTGGATTGCCAGGAACCAGCGATCCTTCACGACGGGTACCGCCCTGAGTTGCTGGCAGGCACCGACAAAGCCGAAAGGCTGCGCCTCGCCATGGAAAGCGAGCTGACAGCCAACCCTGGCGATCCCTATGCCAGCGCCAAACTCGGCGGACTTCTGATCAGTGAAGGCCAGCACGAGCAGGCAATACCGCTGCTGCGAAACGGTCTTGAGCAGGCAACGGGGCGCGACGGCGAACGCTATGAACTGCTTCTCCATCTCGCACTGGCACTGACACCCTCGGATCCCAGAGGTGCCGTGGACTGTTATCGACAAGCCCTCACCATCCCGTTGGATCGACGCGTCAGCCTGGGAGCGACTATCAACCTGGCAGCAAGGCTGATGGAATTTGGTGAGCTGGATGAAGCCATCCAGCTCACCGAGGCCGCCACCCAGGCTGCTCCTGAAGTGGCGCTCGGCTGGGCCAACCTCGGTCTGATGCAGAGACAGAAAGGCAACATCGCTGCAGCGATCGAGGCCTACCGCCAGGCCATCAACCTCGACCCCCGCAATGCAGCCTGTCATCAGAACCGCGCCGTCGCGCTGCTTCTCGGTGGTGACATTGAAGGAGCCCGCAACAGCTTCCGCAGCGCAATCCAACTGTTCAGGGAACAGGGCCATGAGCAACAAGCACAGGCTCTGCGAGAGAAGGCGCAAGGTCTGGTGAAACTGGATATGGAGCCGACTCTTTGAGCTCTCCACTGGTCAACCGCACCGTGGTGGTGACCCGCGCCGCCAACCAACAAGGGGAAGCCAGGGTCCTCCTGGAGGCAGAGGGAGCCCGGGTGCTTGATCTTCCAGCCCTGGTCATCGGTCCACCCGATGACTGGGGACCTCTCGACGATGCCCTCGATGAACTGGAGGACTTTCACTGGCTGGTGTTCTCCAGCACCAACGGAGTTCAGGCCGTGGAACAACGGCTGCAACGTCTCGGCAGTTGCCTGGCGCGCAGGCCGCAAAGCCTGAAAATCGCGGCGGTGGGGCGCAAGACTGCTGCCCTGCTGGATGAACTCGGAGCAGCAGCGGATTTCGTCCCACCCCGCTTTGTGGCCGACAGCCTCATCGAGAACTTTCCCGTGTCCGGCTTCGGGTTGCGGATGCTGCTGCCCCGGGTGCAGAGCGGAGGCCGAACCCTGCTGGCCGATGTTTTCGCGGAGGCAGGTGTACGGGTGGTGGAAGTGGCGGCCTACGAATCCCGCTGTCCGGACACCATCCCCGAACAAACCGCCGAAGCGATTGCCGGCGAGGAGGTCGATGCGATCTGTTTCAGCAGCGGCAAAACAGTCAGCCACTCGGCAAGGCTGCTGGAGCAGCGCTTTGGAGACCGGTGGGGCGAATGCCTCAAGACGGTGAAGTTGATTTCGATCGGTCCTCAGACCAGCCTCAGCTGCCATCAGCACTTCGGCCGGGTTGATGCGGAGGCCGATCCCCATGACCTCAACGGCCTGGTTTCCGCCTGCAGACAAGCCTTCAGCTGAGACAGATCTGATCCTGAGCTTCACCCTCGCGGGCCAGAGAGAGACAACCCCGCTCCACGTCAATGGACAGGACGGACCAACCGGAGGGCAGGAGCTGATCACCATCAGCGGCGCAACGACCATCGGCACCGATGCAGAGTTCGCCGCTGCGCTCCTGGGCTCGCACCAGGGCACGCCGCTGCTCTCCCACGCGAATAACTCCGGTCAGAGTGAGGCCTGAGGCAGGATCAAACACCTCTTCTGGGTCATCGACTGCAACCAGCTCTCCAGAAAGGGGCTGGAAGGGGTCGGCCCTTCCCCCAGGGGCTGACTGCTGAACCTCCTCAACGGTCGGGAGAGGAATCAGACCGAGATCCGGGCGAGGTGGTCGTGGCAACTGCCGCGGCTCCGACGGCGGAAGCTGCGGAGCGCTGACGCTGACCTGAGGAGGTTCCGGAGAGCCACAGGCAACCAGGGTCAGAGAACCCAATGTCGGAACAACGACCCCGACGGCACGCTCAGCCGCCGCTTTCAACCAGATCGCGAAAACGGTCAAGGTTTGCCTGCAACTCCTTGGTAACGATGTTCCCCAGGATGCTTGGCTCCATCAACGGTGCCAAGACCCGAGGAAGTTCATAAGTGACGCTGAGCTTCACCACCGTGCGATCAGGGGTTTCCGGGTAGAAGCGCACAGCTCCTTTGGTCGGCAGCCCTCCCACGGACTCCCAGTGGAGCTGTTGAGCTTCCACCCTCTGCGTGATTCGGGCCTTCCAGTGAAACCGGAAACCCTGCGCTGCAAGCGTCCAGTCGGTCAGATCCGGATCATCCAGTGTTTTCACAGACTCGATCCAACGCATCCATTTCGGCATGGCCTCCAGATCGCTCCAGACCTTCCAGACACGATCGGCGGACGCGCTCACCTCACTGGTGACGGTGTGCTCAAGCAAACGTCCCATCAGGCGACTGCCGCATTGGTGGCCAGTTTCGCCCGACGCTGCAGAATTTCCGCAGCAGCCAGGTGACCGCTCATCGTGGCCCCCTCCATCGAATCGATGTAGTCCTGGCGGGTGTAACTGCCAGCCAGAAAGAAGTTGCTGATGGGAGTGCGCTGCTCCGGTCGATAGGGCTCCATCCCCGGAGCTTCCCGGTAAAGAGACTGAGCCAGCTTCACAACGTTGCTCCAGGTGAGCTTGAGGTTGCGGGCGGAGGGGAACAGGTCCCGCACCTGCTTGTCGGTGTGGGCAACGATCACATCCGCCTTTTTGGGTATCCAGGGATCACCGGGGGTCAGAACACACTGCAGCAGGGATCCTTCGCCTTCTTTGCGGTAATCCTCAGGACTGGCAAGGGCCAGATCCGCGAAACAGCTGAAATCAGCATCGGCGGTGTAGAGGAGGTTGTTCAAGCCAGTGGGTGAGTTCACATCACGTCTTCTGGCTTCGTTTTCATCACCCAGTTCCGTGACCCAGCCGTCGTAACGAAGCTGGACGGTCGCCACCGGGACAGCCTCCAGTTTGTGAATCGCATCGAACTGCGGGAAACGTCTCCAGGGCTTCGGGATCAGCTTTTTAACGCCGGGCACATCGCAGGCCGCCAGGTACGCATCCGCCTCAACACGGATTGGACCATCAGGTGTTTGCAACTGAAGTCCGGTGACCTCTGGATTCTCTCCTTCACTGAATTCCACCTGCTTGACCCTGTGGCGAAGGTGGAGCTTGCCGCCACGCTTCTGGATGTAATCGAAGATCGGTCCGGTGAGCCACCGATGGGGAGAACCCTTGAGCAGATTGAGCTTTGACGCTTCAGTCTTGGCCGCAAACATCATGAAGATGGTGAGCATGCACCGGGCGGAGATCGCCTCGCAGTCGATGAAACCCAGCGCATAGGCGATGGGATTCCACATGCGGCGAATACTCTCCAAGCTGCCGCCATGGCTGAGAAACCAGTCCTGGAAACTGACCGAATCCAGAGCTCGGATGGTCCGCATCGCCCCGTCGTAATCAACGAGCCCTCGCACAATCGGACTGGTGCCCAGAGCCAGGGCATTGCGCAGTTTGTCGATCCAGGAGAGCTGCGGCGTTGTGAAGAAGGCCTTCAGGCCATTGAAGGGTGCGCCGACGGGGAAACGGAAATCAAGCTCACGCAGATCACCACCTTTATTGCAGAACAGATGGGTGTGATTTTTGGGAAGCAGGTTTTCAAAGGCCCCCACCTTCTTCATCAGGGCGAAGAGATTGGCGTAGTTGAAAAAGAAGACGTGCAGCCCCATCTCGATGTGGTTGCCATCCGGATCTTCCCAGCTGCCCACCTTTCCACCCATGAAGGAACGGGCTTCGTAGAGGTTCACCTCGTGGCCAGCATCCACAAGATCCACTGCAGCGGACAAACCGGCCAAGCCGGAACCGACAATCGCAACCCGCACATTCAGATGTGCAACTAGGGCGACTCTATGTATAGGGCTCCATAGACTGAGAGCAGCGCCGGCATCCAAGATGACCACCACTCCCGATCAAGCGCCCGCCCACACCGCCAAAGACGGCAAGGGAATCCTGATCACAGAGCCGGCCATGCAGCAGCTCGCCAAGCTCTGCGGCGAGCAGGGAGAGAGCCAGGTCCTGCGGGTTGGAGTGCGCTCCGGCGGCTGCAGCGGCATGAGCTACACGATGGATTTCGTTCCCGCCTCCGACACCCTCGAGGACGATGAGATTTACGACTACGAATCAGCGGAGGGACGTGGATTCCGTGTGATCTGCGATCCCAAGAGCCTTCTGTACATCTACGGAATGCAGCTGGACTTCAGCACGGCCCTGATCGGTGGTGGATTTAACTTCACCAATCCCAACGCCACTCAGACCTGCGGCTGCGGCAGCTCCTTCGCCGTCTGACCACCGAGGTACTGCGTGGGAACCTGAAGACACCGTTTCACGCTCCCCCATGGAATCCAGCCAGGAGAGCCTGTTCGAGCAGGCGATGGATCGTTATCAGGCCGGTGCAAGCGCTGCGGAGATCCTGCCTGACTTCCTGCGGATCACCGAATCGGCACCGCAGCAATCCGCGGGCTGGACCTGTCTGGCTTGGCTTCAGCTGCTTTGCGATCAGCCGGATGAGGCACTGCGATCGGCCCGCTTCGCGGTGAAACTCAACCCGCAGGATCCCCAGGCCCGCATCAACCTCAGCCTCGCTCTGCTGGAGACCCAGTCGAAAGGGGTCCGTGATCACATCCAGGTGGTGCAACAGGTGCTCACCATGGCCCCTCAGATTGCCGAAGAACTCAAGGGGGCCCTCGACGACGGGCAACAGCGGCGACCCGACTGGGCAGCGCTGGAGAAAGTCAGGTCCTGGCTGACGCTTTGAGTCGTTCATATCGATGAGCCCCACCTGGACCATCACCCGCCTGCCCTCTCAGACCTGCACCCGCCACCCGGCAGGGGAACGATCCGAGCAGCTCAAGCGTGAACGGCTGGCGAAGGAAAACCGGCGGCTGCAGCTCGCTCGACAAGCGAACGGCATCCCGGACCCGGCCACCTGGATGTGGTGAATGGGACGAATCCTGCTGCTCAGCAATGGCCATGGGGAAGACCTCTCCGGTGCGCTCCTCGGCAAGGCTTTGATCGGTTGTGGCCACACGGTGGCGGCCCTGCCCCTGGCTGGTCTCGGCCGCCCGTATCAGCAAGCCGGCATCACTCTTCTTGGGAGCAGCCATGAATTCAGCACCGGCGGGCTGGGCTACACGAGCCTGCGGGGTCGTCTGACCGAACTCGTTCAGGGGCAGATCCTCTACCTCCTGCGCAGGCTTCTGAGGCTGCTGCTCACAAGACAACGCTTTGATCTGATCCTCGTGGTCGGGGATGTGATTCCAGTGATCGCCGCCTGGCTGAGTCGCCGGCCCGTCGCCGCTTATCTGGTGGCTTACTCCAGTCATTACGAAGGGAAGCTGCGGCTGCCATGGCCCTGCGCCGCCCTGCTCCGCAGCCCCAATTTTCAAACGGTCTTCAGTCGAGACCAGCTCACCGCCGATGACCTCAGCTGCCAACTGAAGCGACCGGTGCAGTTTCTGGGAAATCCCTTCATGGATCCGGTGCTGACACCGGCTCCTCCGCTTCCGGCAGCAAGCCAGCGCATCGGTCTGCTGCCCGGGAGTCGCCGCCCTGAGCTCGATGCCAATCTCGAGCTGATGCTGCAGTTGGTGACCAGACTGCCCCTTCAGAGCGATCTGAGCCTTGATCTGGCGCTCGTCCCCAGTCTTGGGGAGGACGATCTTGCAATGCTGGCGAAACGGGCCGGTTGGATGTTGCAGGGCGATGTGTTGGTGCGCGAGGGAGCGCAGGAGGTCCATGTTCATCGCGGTGCATTCCAGGCCGTTCTTCAAAGCAGCGATCTCGTGATCGGAATGGCGGGAACAGCGGTGGAACAGGCGGTGGGGTTGTGCAAACCGGCCCTCCAGCTTCCTGGCGGGGGCCCCCAGTTCACATCCGCGTTTGCCGAAGCTCAGCGCCGGCTGCTGGGACCCACTGTGTTCTGCGCCACTGGAGCGGCTTGCAGCGCGGCGAATCTCGATGCCTCAGCTGAACTCTGCATGGATCTGCTGAGCCGCAGCAACACTGACCAGGAACTCCAGCGATGTTGCCGAAAGGAGGCACAGCGGCGACTTGGGAATCAGGGCGGGGGACTGAGAATGGCGGAAGCCATCAGCAGCCTGCTGCCATGACCGCCCCCCAGGAACCTCTGTGGAAGCGCTGGCTGGACCGGCTCCTGATGCTCAACCTGTTAGCGGTGTTGCTGGGCGCAGGCTTTTTCGGGTTGGCCGTGGTGGCCCAGCTGCAGGGCCGGCAGGGACCGATGGATCTGGTTCAGCAGCTGTGGCAACCGCTGTTCGCCCCGGCGATCAGTCTGCTGATCATGGCGGCGCTACTGAATGGCCTGCTCAGCTGGTGGAAACGGCGATGGCAGAAGGCAGATCCGGGAAACGGAAACTGAACCCCAGTTCTTCAAGGCGAGCTGACGCAACCTGCTGACCTTCCAGGACAACTTTTGCGCCGTCACCAAGCAACACCTGCAGAACGGGCCCTGGCACAGGCAACAGGCTGGGACGGCCAAGGCATCGACCCAGTTCCTGCGCAAAATTCGCCATGGACACCGGCTCGGGGGCCACGGCATTGACCACACCAGACCAGCTCTCATCCTCGAGGCCGGTCAGGATCAATCTGCAGAGATCGGTGCGGTGAATCCAGCTCATCCACTGCTGACCCGAGCCGATCGGGCCACCAAAACCCGTGCGGAACACGGGAAGCATCTTGCCCAGGGCACCACCGTCGGCGGCGATCACGATGCCGATGCGGAGGGTGAGCTGTCGCGTTGCCGAGGGAACCGCTGCCGCAGCAGCTTCCCAGCGACTGCAGAGGGATGCAAGGAAATCAGAGCCAGACGGACTGCTCTCCACGAAGCGTTGGTCTGAGCTGGTGCCGTAGTAGCCGATCGCTGATGCATTCACCAGCACTGCAGGAGGAGTTGTGCAGGTCCTGACCGCTTCGACAAGAAGACGGGTGGTTTCAAGACGACTGTTTTCCAGGACCTTCAGGTGGCTGTCGGTCCAACGCTTTTCAGCGATCGGTTCCCCTGCCAGGTTCACGACGCCCTCCGCTGCCTCCAGGGCTGCGAGCAGATTGGAGTCCTGCCAGCTGCTGGCGACTGACGGATCGAGCTGAAGCCAGGACAGCCGCCCTTCCGACCGTTCCTTGTCGTAACCACGGGCCAGTCTTCGACTCACCAGAGTGAGCTGATGACCGGCCTGCAACAGCTGCGGCACCAGCTCCTTTCCCACAAAGCCTGTGCAACCCAGCAGAAGCAGATGCATCAGTTCGGTTTCATGCGCTCGCGAGGCTAAGGGGGGTAGGCCCGAGTTCGGGCCTAATTTGATCGGGTCTTCTCCAAGCTCCGATGCCCGAAAGCGACGCAGCGGCTCCCGCCAAGGCGAAACCAGTGGCTCTCCGCAAAGGTGCACTGGTGAAGGTCAACCGTGCGGCCTACGACGCCAGCGTGGAAGCCTCAGCCAGCGATCCACTGCCGCCCGCCTACATCTTTGAAGGGCCTGGGGAGCTTCTGGTGGTGAAAGGTGACTACGGGCAGGTGCGCTGGAATCGGCCGGTACCGGATGTGTGGCTGCGGATGGATCAACTGGAAGCCTGCGCCTGATCCAGTTCCTCCTCCACAGCTTCCACAGCCAGAGGGAGTGACCGCGCAGCCGATGGCAACCGCCAGAGCCGACCTCCCAGCACGGAACTGAGATCGGACAACCCGTCGATCACTTGATTGTGATGATGATTCCTGGCCTTATCCGCCACCGATGCGGCGGTCCAGGGTTGAGCTGAGGCAAGAAGAACGGCTATTCGATAGGCAGATGGCCAGGGGTTATCGGGGAGAAATGTGTCCAGATCAGCGAATGCCCTGGAAGCTTCTTCAGGGCGATTGGCAAGCACCGCCAACAAGGCGAGACTCCACCGTGCCTCAACATCGTTCGGATCGGCCTTGAGACGTTCAAGGGCCTGACGATGAACCGGATGTCGATAAAGAAAATGTCCATCGAGCATGTGCTCGACCGCGACAGCGGAAAACACCGCATCCAGCCCGGAGGGTCCCTGCGCAAGCCCCTCCGCCAGGGAAGCGAAGCGGGTTTCAAAGCCGTCCGCAGGTGGGTGATCAGTCCTTCTGCGCCAGAGGGAATAGCTGCCGCCCTTGGGACGCGGAAACTGCTTCAGCTGCTGAAAGATTCCGCTGCTGCGCACTGCCCGGTCCAGCCTCCGGGCGCTTTTGCGCACAGATCCCAGGTTTCCCTCCGCCAACACCACCCATTCAGCCCGGTTCAGCACCGGGACAACATCGCCAGGACTTCCACCCAGTTGCCGTCCAACGGTCTGCCCGCCCTGTCGGCGACCGTAAAAACTGATGTTGTGCTGGTTGAGATCGGAGGTGCTGGGAACCACGATCAACGTCCGTGGAGGTTGGTCGGGAACACCACCTCCGGCCGCCTTCACCAAAGCCTCCACCGGCCCGCGGGGACGACTGGCCAGACGCTGCCACTGCGACTGCCATCCAGCCGGCATGCAGGCCAGCAATCCAACGACCAGAGCCGGATAGGACCATGACGGCCTCCAGCGCTGCAGCCAGAGGCCCCACTGCCACCACCCCCGGCTGAGCAACAGCAGCAGCATCGGCAGCAGCGGGGCGATGTAACGATCGCCTTTGTTGGGGCTGAGGGTGGTGAACACCCATGCCGCGAAGAGATTGATCAGCAACCAGCGCCAGGACCAGCTGGAAGCGGCCGGTCGCTGGCGACGCTGCAACCACCAGATCAGCAGGCCTGAGACACCAACCATCAACACCACGGATCCCAGCTGCTCCGGGAGCAACCTCGGGTACCAGAGCCAACCCTCCAGGCTCCGCCAACCCGGATCCCCTTCCCTGGCTGCCGACTCGAACACGGCTCGGTTGGTGCCGCCCAGGCTGGTGATCCAGTTATGACGAAGCCAGGGGCCGATCAAAGCCACTCCCAGCACTGGAAGAAGAAGAGCTTGTCGAAGCCAAGGGCCACGGCGATGCAGAGCGAGAGCCGCGCCCCACAATCCCGCCGGAATCAACACCAGCAAAGCGCTCTGTTTCACCAGAACCGCCGCCAGCGCAACAAGAGTTGCCACCCAGGCCTGCCCCCAGCGACCACCATGCTGCGGATCCAGCCAGACGTCCAAACGCCAGAGCGCCAAGGTCACAACGGCCGCGAGAGGCATCTCGAGCACATAATCCGTTCGCAGATCCAGCAGTGCCGGCGCCAGAGCGATCAGGAGGCAGGCAATCAGAGCCATGCCATCGCCCTGCAGACGCCGGCCCCAACCCGCTGCCGCCACAAGCAGCAGCCCATGCCAGAGGCTGAGACTCCAAGCGGCCTGAGCGGGATCATCCCCGCTGACCGCCATCACGCTGCCATTCACCAGTGAGGCCAGAGGGGGAATCTTGGGGGAGAGATCCAACAACGGTTTCCACCCCTGCCAGCTGCCACCTGGAAGGAGACCCAGTGCACGGCCATGGTCGAGAGCACTGTTGAGATAGTCGGCCTGGTCCCAGGCGGGAACACCACCCTGGTGAAGCCACCAGAGTCGATCCAGCCCTGTGGCCACCAGCCAGATCAGGACAACCCAGAGGCTTAAACGCCAACGCTGTGTCACGCGATCTCCAACCGTCGGCGCTCGTCCTGAAGCCGTTTGCGGCGGTGCTTGGCCTCCCGCAGCAT
>CAJWZW010000050.1 GCA_913050565.1 uncultured Synechococcus sp.
TGACGGCTGCGTTCAACGCCAGAAATGCTCCGGCGAGCTTGAATTCATCTTTCATGGGAACAGATTGACGCAGCCATCTGTTGTTCCGTGGCATCAATTCTATGGACTTTATGCTGTTCTTCGGCTGAAGCCCTCTCAAACAGGGTCTTGTTCTCCCTCCATTCGCCCTGACGAGTTTTTTGGGTCTGGAACCAGGTTGTTGGTTCAGTCAACCCTTCATGACGATCAGGAGCAGAGGCTTTTGATGCATCGACTCGGCTGCTGATGGTGCTGCCTGGTGGATGGGAGGATGATCGATTGACTTGGCGTGTAAAGTTCAGATTATTTCTTGTTTAGCTGTGAACTTAATCGCTTTTCGTTATGGAAATCTGGAGATGAGTAATATCAGTGCGGGTGCAATACTGGTTACTGGTGTGGTTTCGATCGTTTTTTTCGTCATTGCTTCGTTGAAGACAGATACCAAAGGGTTGATTGAATCATCCATAGAACGTCCGGATGATTCCAACTAATCATCCTTCAATCAGCTCAAGTTCAGTTTCGGCGAAGTTATTGGTATTGTTGCCTCCATCGATGCCCTGCAGTCCGTAATAATTTCCTTTGTCAAATCTAACGGTTATCGGATATCTCGATTGAGTTGGTTCTTTTTCGCGAGAAGCAACAACACCAACCTCGTTATACCAGTAAGACTCTTTGCGCTTGATTCGAACTCTTGAACCCTTTTTAATTTCAGCCATAACTAAAAAGCAAGAAAAAGAATCATAGTTTTCAAGAGGGGCTTGGCTGGATCATATTGACGTTTGCGTTGTTCGTATTTTACGGAGTAAAAGCGGCTGCTTCTAAGGTTGCGTTGAGCTGAATTTCAGTTATTTCAGTGAAAAGCAATTGCCGCAGGCGCACACATCGATGGTTTCGCCGGTGATGTAAAAGCCACCTCCGGCAAGAGACTCCTGGTAATTAATCTCGACTTTCTCGAATAATTTAACCTTATCGGGATCTGCAAAAAGCGTCACTCCGCTTTCCCGTGCGATTGGGTCGCCTGTGCGTCTGCCGGGTGAAATAACCAAGGAGTAATCGGAGCATCCGCCTGAAGTGATATCAGCAAACATTTCACCGGGTATGCCCGAAAATGCCGATTGGCGCAAAAGTTCTTTGGCAGCACTTTTAGATAAATATGCCATCATTCCTGTGGGGATGAGTGTACGTTAGCATTTTGCTGTGGAAGTTATATAGACAGGTTTTGAGCCGACCAGGCCAGTTCAGCTCAGACGCCAGTCCGTTTGTGTGTTTCAGCCGCGGATTGGGTGGCTCTGTTCAGAAGTTCTCCAGCCTCAACCAATAAGCCTGGACGAGAACATTTGAGGACCGGCGATTGGAGGGAGTTAAGGCTCAGGATCAAGAGGTTAATCCTGAAGCCTCAATTCGAAAGTCCTGCTGAATGCAGGCCTCGTTTACTAAGAGTGGGGTTATTTGATGTATTCCTTGAGAACACCGTTCCTGTTGGGATGTCTCAGCTTGCGCAGAGCTTTCGCTTCGATCTGACGAATCCTTTCTCGGGTTACATCAAAGATCTGACCGATTTCCTCGAGGGTCTTCATTCGGCCATCGTCCAGTCCATAGCGCAAGCGCAATACGTCACGCTCGCGGGGGCTCAAGGTTGCCAGGACCCCTTCAAGGTCTTCACGGAGAAGATTCTTGGCAACGTCCTGCTCAGGATTTTCAATGTCAGCCTCGATGAAATCTCCGAGACGTGAATCCTCCTCTTTGCCGATGGGAGTTTCCAGAGAAATCGGCAGCTGGGCGCTCTTGGCGATGAAGCGCAGCTTTTCGATGGTCATCTCCATCGATTCGGCGATTTCCTCTTCTGTTGGTTTGCGGCCAAATTCCTGACTGAGAACCTTGGTGGTTTTTTTGATCCGCGAGATGGTCTCGTAAAGGTGCACAGGAAGCCGGATGGTTCGGCTCTGATCTGCAATCGCACGGGTGATGGCCTGACGGATCCACCACGTGGCGTAGGTGGAGAACTTGTAGCCCTTTTCGTGATCGAACTTCTCGGCTGCACGAATCAAACCGAGGCTGCCCTCCTGAATCAGGTCCTGAAAGCTCAGGCCCCTGTTCATGTACTTCTTGGCAATCGACACCACAAGACGCAGGTTCGACTGAACCATTTTTTCCTTGGCCCGTCGGCCCAGCATCAGGCGACGTCGGAAACGGATCAGGGGCATCTCCACAAGGGCGGCCCATTCCTTGTTGTCAGGCTCACGTCCGTTGTCACTTTCGAACTGAGCCGCAAGCTCCTCGAGGTGCAGCAGGTCGGCGATTTTGCGTGCCAACTCGATTTCCTCATCCGGCCGCAGCAAGCGGATGCGACCGATCTCCTGCAGATACACCCGAATGGAATCTTCGGTGTAAACACCCTTGGGCCCGATCTTGATGCTCGCCAGAGCTTTCGCTTTGGCTGCCTTCTCAGCCGCAATGGCCTTGGCTTTCTCCTCGGGAGAGAGAACGATCTCAGGTTTGGCAGGAGCAGCCTCTTTTTTGGCTGCCGTTTTTTTGGCTGCAGGCTTCTTGGCGGATTCGGCCTTGGGGGCTGCTTTTTTGGTCGGTGTCTTTTTGGCCGCCGTTTTCTTGGCAGCTGGTTTCTTCTTGGCAGCGGATTCCGCTTTTTTGGATTGATCGGCAGCGGCCAGCAATTCATCAGCTGCTGCACTCAGATCCTTGGCATTGCTGCGACTGGCGCGCCGACGAACCTGGGTTTTTTTGGTTTCCGCCTTGGGTTTCACATCCTTGACCTCACCATCGGCATTCGCCAGAAGAACGATGTCCGGTTTGGCGGTTTTGGTGGCGGCTGGACTCATGGTCAATGACGCTGGGAAGAGAACGGCAGGTTCTGGAGCAGGCTTCCCTGGAGAAACCTGACAATGTCGCGATGGGCGATATTGCCCATCACCTGTTGCGATCCAGGGACTAGCCCTGTGTATTCAATGCGGGTGGTCTGTTGATGACCGGGTGTTGGACCCTGATGGGATTTGGCCTGTGCTGTCCGGGGTGATCTCAGACCGGTCGAAACACAAGTGATGAACCTGTCTTCGAGCTGCGTGTCTTCCCTCTGGATCAAGCGCAGGGATAGCCACAATGGGGCTACATAATCACCTTAATGAAGTTTTCGGATCAGTGCAAGTCCGAAGCATCCCTCAGGGTTCGAGTGGATGTCTGGCTGGAGGCTGGACGCGAAGGACTCTGCTTCAGCTACGGCGCTGACCCTGCCCTGGAACTTCGTCCCGGCGACCTGGTGCGGGTGCCCCTGCGGGGCAGGTCGATGCATGGGCTTGTTGTGATGTCCCGGCAGCCCATGGCTGGCGACGATGCTGTGTCAGCGGTTCCGTTACAGGAGGTGGAGGAGCTGCTGCAGAGGGCAGCGGTTGCTCCTCAGTGGCAGGCATGGATCGATCAGGTGGCGGAGCGCTGCCATCTCAGTTCCTTCCGAATGCTGAAAGCCGCCTTGCCGGTCGGCTGGTTGGGGCAGGCCCGCCCCGGTTCGGTGCGTGCTGGTCGGGAGATGTGGTGGGTGACCTCGTGTTCTGCGGCCCCTGGCGCTCCTGAACCCACGCCACGACAGCGACTGCTTCTGGAATCGCTGGAGACCCACGGCTCAGGCATCTGGCAACAGGTTCTGGAGAAGCAGGGCTTCAGCACCGGATTGCTGCGCTCTCTTGAGCAGAAGGGATGGATCCTGCGGGAAAAGCGGCGCCGCTGTCCTGAGGATTCAGCGCTCTGCCACACCCGGCCGGTTGCTCTTGAACGTCCCCGCTCCCTCACGGAGGAACAGCAGCTGGTCAAGGCTCAGTTCTCTGCGATGCCTCCGGGAGGTGGATTGCTGCTCTGGGGAGTGACAGGGTCCGGCAAAACGGAGGTTTATCTGCAGCTGGCTGCTGAGGAGCTGGAAGCGGGCCGGCATGTGTTGATGCTCACGCCGGAGATCGGTCTGATTCCTCAGCTTGTGGATCGGTGTCGTCGCCGTTTCGGTGCGTGTGTTCTGGAGTACCACAGCGGTTGTCGTGATCGTGAACGCCTGCAGGTCTGGCGACGCTGCCTTGAAGCGGATCAGCCCCTTCTGATCGTGGGGACCCGCTCTGCGGTGTTCATCCCTCTTGATCCCCTGGGGATGGTGGTGCTCGATGAGGAGCACGACAGTTCCTACAAGCAGGAGTCGCCGATGCCCTGCTATCACGCCAGGGATCTGGCGCTCGACCGGGCACGACGCTTTGGTGCCAGGGTCGTGCTGGGCAGTGCCACCCCATCACTGGACAGCTGGGTGCAGCTGCAACCGGAGGGCCCCCTGCAGCTGGGGCGCCTGACCCAGCGCATTTCCAAGCAGGTCCTGCCTCCGGTGCATGTGATCGACATGCGCCATGAACTGGCAGAGGGGCATCGTCGTCTGCTCAGTCGACCGTTGATGGATCGTCTGGCGGCGCTGCCTGAGAAGGGTGAGCAGGCGGTGGTGCTGGTGCCGCGACGGGGTTACAGCCCGTTTCTGGGCTGTCGGAGCTGTGGGGAGGTGGTGATGTGCCCGCATTGCGACGTGCCTCTGACCGTTCATCGCGGAGGTGGAGGCCGTGAGTGGCTGCGTTGTCACTGGTGTGATCACCGTGATGAGATCGGCAGCCGTTGCAACCATTGCGGCTCAACGGCGTTCAAACCGTTCGGAGCCGGCACCCAGAGGGTTCTGGAACAACTCTCGAAGGAGCTGGAGCATCTGCGCCTGCTGCGCTTTGATCGTGATTCCACCGGAGGGCGCGATGGTCATCGTCGCCTGCTGGACCGGTTCGCCGATGGTGAGGCGGACGTGCTGATCGGCACCCAGATGCTCGCCAAGGGCATGGATCTGCCGAGGGTGACCCTGGCGGCAGTGCTGGCGGCTGATGGTTTGCTGCACCGACCGGACCTGAGGGCGTCGGAGCAGGCGCTGCAACTGCTGTTGCAGCTGGCTGGTCGTGCCGGCCGAGGCGAACGTCCGGGACAGGTGCTTGTTCAGACCTACAGCCCGGATCATCCGGTGATCCGTCACCTGGTGGATGGTCGCTATGAGGCGTTTCTCAAGGAGGAGGTTGAACTCCGTCGGGAGGCTGCCCTGGTGCCGTTCAGTCGCGCCTGTCTGCTTCGGTTGTCGGGGGTATCGGCCAGCGCCACCGCCACAGCAGCTTCGGTTTTGGCCGAGCGGATCCGCCCGCTCTGTCAGGAATCGCACTGGTGGTTGCTCGGCCCTGCACCGGCGCCGGTCGCAAGGGTGGCAGGCCGCAGTCGCTGGCAGCTTCTGCTCCACGGCCCCCTCGGGTCGGCCTTACCTCTCCCGCCCGGTTCGACCCTCTGGGACGAACTGCCAAGGGGCGTGGCCCTGTCGGTGGATCCGGATCCGATGGAGCTCTGAGTTCAGGGGGGCAGTTCCGGAAACCCGAAACCCAGATTCCTGCGGATCCCCTGCAGCACAAGGCTCAGCACCAGCAGCAGGCCAATGCTCACACTGCCGATCCCGAGAGGACTCCAGCGCCAGCCGTGCATGTTGAGCTCTGTGGCTTCCCCCAGAAGCAGCTGCTGCCTGGGACTGATCTGATTCAGGCCGAGCTGCAGAACAAAGCCTGGAATCGGTGGAACATCGCGGAGGTCAATGCGCACAGTCAGCTGCTGGTTCACACCCACCAACCAGTTGCGTTCCTCCAGATGAATCTCAGCCGGAGGAAGGCTGATTCCGGCACTGTCTCCGGCGATCTGCAGCACCTGACTCAGCAGACGGTCCATCTCCGCTGAAGACATCAGATCGGTTTCAAACCGTTGCTTGGATCCCGGCTGATGGGTCACTGACAGTTCGGAATGCCCC
This sequence comes from uncultured Synechococcus sp., assembly GCA_913050565.1. GTDB lineage: Bacteria > Cyanobacteriota > Cyanobacteriia > PCC-6307 > Cyanobiaceae > Parasynechococcus. The sequence goes on from CAJWZW010000050.1 coordinate 5,873, forward strand.
CTGAGCAGATCCTTTTCGAACCGCTTCTGCCAAGGCAGCAACTGCCCGGTGTTGCTCTGGATGGTCCAGCTGAGCTGCATTCGGTCGGGTGCAGGACTGCTGAGGTCCGCATCGATCCGCACACAGCCGCTGAGCAGCACGGTCAGGCCAAGGAGGACGACCGTGACCACCACGGCGAATCCCAGTGCCGGTGCCCGGGTTGGTCCTGTGGGTGGCGGCGGCGGCGGCGGTGGCTTGGAGGAGCGACGGCGTCGAGCGGCGGTGGGTGCTGCTGAGCCTGTGGCACTGAGTTGCAGATCCGGCAGCCGCATCGACCAGCGCTCTGGACGTTCCAGGCTGGGGGCTTCGAGAATGGCGAGCAGCTGGCGGGCCTGCTGTCGTAAATCAGGGTCTCCGGTGCGACTCAGCAGCCGGCAGGTCGCCACGGCATCCTGCTCACGTCCCTGACCCATCAGGGCAGTGACCATCAGAAGCCGGATCCGGCTCCCAGCAGGACTCGAAAGCGGATGGTTCTCAGCCAGAGGGGCCAGCAGCTCGAGGCACTGGCCGTAATCCCCCCGTTCAAGGGCAGCTTCCGCTGAGCTCAGATCCAGCTGTGCCGGTTGATCGCCCACGCTTCAACCGCGGCCTACCACCATGGTTCCGATTCCAGCATCGGTGAACACCTCCAGCAGCAGGGCATGGGGGACACGGCCGTCGATGATGTGTGCGGCTGATACGCCCTGGGCCAAGGCCCTGATGCAGCATTCGGTCTTCGGGGTCATCCCCCCGGCCACCACACCTGCGTGGATCAGCTCACGCGCCTCCGAAAGACGCAGCTTGCGAATGAGCGACTCCGGATCTTCGCGGTCGCGCAGGATTCCTGGAGTGTCCGTGAGCAGGATCAGCTTCTCCGCTTCAAGAGCGGCTGCCAGCTCTCCCGCAACTGTGTCGGCGTTGATGTTGTGGGCGCGACCGTCGTCCGGAGTGGCAGCAACACTTGAGATCACAGGCACATAGCCGCGCTCGAGCAATGGTTCAAGCAGGTCGGGGTTGGTGCGTGCCACATCTCCGACGAATCCATGGCTGCCATCACCCCAGGGCCTTGCCTCCACCAGGCCACCGTCACTGCCGCTCAGGCCGACAGCCCTGGCACCCAGCTGGTTGAGACCATTCACGATCTGTTTGTTGACCCGACCCACCAGCACCATCTCCACCACATCCATGGTGTCCGCGTCCGTGACCCGCAGTCCGTCGCGAAACTCCGCCGGGATACTCAGCTTCGTGAGCCACTGATTGATTTCAGGCCCGCCACCGTGCACCACCACCGGTTGCACACCAACGCAGGCCAGCAGTGCGAGATCCCGGAACACGGCATCGCGCAGCTCAGCGTGGGCCATGGCGGCGCCACCGTATTTGATGACGATGCGGCGACCAGAGAAACGCTGGATGTAGGGCAGGGCCTCACTCAGCACGGAGACCCTCAGAGCGTCATCCCCGGTCTGAATCGGTTCAGGCATCTGGCAGAAGCATCAGATCGAATCGGTCGTCCTCAAGGACATTGAGTTCAGCGCGGATCCCTTTGGCGAAGAAGCGACCGAGACGTTCGCGCTTGCCCTGCCAGCGTTCCACCGGTACGGCATTGGGCTGGAATCTCAACCTCAGGCCATAGCCCTCGGAGGAATGCAGTTCCTCGATTTCCTCGAGCTGAGGCGGGTTGTCCTCATCCCAGAGTTTGAGTGCTTCCAGGGAGGACTCAAGATGTGCCTTCTGGCCATAACGCCAGCGGGTGACATCTCCCAGAAGTTTGGCCAGCTCCGGTGCCGCTTGATCCCGTTGTGATTTCAGCTCGGATGGAGGTGTCACCCGTCGGGCTGGAGGCAGTTCAGACGATTTGAGAGCCAGTCCCCCCAGCAGAATGGGGATTCCGTAGAAAATCGTCGGCAGGCTGAGATTGGCGCTTCCGGTGGCGTAAGCCACAGCACCAACAACGGTGAGAACGCCACCGGCGATGGTGACCAGGCTTCCCGGGGCCAGCAGTTCCTTCATCGGCGCCATGACAAGGACGCCATTGTGACCTCCCGGCCATCAGGATGGTGAGGCGATTGCCAGCCTTCACTGTGACCGGTGCCTCCAGAGCGGAGTTAGAGGACCTGCTGCAGCAGCTCGATACCGACCGGGCCTGGCTGCTGCAACAGATCGACAGTGGACGCTGGGTGGACCTTCGCCTGGATCTGGCAGCCCTGGAACGGGAGCTTGGGCAGATGATCGCGCGGGCCGGTGAGTTGCTGGAGGATTCCGGACAACGGTGAGATCAGAAGGGGATCTCGTCGGTATCCGGCACCAGGGGAGCAGCATTCCAGTTGGCTGCTTCAGGCTCAGCCTTCGCTGCAGGGGAGGGAGGTGGAGCCACAGACTTGCTTGTGGCGTTGGGTGGCGTTGCAGCGGCACCGATCGGGTGCATCCTGGCCAGAGTGAATTCCGCCTTCTTTTCCTTCATGCCATCCTGCCGCGGCACGGTGTTCATGCGCAGGCGACCTTCCAGCATCAGGCGCTGGCCGACCTGCACCTTGCTCTGCAGTTCCTGGGCGAGGTTGCCCCAACCCACAACCTTGAGTTCACCGGGGGGGTCACCATCCCGCAAGGCGTCAAAGCGAACGGTCATCTCGCCGATCGGAGTTTGATTGTCCTGGGTGTACCGAACCGTCGGTGCGTCAATCACCTCCACTTCAAGCACGCAGTGGTTCATGGTCCTCACCGTTTCCGGGGGCCATCCTGATGCAAGGCCGCAGCTTTCGCCAGGATCGAATTTGGCTTTTGGCTGGAACAGGGGAAGGCCCGCATCTGGCCGCGGCTCTCGCAGGACAGGGCTGGCGGGTGTCTGTGAGCGTTGTCACGGCCGCAGCGGCGCGTGCTTATGCCGGCCTCGACGTTGATCAGATCAGGGTTGGAGCGCTCGATGGGCCTGAAGCCATCTCGGCGGAACTGAAGACGAAGGCTCCGTTCCGGTGGGTGGTGGATGCGACGCATCCGTTTGCCTGTCAGATCAGCGCTGATCTCCAGCGCGCCTGTGCAGCATCGGATCAACCGCTGCTGCGTTTCGAGCGCGCTCAGGAATGCGGCGAGAGGGGGCTCCTGCTGAATGACTGGAGTGACCTGGAGCGAGCCGATGTTGACGGGCGCCGTCTTTTCCTGGCGATTGGTGGTCGTCATCTTCCACGGGCCCATGCGGCTGCACGTGCCGCCGGAGCCGAGGTGTTCGCCCGCTGCCTTCCCTCTGCAACCGGGTTGCGACTGGCACTGGCGGCCGGAATGCCCCCTGGCCATCTGGCGGTGCTGAGACCTCTTCAGGGAGAGGAACCCGGGGCGATTGAGAGAGCCCTCTGTCGGAGGTGGGAGATCAACTCCGTTCTCTGTCGACAGTCCGGTGGTGTCACGGAGCGACTCTGGCGCCGTCTCAGCGATGAGCTGGATCTGCGCCTGCTGCTGCTGCGTCGGCCATCCCCACCTGCCGGTGTTGACATTGTGGGCAGTGAGGCGGATCTGTTGCGCTGTCTGTCCGGTTCCGCGTCATCGATCCCTCCATTTCACCCATGACAGAAACCACCAGCCTCGTCCTGGTTTTGACCACCGAAGGCGATCAGGGTCGGGCTGAAGCCCTGGCAGAGGCTCTGCTGGAGCGCCGTCTGGTCGCGTGCGTCAGTTTCCAGCTCCAGCGTTCGGTGTATCGCTGGAAAGGTCGGATGGAGAGGGAGAGCGAAGTCCAGCTTCTTCTGAAAACCACCCCTTGCTGCCTTGACGCGCTGCATCAGGCGGTGATGGAACTCCACAGCTATGAAACGCCGGAATGGCTGAGCTGGCCGGTGGAGGCTGCACCGGCCTATGGCCAATGGGCTGTTGCGGAAATCAGCTCAGATGGGTCGCCGCCAGCTGCTGCAGAGAAACCTGAGAGCGGGCTCCCAGCTGGGTGACGATCTGACCTGCACAGAGCGCTCCCATTTCCCCGCAGCGCTGCAGGCTTTCTCCCTGGGTGTAGGCATGCAGGAAGCCGCCGGCGTAGAGGTCTCCAGCTCCTGTGGTGTCCACCAGGTTTCCGAGATTCACGATGCCGATGTTCAGACGCTGCTCACCGCTGAGCACCACGGAGCCTTCCGCACCACGTGTGACGGCAACCACCTCGCAGCACCCCCGAACCTTCTCGAGGGCTTGGTTGATGTCGTCGGTTTGATACAGCGATTTGATCTCCACTTCATTGGCGAACAGAACATCCACATGACCGTTCACCAGTTCCAGGAAGCTGTCGCGGTGACGGTCCACGCAGAAACCGTCCGAGAGTGAAAGTGCCACTTTGCCGCCGGCGGCCCGGCAGGCTTCCGCGGCAGCGATGAAGGCGCGCTTCGCGGCTGGACTGTCCCAGAGGTAACCCTCGAGATACAGAACCTTGGTCTGCTGGACCATCGACAGATCCAGGTCCTCAGGTTCCAGTTGTGTCGAAGCGCCGAGGAAGGTGCACATCGTGCGCTCGGCATCAGGGGTCACGTAGATGAGGCATCGAGCCGTCGAGGCACCTGTCGTGGCTGCAGGGGTCTCGAAGCGAGCCCCTACCGCCCGGATGTCCTGGCTGAAGCTGGTGCCCAGCTTGTCGTCGCGCACTCGGCCGATGAAGCCGGCGCGGCCGCCGAGCTGAGCAATTCCCACAATGGTGTTGGCCACCGACCCTCCGGACGTCTCCAGGCCAGCGCCGCCCCTGGAGTAGAGGCTTCCGGCCTGGGACTCGTCAATCAGAGCCATGCCTCCTTTCTGCAGGTCGTTGTCCCTGAGAAAGGAATCGTCGGTTTGAACCAGTACATCAACGATGGCGTTGCCGATGCCCACGACATCCAGGCTGCAACTGCTGGGGAAGCGGGCATCGGGAGCCATGGAGGAGATGGAAAGGGTCCCGCAGTATGCCCCTTGGTGGATCAGGCGCTGAGGAGCGCTCGCTTGGGGCCATGGATGGGATCCTCAACCACGATGGTCTGATCCCGGCTTGCGCCCAGCGAAACAATGGCGATCGGCACTTCCATCAGGTCAGCAAGGAACCGCAGATAGTCCATCGCAGCCTTCGGCAGGTCCTCGAGCTTGCGGCAATCCTCCGTTGAGCACTGCCAGCCAGGCAGCGTTTCAAAGATGGGCTGACAACGGGCGAAGTCCTCGGAACTGCTGGGGAAATGCTCGATGCGTTCGCCATCGAGTTCATAGGCCACACAAACCTGGATTTCATCCAGTTCATCCAGCACGTCGAGCTTGGTCACCGCCAGGCAGTCAAGGCCGTTCACCTGAACGGCGTAGCGACCGATCACGCCGTCAAACCAGCCACATCGTCTTCGGCGTCCGGTTGTGGTGCCGAATTCGCCGCCCCGTTCAGTGAGCTGATCATTCAGTCGGCCGCTGAGCTCGGTCGGGAAGGGACCTTCCCCCACCCGGGTGGTGTAGGCCTTGGCGACCCCGATCACACGATCGATCAGCGTCGGACCGACGCCGGCTCCGATGCAGGCTCCTCCGGACACCGGATTGGAGGAGGTGACATAGGGATACGTGCCGTGGTCGAGATCCAGGAGTGTTCCCTGGGCTCCCTCGAAGAGAATGTTCTGCTTCTTGCGCGCTGCCTGATGAATGGCGCGGGTGCACTCCACGACATGGGGGGAGAGCCGCTTCCCGTAGCCCAGATATTCCTGAATGATGGACTCGGAATCCAGTGGCTCCACGCCGTAAATGGTTTCCAGAAGCTGATTCTTTTCCTGCAGTGGGCCCTCCAGTCGCCCTCTGAGGCGCTGTTCATCCAGCAGATCAATCACACGGATGCCGCTCCGCTGTGACTTGTCGGCATAGGTGGGACCGATGCCACGGCCCGTGGTCCCGATGCGCCGCTCGCCGCGTTGCTTCTCCATCGCCTGGTCCAGCAGGCGGTGGTACGGCATCGTCACGTGGGCTGTTGATGCCAGCTGCAGCCCCGAAATGTCGATGTCGTTGGCGATGAGCATGTCCAGCTCACCCAGCATCACCTTCGGATCAATCACGGTGCCTGATCCGATCAGACAGACCGTTTCCGGATAAAGGATGCCGGATGGGATCAGGTGGAGCTTGAGCACACGGTCGTCAACAACGATCGTGTGACCGGCATTCACACCGCCCTGATAGCGAACCACCACATCGGCGGAGCGGCTGAGGAGATCGGTGATCTTCCCCTTTCCTTCGTCACCCCACTGCGCTCCGATGACGACAACGTTGGCCAAAGACATTGCGGCCCGAAGCCGCGAATCTGCACAATCCGCGACTATCTCAGAT
>CAJWZW010000051.1 GCA_913050565.1 uncultured Synechococcus sp.
GCTGCATTTTCAAAAATCACCACAGCTTTGACGCAACCCCATGCGTTGTGGCTTTCTTAGTGGCGTAAACGAGATCTGAGCGGATCTTGATGGATCGAAATCATCTGGAGCGGTGTCACGACGCGGGCGTGGCATCAACCTCTGCGGCTTCAGCCCGGTTGTCCTACGTGAGCATGGAGGCCGAGATTCCCGAGGTTCTCTACCGCGGCATGAAAGCGTTCATCGGCGAACACCCGAACTGGGATCAATACCAGGTCATGAGCTCTGCGCTGGCCCACTTCTTGTTCCAGAACGGCTGTGAAGATCGCGCTGTCACCGAGCGCTACCTCGACGATCTGTTCACTCGCCGCGACGGCTGAGCGCAAGGCGACAAGCGCGTCGGCTGATCGCCATCATCGTGAGCGTCGGGCTCTGCCAGGCCGATGTCGGCCAGCAGGCCCCATCCACCACAAGGACGTTCCTGGCCCCCCACAACCGGTTGTCTGGATCGACGACTCCTCGATCAGGGGCATGGGCCATGGCAGCTCCTCCCACTTCATGGATGTAGTACCCAGGTGGAGCCGCCCCGTCTGACAGGGCGACGGCACCACTGAGCAGTGAGTTGGCGAGAGGAAGACGGAACAGAGCTGTGAACGGCAGGGATTCACCACCACCTGCAGCGATGCACAGCTGCATCTGTTGCCGCATGTGTTCCACCATCAACTGTTCGTTGCTTCCCCATTGGCAGTCGATGTGGGGGACCGCCATATCCCAGCGATCGGTCTTCGAGCTGAGGCTGACGCGGTTGCTCGCGCGGGGCAGCACCTCACCATGGCCGATCAGAAAGCCGCTCACTGCCTGGGGCCGGCTCCTCAACCACCCCGGCGGATCAAACCGACCAATCCCTCCCCAGAGGCCATAACCACCTTGGAAGGAAGCCCCCTCGAGGTGGCGGCCAAAGGGAAGGAAAAAGCTGCCGGCACCGGTGAGCGGTGGCTGAGGCAGCTCGCTGGCATCAGCGAAGGCAAAAAACTGGCTGGTGGACACATGGTCCATCAAACGGGAGCCCAGTCGCCCGGACGGCTCGTTCAGTCCCTCTCGCTGCGATCGCAGCAGGATGGCCAGCGTCTGAATCGTCGAGGCCGCCAACACAACTCGATCAGCCCGCAGGGTTTGCCGCTCGCCATCGCTCTGATCAATCACCACCACCCCGTCGGCACGATCCGCACCGGGAGCGATCAGAAGCCGCTCCACCAGTTTCTGCGACAACAACGCAACCCGTCCGGTCGCCATGGCGCGGGGCAGGGTGCTGCCAGGACTGCTTGAGCGCGGCCAGGGACCATCACGCTCTGGCTGATGAGGACCAAACCCACGGGAATGAATCGCCGAAACGCCCAGCTGTTCCTTCAGAGCGGAGGCAAAGCGTTCTTCAGCGGCTGTGAACGGCAGCGGCTCCTGCAGCACGCCATCGGGCAGATGCGACAACCCGTCAGAGGATCCATGAACAGCAAACATCCGCTCCAAAGCGGCGTAGTCGTCCTCGAGATCGGCAAAGCGGATCGGCCATTCGACCCTGCCATCCTCAGCATCAACACCCTGAAAATCCTCATCAGACAACCGCAGCGTGATGCCGCCCCAGGTCAGGCTCCGGCCACCAACCTGAAGACCGCGGGTCCAGAGGAACGGACGCTCTGGGGGATGGGTGTAGGGATGACGCCGCTCGTCTGCGTACAGACGCGGATTGGCTTTCCAGTAGCCGGGGTGCTGAGCCTGCTGGCGGTGGCGACCGGTGCTGACGCCTTCCAGGCGCCGCAGCAGGTTGGCAGGCTCCGAACCAAGCGCAGCCTTGGACGTGAGGTCGGGGCCTGCATCAATCACCAGAACACGCGCTCCTCCCTCGGCGAGGGTGAGAGCCGCCACACCGCCACTGGCTCCGGAGCCAACCACGATGGCGTCCCAGGGCCCATCGATCTGGCCACTGCGGCTGTTCAAGGAAAGTGGAGAGAAGAACGACAAGTTTCCTGCAGAGGTCGCAAGATCAAACAGCGCAAGGATGGCTGAGCCACCCCCAGAGCCAGACCCTCTCGCGTGGGTCAGGACGACAGGACTTCATCCATAACTTATGGCCTCATCCGGCATCAGAATTTTCACTGCAAAGCCATGACCGAAGCTATCTGCAGAGCACCAAAAAAGTAAGAAACAACAAACTGCATTCGCACAAGCCCAGGCAGGCAATCGCGGAACAGCGTTCCAGCAATCACAAACACTCCAGTACAGCTGACCAGTACTTTATCGAATCTGAATGAATGAATTCAGGGTCAATGAACTGAATATTTGTGTCGAGAACTCCAGGCAAATTCCGCACGAAACTGACCACCACGCAAAGATCGAGTCGCCTCAGCGTCCTGATCGGCAACTGCGTCAGGACCGCCGTCTATGGCAAGAAGTATCAGGGAATTATCTAATGAAAGAATGAAAACACTGACCAAACGATCTCATTCTCTTTCCAGACCATTGACAAAAATCAAAAGCAAACAGACAGGGCGGATTTCGAAGAATCAACGCTTTGATTCAGACAAAAAAAGAGGCCCTGAAAGGCCTCATTGCAATTTGATCTTTGGTGGCGGGGGGGAGATTTGAACTCCCGACCTTCGGGTTATGAGCCCGACGAGCTACCAGACTGCTCTACCCCGCGGCAGCCCAAATATCATACACGTTCATGTTCCTGAGAACAGAAGTTTTCAACCTTTCTGAAACTCAAGAGCTCCTCGCACCTGCAGGGTCACACCGGGATTGACCTTCAGCACCTGCTCCTCAAGATCATCCAGGCTCAGAGGAGTCAGCCACTCCAGCTGTCGCATCAAGTGCAAGGCCACCGCATGTTTGGCACGACGGGAACCATCCTCAACCTTGATGGCAACCCCGAGTCCCTCACCGACGCGGCTCAGACATTGGATGCCTTCAGCACCACCCTTGGAAAGCACCTGACCATGGCTGCGACGCATCAGTTCCGTATCGAAGCGTCCCTCCCCTGCCACGAGTTCAGGATGGGCCAGCATCGCGCGGCTGATCTGCTCCAGTTCCGCCTGCTCTGCACCCCCCAGGTGGGCATACAACAACGCCATCTGCGACAACTGCAGGCGAAGGGTCGGTGCACCGCAGTCATCCCTGGATGCCACCAGCTCATCCGGTGGAAGCCCCAGAAGTTCGGCGATGCGGCGATTCACTTCCTGCTGCAGAGGGTGATCGGCCTGCAGATAGGTCTCAAGAGGCCAGCTCATCTTGCGACTGGTGGCAAGAAAAGCCGCGTGTTTACCGGAACAGTTGTACTGAAGGGCACTTTCCGAGCCTGGCGGAACGGGGCATTGCAGGAGACCAACATCCAGATCCGACTGCCAGAGCAGTTTGAACGCTTCGCGGGCATGGGTTGTGCTGCCGGAATGGGAGGCACAGCTGATGGCGATGCCCCGATCACCGCAATCGATGGCTGAAGCAGCTCCACTGCTGAGGAAGGGAAGCGCCTGAAAAGGTTTCTGAGCCGAACGGATGAATGTCTCGAACCCTGGCTCTCCTGCCGACATCAACACCCTGCCTCTGATGTCGCAGACCACCGCATGAACCCGGTGACGTGATTCGAAGCTGCCTCCGCGGCAGAGAGTCACCTCAAGCGACGACGTTCCAGCTCTGGATGTGCCACTGAAACCGGAAGGAAGAGTCATATCCCGATGACAGCGCAGTTCAGAGAGCCTGACAGAGGCTGGCTCCACCCAGCATCAAGCCGGCCGCAGCAGCCATGGCCCTGCTCAACCGGCCGAGAATCGGCCTGACCTCGTGGCGAGCCACCAGGAGATCCTGGCTTCGCCAGGACAGGGGTTTCTCCCAGGTCTGTCCGTCGTACCAACCCGATTCCTCGTAATCGACCTTTTCTGCGAGCAGACGTTTCATCACATAGGTCCAACCCAGCCACTGACGGACCAGAAGCAACAGCGGGAGCACAAGAGCCGCAACAGCACCAGCTGCGACAAGCCTCGGAGGATCGTCCCGAAGGGTCCAGCTGCCGCTTGCGATGAGAATGCACAAAGGCAGCATCAGGGCCCAGCTGATGGTCAGGCTGCGGCTGAGGTAGGGCTGGTCACCCGCTGGCCAGGCAAAGAACCAGGAGTCGTTGAGTTGCTGGAATTCTTCCAGGGGTCTCTGCTCCGGAGGAACGGGGCAAGAGACGTACTCATTCATTGATTCTTTCTAAAAGTTTCACGGACGGTAAGAAGACCCGACTTTCCCCGTGGCTCCAAAATGATTCGAGGTCGTAGTACCGACGATCGTCCGGCATCAACACGTGCACGATGAGCTCTCCGTAATCAAGGAGAGCCCAGCGACCTTCATGGATGCCTTCCTTGCGCAACGGCAGGCGCTCAGCCTCCAGTTCGAGCCGGTCCTGCACCGAGCGTGCAATGGCACGAACCTGAACATCGGACTGCCCACCGGCGATCACCATCCAGTCCGCCAGGCTCGACACCTCATCCACACGAATCAGTCGGATGTCCTGCGCCTTTCGGTCGTCACAGGCGTCAGCGGCCAGTTCGGCCAGTTGTTGACTATCCATAAACGTTTTCGCTGCTGACCGAACTGCGGGAGCCTTCCTGCTGTGCCATTTCAGCCCTGGCTTTGCTTGCACTCTTGCGCAAGGCCTCGAGACGATCCTCGTAAAAGCCGCGACGACGTTTTTTCCGGGTCTGCTCCACCAGATCCTTGAGAGCACCGCCAAGGCTCCGGTAAGCGTTTGGAACGCTGTAACCGAATCGACAGGCGAGGTCGATGGCCCGCTCATCGGCACTGATGGCGTCCTGGAGACGTTTTTCCGCGTTGTTCTTGAGGTAGAGGCGGTAACCGGCAAAGCCGGACAGACCAAGAGCCATCAGCAGCAACAGACCGTCCTGAACCCACAGTTCCCCGATGGCTCCTCCCAGACCGATCGCGAGGGCCGCCATCTCCCACCCATCGCGAGGGATCGTGTCGTTCTGAATTCGACCGACTTCATGCCAGAACAAGAGGTTGCGGTGGTCCAGCGCCATGGCATCCCAGGCGTCGAGATCAACCTGAATCTCCACCTCGTCGCGACCGATTTCCTCGAGGGTGATGAGCGGGGGATCCACTGCAGCAGCGGATTCAACAAACACCCAGCTCTGCATTTCCGGCGGCAGCAACCCCTTCAGGCGCTGAAGCTCACTCATTGCGAAGGAAACCCCTGTATCACCAACCGTAGCGAGAAGCTGGACTGAAACAGCTGCGTGAGAAGGTGAACAGGTTTGGCCTGATACGAGCGCATGCCCCGGCGGACTGATCTTCGTCGCATCCTGCTTCTGGGGTCCGGTCCAATCGTGATCGGGCAGGCCTGTGAGTTCGATTACTCGGGAACGCAGGCCTGCAAAGCCCTGCGCGATGAAGGTTTTGAAGTGGTGTTGGTCAATTCCAACCCCGCTTCGATCATGACCGATCCAGGCATGGCGGATCGGACCTACATCGAACCACTCACCCCCGAAGTGGTGACTCAGGTCATCGAAACGGAGCGGCCGGATGCTCTGCTGCCGACCATGGGTGGGCAGACCGCCCTGAACCTTGCGGTCACTCTGGCTGAAAACGGAACGCTCGAGCGCTTCGGCGTGGAACTGATCGGCGCTGATCTCAAGGCGATCCAGAAAGCAGAGGACCGCTTGTTGTTCAAGCAGGCCATGGAGCGCATCGGCGTCAAGGTCTGCCCATCGGGGATCGCCTCAACTCTGGAAGAGTCGGAAACGGTGGGTGCGGCGATCGGCAGCTTCCCCCGCATCATCAGGCCCGCCTTCACCCTCGGGGGCAGTGGTGGAGGCATCGCTTACAACCCTGAGGAATATGCGGCGATCTGCAAAAGCGGGCTTGAAGCCAGCCCTGTCTCTCAGATCCTGATCGAGCAATCCCTGCTGGGCTGGAAGGAATTCGAGCTGGAGGTGATGCGCGACCTGGCAGACAACGTCGTGATCGTCTGCAGCATCGAAAACCTCGACCCGATGGGAGTCCACACCGGTGATTCCATCACCGTGGCACCTGCACAAACCCTGACGGATCGCGAATATCAGCGTCTGCGAGATCAATCAATCGCGATCATTCGCGAAATCGGCGTGGCCACCGGCGGCAGCAATATTCAGTTCGCCATCAATCCCGAAAACGGTGATGTGGTGGTGATCGAGATGAACCCCCGCGTGAGTCGGTCCTCCGCTCTGGCGAGCAAGGCCACTGGATTCCCGATCGCCAAGATCGCGGCGCGACTGGCCGTGGGCTACACCCTCGACGAGATCCTCAACGACATCACTGGCAAAACTCCGGCCTGCTTCGAGCCCACGATTGATTACGTGGTCACGAAGATTCCTCGCTTCGCATTCGAGAAGTTTCGAGGCAGTCCGGCCGTGCTCACCACCTCCATGAAATCTGTGGGTGAAGCGATGGCCATCGGCCGTTGTTTTGAGGAGTCCTTCCAGAAGGCGATGCGTTCTCTGGAAACCGGTCTTTCCGGCTGGGGAGGGGACCGGCCTGAACCCGAACTGAACGACAGCGAAATTGATCGACTGCTGCGGACCCCTTCACCTGATCGGATTCTTTCGCTCCGCACCGCAATGCTCCGCGGCCGAAGCGATGAGGAGATCCATCGAATCAGCAGCATCGATCCATGGTTCCTCGCCAAGCTTCGCCGCATCGTTGATGCGGAACAGACCCTCCTGCGGGATCAGCAGCTCCACCAGCTCACAGCAGAGGCCCTGCTTGAACTCAAACAGCTGGGGTTCTCGGATCGTCAGATCGGCTGGTGCACCGGCAGTGATGAACTGGCGGTTCGACGGCATCGGCATGGCCTGGGAATCCGTGCCGTTTTCAAGACCGTCGACACCTGTGCAGCCGAATTCGCATCCACCACGCCGTATCACTACTCCACCTACGAACGCCCGCTGCAGCGCCTGGATGCTGAGGGCACATTGACAACTCTTGCGCCCGCCAACGAGGTGGAGCGTTCTGAGACGCAACGCAAGGTGATGATCCTCGGGGGAGGGCCCAACCGCATCGGCCAGGGGATCGAGTTCGACTACTGCTGCTGCCACGCCTCCTTTGCAGCCCAGGAACACGGCATTGCTTCGGTGATGGTGAACAGCAATCCCGAGACGGTTTCCACCGACTACGACACCAGCGACAGCCTGTACTTCGAGCCGCTCACCCTTGAGGATGTCCTCAATGTGATCGAGGCCGAACAACCCGATGGAGTTGTTGTCCAGTTCGGTGGGCAGACGCCTCTGAAACTTGCGATTCCGCTGCTGCGCTGGCTGGACAGTGATGAGGGTCGCGCCACGGGAACAAGGATCTGGGGCACTTCACCGGAATCGATTGACCGCGCCGAGGATCGCGAACAGTTCGAGGCCATTCTCAGTGAGCTGAACATTCGCCAGCCCCGCCATGGCCTGGCCCGCAGCGAAGCGGAGGCACGCTCGGTGGCCACCGGGGTGGGCTACCCCGTGGTTGTGCGTCCGTCCTATGTGCTCGGGGGAAGAGCGATGGAGGTGGTGTTCGACCAGGAGGAGCTCAACCGCTACATGCGTGAGGCGGTGCAGGTTGAGCCGGATCACCCGGTGCTGATTGACCAGTACCTCGAGAATGCAGTCGAGGTGGACGTGGACGCCCTCTGCGATTGCGAGAACAACGTGGTGATCGGCGGACTGATGGAACACATCGAACCGGCCGGCATTCATTCCGGGGATTCAGCCTGTTGCCTGCCAGCGGTTTCCCTCGGCGAAAGTGCTCTGGCCACCATTCGCGACTGGAGTCGGGGACTTGCCCTGGCCCTGAAGGTTCAGGGACTGATCAATCTTCAGTTCGCCGTTCAGAAAACGGATGAAGGTGAAGAGGTGGTGTACATCATTGAAGCCAACCCCCGGGCATCGCGAACTGTTCCTTTTGTGGCCAAGGCAACCGGCCAGCCTCTGGCAAAAATTGCCACACGACTGATGGCTGGCGAGACGCTTCAGGCGGTCGGATTGCAACGGGAGCCGCAACCGCCGCTGCAAACGATCAAGGAAGCCGTGCTGCCCTTCCGTCGCTTCCCGGGTGCCGACACCGTGCTGGGGCCGGAAATGCGCTCCACCGGTGAAGTGATGGGGTCTGCCGACAACTTCGGCATGGCCTATGCCAAAGCGGAGCTGGGTGCCGGAGAGGCCCTGCCCACCGCTGGCACCGTTTTCCTCTCAACCCATGACAGGGACAAGCCGGCGCTGGTACCGGTGGCAGCCCGTCTGATCGAACTGGGATTTGACCTGATCGCAACATCGGGAACCGCTTCAGCTCTGGATCGTGCCGGGCTCAAGGTTCGTTCAGTGCTCAAGGTGCATGAAGGTCGCCCCAACATTGAGGATCTGATTCGCTCCAAACAGGTTCAGCTGGTGATCAACACCCCGATCGGACGTCAGGCTGCCTACGACGACCGTTATCTGCGCCGTGCCGCCCTCGACTACGCCGTTCCCACCGTCACCACCCTTGCGGGAGCCCGTGCAGCAGTGGAGGCGATCAGCGCATTGCAGAACCAGCCCACCCTCAGCATTCATGCCCTGCAGGACGTTCACGCCCAGTGCCTTTGAGCAGTGAAACCCTGATTTGATCAGTAAGGTTGAAATCAGCACTTCAATCGTTGTGACCACCTCCTCACCCGTCAAGCCAGGCAGCGATCTGCAGGAAAGCTTTCGGCGCGCCTACGAAAACCGCTACACATGGGAGCCGGGATTTGGCGGATATCAGGGCCGTTGCATCTGGAAGCAGGGCGACCAGCAGGTCGAAGGGCGCTTCCAGATTGGAGCCGATCTCAAGGCCAAGGTGGACGGTGTTGAAGATGAAGCCATCCTCAAGGCGATCAGTTCACAGCTCTGGGAGATTGCCATTCACCGGGTTCGCCGCAGCTTTGAGCAGACCCATGGAGCCAACACATTCACAGCTGGTGAAACCGACAGCGTCGGCACCGAGGTGATCGTCGGAGGCAAGGGCGAGGGTGATCGCTACCGGATCAAGGATGACGTGGTGACCATGGTTCACCGCCACATTCACGGCACGGTGGTCACCGTCTTCACCACGGCAGTCACCGATACCGGCTCGGGATATCTCAGCAAGACGTACACCAGCCAGTACACCGACCCCGCCACCGGAGAAGCCCGCGGCGGTCGCAGCAGCTTCACCGACACCTTCGTTCCCCTGCCGGAGGACGGTCGCTGGGTGTTGCAGGAACGGGTGATCGAAACCGAGGCCCACGGTGAAACACCGGCTGGCTCCCAGACCTTCCGCTTCGAGGATCTGCAGGCCCTTTGAATGGATTGCCTTGCATCGGTGGGTGTGACACCATCCAGCCAATCTCGTGGCTTGGATGGGCACACTGGAATCCACCGTTGAGGCAATCAACGGACCGATCAACGGACTGGTGTGGGGCTGGCCGACGGTCAGCCTGATCGCCGTCACCGGCATCGTGCTGATGCTGGGATTGCGCTTCATGCCTCTGCAGCGGCTCAGCTACGGCATCCGCATGCTGCTTCAACAGGATGCCGAGAGCGGCGAGGGTGAGATCACGCCATTCCAGGCGCTGATGACCTCGCTGTCAGCCACCATCGGCACCGGAAACATCGCAGGGGTTGCCGGGGCGATCGCCGTTGGAGGCCCCGGAGCCGTGTTCTGGATGTGGGTGATCGCGGTGTTCGGAATCGCGACGAAATACGCCGAAGCGGTGCTCGCCGTTCACTACCGGGAAACCGACGACAACGGCGACCACGTTGGTGGGCCGATGTACTACATCAAAAACGGCCTGGGCTCACGCTGGGGCTGGATGGCTGGCTTGTTCGCGCTCTTCGGGATGCTGGCAGGGTTCGGCATCGGCAATGGCGTCCAGGCCTTTGAGGTGTCCTCAGCCCTGAGCCTGATCGGCGTACCGAAGTTGGTGACGGGAGTCGTTCTTGCTGCACTGGTTTTCGCCGTCGTGATTGGCGGGATCCGCCGGATCGCCCAGGCGGCATCAGCCATCGTTCCTCTGATGTCAGTGCTCTACATCGGTGGTTGTCTGTTGGTGCTGTTGCTGAACATCACCGCCGTTCCCCAGGCCTTCGCAACCATCTTCTCGAATGCCTTTTCCGGCGAAGCCGCTGTCGGCGGTGCCCTGGGTCAGGTGATTCTGATGGGTTTCAAGAGAGGAATCTTCTCCAACGAAGCGGGCCTTGGCAGCGCCCCGATCGCCCACGCCGCTGCTCGCACTGATGATCCAGTTCGCCAGGGCACGGTGGCCATGCTGGGCACCTTCATCGACACCCTGGTGATCTGCACGATGACGGCCCTGGTGATCATCACCACCCAGGCTCATTTGCTCACCACAGCGGCCGGAGATCGACTCAGTGGGGCCGATCTCTCGATCGCAGCATTCAATACCGGGCTGAACGGCAGTGGCATCGTCGTCACCGCCGGACTGGTGATCTTCGCCTTCACCACCATCCTTGGCTGGAGTTTCTACGGCGAACGCTGCACCACTTATCTCTTCGGAGAAGCGGCTGTGCTGCCCTTTCGCCTGGTCTGGGTCGCCGTTGTGGTCATTGGCGCTGTCGCCGGTGATCGCGGTGTGATCTGGTCGGTCGCCGACACCCTCAATGGCCTGATGGCACTCCCCAACCTCGTCGCGCTGCTGCTTCTTTCAGGAACAGTGTTCCGACTCAGCAAAGAGCATCGTTTCGAACGCTGAGTCAAAAAAAGGGGGCTTTCGCCCCCTCAACCATCAACAGCTGTTTGATGGAGTTGATCTGGGGTTCAACCGTTCTCCGGCATCGGCGTGACTGTTTTGAGCTTTTCGTTGAGTTGCATCGCCAGGCTCTGACGACCCACAGCCAGCACTTTCAGGGTGTCCTCGTGCATACGCAGTTGTGCATCGGCAACCTGCATGCCCCGCACCAGCTCCTTCAAGTCATCCGGAAGGGTGTTGAGGTCGTACTTCTTACCCTCAAAGGTCAGCACGGGGTTGGAGTTGTTTGCGGCGGAATCGGTCATGGTTCTTTGCCGGGATTGGTTCGGATCCGGCGTGCTGATCGTAGGGGCAATCAGCTGTTCTGCAGGTCGCGAATGAATTGCCTTTCACACAGATCTCGGTAGCGGCCACCCCGCTGCATCAAGGCATCGTGCGTGCCGCTGTCCACAATTCGGCCTTGCTCAAGCACCACGATCTGATCGGCCTCCTGAACCGTGGCCAGGCGATGCGCAATCACCAGCACCGTTCGATCGGCCATCGCCCGCTTGAGTCCCAGCTGAACCGCAGCTTCCGCTTCAGCATCCAGAGCACTGGTGGCTTCATCCAGCAGCAGCAGCGCAGGGTTGCCCAACACGGCCCTCGCAATGGCGATGCGCTGGAGCTGACCACCGGAAAGATTGCTTCCACGCTCTTCCAGCAACGTGTTGTAGCCATCGGGCAAGGCCTGAATGAAACCATCAGCGTTCGCCAACAGAGCCGCATTGGCTACCTGCTCGTCGCTGGCGCGACGCCCGAAGCGGATGGCTTCTGCAATCGTGCCGGAGAAGACCATTGTTCTCTGGGGAACGAGCGCCACCCGTTGACGCAGATCCCGAGCCTTGAGACGGCTGAGGTCTACGCCATCCAGCAGGATCCGCCCCTGCTGAGCTGTGTTGAACCGGAGCAGGAGAGAAAACAGAGTGCTTTTGCCTGCACCGGAGGGACCAACCACCGCCAGCACGGATCCGGCCGAGACGCGCAGATCAAGCTGGTGAAGCACCGGCTGACTGGGTGTGTAGCTGAAGCTGAGTGACTGAAGAATCAGATCTCCACTCAGATCACCCAATGTCACCGCATCGGTGGGATCGTCGGGCTCCCTGGGCTCCTGCTCAATCTCACGCAATCGACGCAACGATGCCTGACCCTGCTGAAACTCGTTGAAGTTGTTGGTGACGTGGGCGATCGGATCGATCAGCACAATCAGACCCGTGAGGTAGCTGCTGAGACCCGCGATCGTCAGATCACCACTTTCAATGCGCCAGGCGGCCAGTCCCAGCACTGCGAAAAGCCCGATCACCTCGATGATTCCCA
>CAJWZW010000052.1 GCA_913050565.1 uncultured Synechococcus sp.
CATTCAGTGCCCTCAGCTGTTTTCCGTTCCAGCTGAAGGTGCCTGCCTGCAACTGACCCATCACTCGATAGCAGAAGGCGTGATAAGCCAGCAGCGCTGCCACAAAGGCGAGCTTGGCGTGCATCCAGCCCTGTTGAAGCCAGCTGGGCTGAACCACCAGCAGGCCTGTTGCCATCGACACGGCCACGACCATGCCGGGGGTGGTGATGATGTTGGCGAGCCGCTTCTCCATCAACGTGTATTGATCTCGGAAGGGCTGTTGCAGCTCCTCCGCCAGTTCGGCTGTCTCGACGTGATAAATGAAGAGACGAACCAGATAGAACAGACCGGCGAACCAGACCACCACTCCCACGATATGGAGGGTCTTGAACCAGAGGTAAGCCTCGGGTGGGAGTGTCATCAAGGCAACCGGAGTGAGGCGGACATACGCAGAGTTCAGGAGAGACCTTCAAGGAAGGCACTGGCCCGTCGCTGATGCTCCAGAAGCGTCTCCGGTGCCATGCGATCGAGGTTCCGAGCCATCATCGCCAGTCGGTACTGACTGCGGAAGAAAGTGTCATGACGTTGAATGAAACTCCAGAACAGGCCATCCCAGATCTCACACCACGGACCCTTGCGGTAGTCCGACATTTTTCGCACGTAATTTGAGCCCGAGAGGTAGGGCTTGGTGGTGAAGATCCCTCCATCAGCGAACTGGCTCATGCCATAGACATTGGGCACCATCACCCAGTCATAGGCATCGACGAACAGCTCCATGAACCAGGTGTAGATGCGGTTGGGATGAAACCCGCAGAGCAGCATCAGGTTGCCGAGCAGCATCAGCCTTTCAATGTGATGGCAGTAACCGGTGTCGAGGGCGTGCCGGATGGCGTCATCAATCGGGGGCAACCCGGTGGAACCGGTGTAAAAAGCCTCCGGGATCGGGTCGTCGTCGAAATTCCAGAAGTTGCTGGTGCGCATGGTCACACCGTGACGGCGGTACATGGCTGCCATGAATTCCCGCCAGCCGATGATCTGGCGGATGAATCCCTCCAGTGAATTGAGCGGGATATCTCCGAGCTCGGCCCTTGCCAGAGTTCGATCGAGAACCTGCTGTGGCGTCAGCAGCCCGATGTTGAGCATCGGCGTCAGCACGCCGTGCCACATCACCCTGTGCTGAGTGCTGATGGCGTCCTCATAGGCCCCGAACTGCTGAAACCGAACCTCCAGAAACTGATCCAGCCATCGTTCGGCATCGGAATGAGTGACGGGGTAAGCGAATGTTTCGGCACAACCCAGATGCGGCAACGCCTCCTCAGCCAGCTGCTGTTGAGCTGAGAGCACGAAGGATGACGGAGAACAGCTGGGCACGTCAGGAACGGAAATGCCCTTCGGCAGCTTTTTGCGATTTTCGGCGTCATAACTCCAGCGCCCGCCGAGAGGACCGCCATCCGGTTCCAGCAGCACACCGAGTCTCTTGCGCTGCATTTCGTAGAACTTCGCCATGAACGGCTTTTTGCCACGGCCGAAGTGCTCCTCCAGAACGCTGGAGGGGGTGAGGTGCATCGGTGTCGCAAGGGTCGTCAGGCGACAGTCATGGCGCTGGACAAAAGCGTGCAGTCGGCGCTCCAGCAGATCATCAACAGGGTCTGCCAGATGAAAGTGGCGGTATCCGGCTTTCCGAAGAAGCTCCAGATGAGCGCCTGTATCGACAGCCGCATCGTGTCGTTGATGCAGAACCTGCCATCCACGCTCCTTCAATCCAGCTGCATAGCTGCTCATTGAGGCGCGATGGAGAACCTGCCTCTGCCGGTGCACTCGCAGTGGCCAGCGTGGATCGGTGCCGAAAAAGAGGGGATCTTCGATCAGTGCGACCGGACGACCGGGCTGTATTGCCGGATGGTCAGCGAACAGCTGATGGGGATAAACAAGGCTGATCTCCACTCAACCCTCCTCGTTCGCGAGTCGGCAGGCACGCACCCCCAGGGCTGTGGCGTAGCCACGATCCACCTGACCAGCCCGGGGACTGAGAACCTTGGCACGGCAATCCATCACCACTTTTTCCCGGTGTCCCTGCTGATCATTGAGACGCATCACCAGCTGCCAGTGGTTCTTCGCCCGGCGCGTGATGTCATCGGCGCAGACCGGCCCGGTGCACAATCCCGGGGATGCCAGTGCCGGCGAAGGCAACAGGCTGATCCATGCGGCCAGGCAGAGCATCAGTAACAGTCGGCGAATCATGCGATGCGTGCACGGGGCTCATCGGACGTCACATCCTGGCGCTCTTCTTCATCGGGATGGAAGAAACCGTGGATATCCCTTGCCAGTGCGGGGCCGACACCGGGCGCCTTGGCCAGCACCTCAACGGAGGCCAGCTGAATGGCGTCGATGGAATGAAAGTGCGCCAGGAGGTCTTTCACACGTTTCGGACCAAGACCCGGGATATCCGACAGACGGGACCGTTTCATCCGCTGCCCTCGCTGTTGTCGATGGAATGAGACCGCGAAGCGATGCGCTTCATCCCGGAGACGACGCAACAGGGCCACACCGAGCTGATCAGGCTCGCTGTCGAGGGGCTGACTTTCCCCGGGCAGGAAGACTTCCTCGCGCTGCTTGGCCAGTGAGCACACGTTGAGGTCTTCATGCAGATCCAGTTCACGCAGGGCCTCCATCACCGCGGAGAGCTGACCTTTGCCGCCGTCAATCATCACCACATCAGGCCAGTCGTTGAGGCCATCGGTCTGGAGGGCACTTCCACCCCTGTGGCGCAGTGCACCCACATCGACGCCTTCGGCCTTGGCGCGGGCCCAGCGGCGGAACCGACGACGCATGATTTCAGCCATCGCCATGAAATCGTCGCTGTGACCCGCACGGATGCTGCTGCTGCGGATCTTGTACTTGCGGTAGTGCTGCTTGGCGGGGAGCCCATCGATGAACACCACCTGAGAGGCGACCGCATCGCTGCCCTGGATGTGGCTGATGTCGTACCCCTCAATCCGACGAGGTGGATTGGGAAGTTCAAGCAACTGCGCCAGATCCTCTGTCGCCAGTGCCTGTTGCTCCTGCCCCTGCTTGGCCCTGAGCAGTTCAAACTCAGCATTCCTCTGCAGCAATTCGATCAGATCAGCCTTCTGTCGCTGCTTCGGGCAATGAATCTGAACCCGCCGCTCCCGCTGTTCCGTCAGCCATTCCTCCATCAGCAGCTGTTGGGGAAGTTGATGCTGAACCAGTAATTCCGGAGGGATCTCCACAGCATCCACCTGGCTGTAGTGCTCCTCAATCACCCTCTGAAGAATCAGACCTGGATCAAGGCCATCGGCATCGGCCATGTACCCAAGACGCCCCACCAGCTTTCCGGCACGCATCTGAAACAGCTGAACCGCCGCCAATCGGTCGTCACAGGCCAGGGCGACCACGTCCCGACTCACCGATGAATCAGGAAGGCTCATCTTCTGATCAGCCGTCAGCTGGTCAAGGCCCTGAAGCTGATCGCGCACTCGCGCAGCCGATTCGAAATCCAGACGTTCGGCATAACGCTCCATCTGTTCCGCCAGCAGCAGCTGCAGTTCATCGCTGCGGCCCTGGAACACCATCGCCACCTTGCGCAGGGTGCGGTGATAGTCCTCGGAGCTGATCTTCTCCTGACAGACACCTGGACAACGCCCGATGCTGTAGTTCAGGCAGGTCCGGTCCTGGTGCAGCGGCCTCGGACGCTGCCGCAGCGGGAACACCCGCTTGACCAGGAACAGCGTCCGGCGCAGGAGACCCACATCGACGTAGGGGCCGTAGAAGCGATCCAAAGGGCTGCGGAAACGCCGTCGACGGGTGATGAAGATGCGAGGGTACGCCTCACTCCAGGTGATGCAGAGATAGGGGTATTTCTTGTCGTCCTTCAGCAGCACATTGAAGTGCGGCTGATGGTTCTTGATCAGGTTGGATTCCAGTGCAAGGGCCTCGGCCTCGCTGTCGGTGACGATGAATTCGATCTCGCACACCTGACGCGTCATCAGACGGATGCGCGGGGACAGATCGTGACGACTGCGGAAGTAACTGCGAACCCGGCTGCGAAGAGCCTTGGATTTGCCGACGTAGAGGATTCGATCCTCTCCATCTCGCATCAGGTAACAACCGGGTTCAGGAGGAATTTCCTTCAGCCGTCGCTCCAGCCTTTCGGGCTGAGTGAGCAGCGGTGCAGTTGGAGCGCCCTCCAAGATTCGCTCAGCCTCCGTAGTTCCAGCCCGTGCTGGCCATGGTCAGAGAATCTCCGTCCTCCAGCAACCGGGCTGTTTTCACCTCCCCCACAAACACGGTGTGATCCCCGTGCGCGATCTTGCCGACAAGCTCGCACTCAACGCCTCCGATCACGTTGTCGAGCAACGGCAGACCCAGGGGCCCTTCACTGAATGGAGCCGCATCGAACCGACCGCCAAGGCCTTTCTGCGGTTTGAAGAACACAGCGGCGAGATCCTTCTGATCAGCCTTCAGCATGTTCAGAGAGAAACGACCTGTGCGCTCGATGATGCCGTGACTGGTGCTGTCTGCCCTCACACCCATCACAACCAGAGGTGGTTCGAATGAACCCTGGGTGACCCAGCTTGCGGTGAAACCGTTCACTTCATCGCCTTCCCGGACACCGCACACGAAGAGACCGTGGGGAATCTTGCGGAGGAGAACCTTCTTGGCGTCAGCGTCGAGACTCATGGGGGAAACCGATGTCCACGAAATCTAGGGATCAAACAGCTGCATAGGATCCGCCCAGTACCGGTGGGGTCGGATGAGAGCGCTTTACCCGGGCAGTTTTGATCCGCTCACGAACGGGCACATGGATCTGATCGAGCGGTCCGCCAGGTTGTTCAGCGGTGTGATCGTCGCCGTTCTATCCAATCCGAATAAAAAGCCGGCCTTCAGCGTGGAGCAACGCATTGCTCAGATTCAGGCCGCCACCTCACACCTGAAAGGAATTGAAGTGGTCAGCTTCGACGGTCTCACGGTGAACTGTGCGGAAACCCACCGGGCCGATCTGATCCTGAGGGGCCTGCGGGCGATGAGTGATTTCGAATACGAGCTGCAAATCGCCCACACCAATCGCTCGCTGGCTGAAACACTCGAAACGGTTTTTCTGGCCACTTCGGCTCGCCACAGTTTCCTGAGCAGCTCGGTGGTCAAAGAGGTGGCCCGCTTCGGTGGAACGATCGACCACATGGTGCCCGAAGTGGTAGCCAAGGACCTCATGAAGCTCTTTAATTCAGCTTTCCCGCTTCGTTGATATGAGCGACACCCGCTTCGCCGTTCTCGATCAGCTGGATCAGCTGGAGGATGTCTTCCTGGAGGGAGGGCGCGTGCCATTCAGCGGCGGGCGTCTGGTGAACGAAAACGACGCCGTTGAACTGCTGGATGCCATCCGGGAGGCGCTGCCGGGGGAGGTTGAACGCGCAGCGCAACTTCTGGAACGTCGCGACTCCTTCATCAACACGGCGAAGCAGCAAGCCGAGGAACTCGTGCAACAGGGCAGACGCCAGCACGAACAACTGGTGAGCAGTGCATCAGTCCGCCAGGAGGCGGAGCGGCAGGTGAATGACCTGCGGGAACAGACAAGGCAGCAGTGCGAAACCCTGCTCAAGACCACTCGCCAGCAGGGCGCGGCTCTCGAGCAGGAGATGCAGGCCAAGCTCGCTCAGCAGGAGCAGCAGTTCACAGCACGCCGGCAGCAGCTGGAGCTCGAAGCTCAGCAGCGCAGACAGCAACTGGAACAGGAGGCTGCGGAATTCAAGCGTCAGCAGGCTGAACTGCATGAAGCCAATCGTCGTCAGGCCCTCCAGGACCTCGAGACGATTCGGACCGAGGGCCAACGGCTTCAGAAGGAGAGCCGTGACGAGGCCGAACGGGTTCACAACGACGCTCTTCAGTTCCGTCAGCAGACTCAGCAGCAGTGCGAAGCCCTGATTCAGCGCAGTCGCCAGGAAGCCGCCAATGTTCAGGATGGAGCCAATCGTTATGCCGAACAGACCCTCGGCGAGCTGGAAGGTCGGCTGAAGGAAATGGCCCAGGTGGTGATCGCAGGCCGTCAGGAGTTGGTGAAGATCCAGTCGATCCGGACTGAACCCATGAAGCCGGCTGATTCCCAGGGCAAAACCGTTTCGATCAGCCGCGCCCGCCGTGCTGCGACCCGGCTGCGCTCCATGAAGGGCACCGGCTGAGCCGTTGGGTCTCCTGAAGAACCGCACCCATCACCGGTTTCGGACTCACGGCTCCATTCGCGATCATGCTCACGTATCTGGGGCCATGGGCCGTTTCAAGAATTCCTGAAACGGCACGAACACCGCGCAGGGTCCCGGTCTTCCCCCAGAAACGTCCCTGCAGACTGGTTCCTCTCCAGTAATTGCTGAGAGTGCCCCGGCGCCCTGCAATGGCCATGGACGCCTGGTAATAGGCACTGAGCGGATGTTGATTCATTCGCCACAGCAGAGCAGCCAGGGTTCGACTCGTCACACGGTTGCCGCGGGACAGGCCACTGCCATCACGAATCCGTAGCCCCCTCAGCGGCACACCCTGGGCCTGCAGCCAGCGTGTGTTGGCCAGAATGGCCTGATTCAGATTCCAGCTGTCCGCGCCTTCACGCAGAAGCACTTCCGCTGTGAAATTGTGACTTTCGGTGTTGGCCAGGCTGAGCAAGGCGTGCATGGGAGCCGACTCCTCGCTGTGCAGCACTTCAGGCGGACGGCTGAAACGATCTCGACGCTGATCCTGCTGTCTGTCGTCGCTGTTCACCATCGACATCTCGAAACGCCCCCCCTTCTGTCGCGCTGTCGACTGCATCACACGCTGCAGCCGCAGGGCAGGATCCATGACGGCCATGTGAAGAGCGTTGCTCGTTAAAGCCAGTCGCGTGATGGGTGCGCCGTAGGCATAACTCCGATCCCCAGCGGGCCAGTCGCTTGGCCACCATCGCTGGGGGGGTTCATCACGAAGCATCAAACGCACCGGACCGGCGGTTTGCCCCCTGGATGAGCTGTCGCTCTGACGAAGGGCCACCACAGCCAGACGCTGCAGTTCCTCGATGCTCAGATCGGGATCTCCTTCACCGACGACTTCAAGACTCCCGTCCCCATGGCGGAGCAGCTGGGTTCGCAGCCGCTGATCGGGGCCGAGGCGATCCAGCGCAAATGCAGTGCTGATCAGCTTCTGATTGGATGCTGGAATTCTGGGCAGCCAGCCGTTCAGATCGGCCAACAGCTGTCCGCGATCATCCAGAACGCTGATGCTCCAGGGTGCTGTGGACCCACCGACAGCGGAGCGAATGGTGCGCTGGAGCTGTGGGCAGAGCGGGCCTTGCACACGACCAGGCAGTCCCTGGCGCTGGACAGGGGGAGGTGGCTGCAGCAACTCGACAGCCTGAGCCGGAGGGCTGAGGACAGCCAGAACCAGAAAGCTGGTGTTCGCCAAACGCCTCACGGCAAGCCTCATGGCAGGTCCAGTCCGCTGACAACTCCGGAGACGCGATAGAGCCGACCCTCCAGTTCAACCGGCGAGCCGATCTTGAGTTTGGTGCCGGCCACCACCACCCCGGATGACCCGGTTTCCGCCTCGGCCTGAAGCTGGAACCGCGCATGAATCGCGCGGCCAGGTGTCAGGTCTGGGGTCTCAACGACCGAGCCATCCGGGAGAACATCGGCCAGAGGGCGGGTGATGTCTTCAACATCCAGCAATTGCAGACGTCCCGCCGGCTGATTGCGAATCACCAGGCTCACAGATCCCTCTTCGCGAGCCGTCTCAAAAAACCTTTCGGGCTGATCGAGGTAGAGATGACGAACATCAACCGCAAGCTCAACCGTTTCCATCGAGCCCGTAGCGCGGGCCAGACCGTTGGCCAGTTTCGGAGACCAGATGGCTCCACCCAGGGCCATGAGAGCCGCAAGGGCAGCCAGACCGTCCAACACCGTGAACTGACGCAAGGACAATCGGCGCGTCATCCAACCGAATCAGCAACCCAAACCTTAAGGAGGGGTTGAAGAGGCTTCAACCACTGAATCATTTGCTCAGCCCATCCAGAAAACGGTCAACATTGCCCAGTTGCTGTTTGAGGCCATCGGGATCCTCTCCCGCGAGCAAAGCGCTCAGGCTTTCCGGATCAGGACGGTCGGGGCTGTTGCTCAACCAGCGGTACCCGTCAGGATCCTGACGAAAGAGAGCCCAGTCCTCAGGGAACACACGCATCAGAGCCCCTCCATCCAGTGGCTGCAGCCAGTAGGCCTGCTGCCAGGAGGAAACAAAGCCTCGACGGCGTTGCCGGGCCACACTGCCAATTCCGACTGCAGCATCCTCAAGGCGACCGTTCAGCATCACCACCACCCCACGGTGCGTTTCGCAGAGCGCCATGAAGTCGTCATAGTCAGAGGGTTGCGGGCCCACCACCAGCAACAGAGCATCGGGATCCGCCTGTCTGGACCACTGGTTGAAGTCAGCGATGGCTGAAGCCATCTGCGGCGCGTCACGACGCGCCAAGGCAGCCGCACCGGCATCCGGCCAGAGAACCCTCAGATCCGGATCAACGGTTTTGAGTGCTTCCGCCAGTCGCAGAGCAACGGGAAGAATCCGAAGATTCTCGAAACGCAGGGTTGCTCCCCAACGACTTCCATCGGACGAGGCAACCGCTGCCTTCACAGCCTTCAGCAGATCAGCTTCAGCCTTCAGCAGATCAGCAGGCAGCAGCAACGCCGGCGCATCACTTGCTGGTTCGGCGGCGTCGGGCACGGAATCTTCGTCAGCAGCGATGACCCAGCTTCTCAGGCGCAGGCCTTGATCGCGAGGTCGAGCCGCTCCGGTACAAGATCGAGCAGTTCGTCGTTCACCCAGGGACCAAGGGTGAAACGAAGCAGTGACTGTCTCAAGGCGGCATCCACCCCCATGGCCGTGAGAACAGCACTGTCCTGAACGGTTCCGGAACTGCAGGCACTGCCGCTGCTGCAGGCCACATTGAGGCGAGCCAGCTCGCGCACCAGTCGTCGGCCCGACAGGGGTCTTCCCTCCGCAGTGGTGATCAGACAGGCCAGATGATGTGGAAGTCGCGGCGTGGACTTTGCATGAAGCACTGTCACACCAGCCATCGACTTGAACTGAGCCTGAAGGCGATCCCTCCACCCCTGCAGTTGCGATACCGCGCCCGGTGGAGACGACTGAGTGAAGGGGTCGAAACGAGGCAGATTCTCGAGGGCTTCCGCAAAGCCGCCGATCAGGGCAACCGGCTCGGTGCCAGCCCGAAGACCTCCCTCCTGCCCACCTCCTCCCTGCAGTGCCTGCTTGATCACACCCTGGCGATGAAGCAGGAGCCCCACACCCCTGGGACCTTGCAGCTTGTGGGAGGAGAAGCTGAGCAGATCGAGGGGTAACGACGACCAGTCGATCAAACCCTGAGGCAACAACTGAGTCGCATCGGTGTGGATCACGACGCCACGCTCGCGACAGGCGGCACCGATCTGAACCAACGGTTGGAGGGTTCCAACCTCGCTCTGGGCCCAGATCAACGACACCAGCCGCGTAGGGGGCGACAGCAGACGTTCCAGTTGATCCAGCTTCAAGACACCCGTCGAATCAACAGGCCAGCGTTCAAGTGACCAGCCACGTTGCACCAACAGCGCAGCCGCTGCCTCAACCGCGGGATGTTCAACGGCGGAGATCACCACACGGCCGGGTGTCTGTTGAGCCGCGGCTCCCAGCAGAGCCAGATGCACGGATTCGGTGGCGCCGGATGTGAAAACCAGCTGGTCCGGTTCCGCTTTCAACGCTGCAGCAGTCCTCGCTCGAAACCGGCCCAGAGCTTCAGCGGCAATCAGCCCGGAACCGTGGAGACTGCTGGGGTTAGCCCAGGCATCCCGTTGAACGTGCTCCATGCATCGGAGCACGGTCGGCAAAAGCGGTGTGGTGGCCGCTGCATCCAGATAAATCTCAGGGGTTTCCACGTTCGAAGCGAGCCCGGGTGCGTTGTTCCAGGGATTCGCTGGCCAGCTGGAGCATTGAATCCAGAGACGTGCTTTCCAGGAATGCCTGAACCTGCTTCTGAGCAGCGGCTTCCGCTTCAGGATCCAGGGGTTGCTCGCGTGCGCCAGCCGGCCCGGTAGGCGGTGAAGCAATTCCGGTTTGGACAGATGGTGGGGCGATGTCGAGACCTTCCGGCATCAGCTCCGGAGAGATGACGCCATCAAATAAACCCACCGCAGGCCCTGTCATCAGGACGGATCCACGTCGATCAGGCCATGAGATCTGCAAGGGGCCACCGGGCAGAAGAACTTCGGCGTGATCTTCGGCTAACCCCAGCAATACCGCCGCGACGAGCGTGGCACAGGCTCCCGTGCCGCAGGCGAGGGTCGGACCTGCACCACGTTCCCAGACGCGAATTTCAAGTTTTTCACGGCTGTGCACACGGAGGAAATGCACATTCGTCTTGGCAGGGAAAAGGGGGTGAACTTCCAGAGCGGAACCCCAG
The DNA here is from genome assembly GCA_913050565.1 of uncultured Synechococcus sp. Classification (GTDB taxonomy): domain Bacteria; phylum Cyanobacteriota; class Cyanobacteriia; order PCC-6307; family Cyanobiaceae; genus Parasynechococcus. Next base: position 10,460 of record CAJWZW010000052.1, read on the forward strand.
GCATCGAAGGGAATGGAATCCAGGTCGTCCACGGGCACCACGACATGAGGATTGCCCATCCCCACAGCGGCAACGGCGAGTCGGGTATCGGCAAATTCGGCGTCCCCACGGGCCAGACCATCCACCAGTGGCAACGTGGTGGGAACTGTTTCAGGCTGCAGAAACGGCGGGCCCATATCAACGAGAAGCTGACCATCAGCCTGCAGTTCAGGTCGAATCAGACCTGCCGGAGTCTCGATTGACCAGCTGCGGCCAGGCCGATCTCCATCACTGTCCGCCAGAAAACGCGCCAGACAGCGAATGCCGTTACCGCACATTTCCGCTTCGCTGCCATCTGCGTTGAAGATGCGCATGCGCAGATCGCCATCACTTTGTGGCGGCATCGCAAGAATCACCCCATCTCCCCCGACACCAAAGCGACGATCACAGACAAGACGAACCCATGCCGGATCTGGCTCAGTGATGGCAAGGGGCAACTGCCCCTGTCGGCCTTCAAAGATCAGAAAATCGTTCCCGAGACCGTGATATTTGCTGAACGAGAGCACCGCTTAAGAATCCTGTCGTGGCCTGATTTTACAAGGGTTCAGAACTGGTCGGCAGACTGGCGATCACTCAGAAACGAACTATTCTCGACTCAATTGACTGGGTTGGACCGCGAAACCCCAGAGACATGTGAATGAATCGTTTTGGTGAACATTCATCTTCAAGAGCCAAAAAGAAATCAAAACACTCTGAAGAAATCAGCAGAACTGTGAAAGCCACTTGGGATGGTTTTGCCCGAGGTCTGCCAAGCAATTCATCAATTCAGCGTCATGGCTTGACTTTACAAATTTGCACCCAAGGCTAATTTAAAAATCCACCTGCAAGCGCTGAATGCATAGAAATATCCCATGGCTCAGTCCCACTCAGCTGCTTTGGACGGGCATTCCATCTGTCGCCCTTGGAGCAATTGCTTCAGCGGCAGCCCAGCAACAATGCGCAGCGACTGATGCCTGTTCACCGCTGTGGTTCCCCATAAGATTTGTTATTTACAGCGCGATTCCATTCGTGCCCATTGCGGGGACCATGATCGCCTTCAAAGCCATTCAAAAAGAGGCCAGTCGAGATGCGATGGAAACAGAGTCTCTCAGGCATCGCGAAGATTGATTGAGGCACAGACAAGCGCCAAACTTTGTTTATTGAGAACAAAAGATCGTGAAATATATCGCCATTGATTACTCATGCTATGTCAATGCATTGTTCCACGAAAT
>CAJWZW010000053.1 GCA_913050565.1 uncultured Synechococcus sp.
TCATAGGTCTCCGCGTCCTCGTCTCCATCGTCCTCATCCTCTTCATCCAACTCATCCGGGTCAGGCTCATCGAGTTCACCGCTCACGGTGAGCGTCACCGCGGAGCGCACCAGGGTCAGTTCATGCTCCTGCAGCACAACATCAGCCACCGAGAGAATCGGCTCGCTGCTGTCAACACTGGTGATCGGCTCTGGATCACCCTCATCCTTCAACCGAAACAGAGACACCGGCGTATCCACCGGTGTGAGCAGCGCATAATCCTTGCCGTCGAGGGGAATCAGTTGCTCCAGGAAACAGAGCAGATCCTTGCCGTCACTGTCCCGCACAAGCACGGTGGGAACGTCACCGCTGCTGCCGGTGGCGGAGTCGCGCATGAAATCGGAGGACACTGAGCTCAGGATCCACCATCGCGTGGCGTGGTGCCCGCGGGGCATCGGTCGGGCTGGGCCGGTTTGAGCTCCGGACCCTCCTGCAACCACTGTTCCAGAAGCAGCGCGGCAGCTGCACTATCCAGTCGCCCACTGCGATCGCCTGCCAGACCATGGCGCTCAGCCGCGGCCCAGGTACTGCTGTGTTCATTGACCCAGGCCAGCGGGAGCTCAAGCGCAGCCGCCAGACGCAGGCCGTAGCGGCGGCAGTGAACAGCCTGTGCTGTGGGTGCACCGGCTGCATCAAGCGGCAGACCCACCACCAGCCCCTGAACGCCTCGTTCACGGCAGTGACGCCGCAACAGCGTCAGATCAGCTTCAAAGGGGCCCCGATGCAGTGCAGGCAACGGGGTCACCGTGATGCCGAGGCCATCGCAGCCGGCCAGACCGATGCGACGGCGACCCACATCCAGGCTCAGCACCGAGCAGGGAGCGGGCACGTCAGCGGCGACCGAGACTGGGGGAGGGAAACGGTTGCCCCTGTGGACGCAGGCGGCCGAACACCTGATCCAGTGAGCGGCTGAGCTGGGCATTGCGTGGGGCCGTCTGACGTCGCCAGAGACTGCGACCCAGCAACAACTGTTCCTCTCCGCGGCTCCAGTCCTGGCCCAGCAGAAGATCCGCCATCGGAGCATCGTCCAGGGCGGTCACAAGGCTGGCGGAGGCACGGGAGGACTGGATCCGCTGAAGCACATGAGGAAGAGCCTGATCCAGACGGGGGTCCCAGGCCACATCGCGCATCAGTTCAAGCTGACCGGCCTGCCCGCGTTCATTGAGCTGCAGACAACCGGCCAGAACGGTATCGCCGGCAAGCAGAACGCCACAGCCGGCACCGCGGCGGTCCAGCAGGTCAAGCCAGTGGCGATCCGTGATCTGTCGGAGATGGCTGAAACAGCCGCCCTGCTCAAGCGGCCACAGACGCTGAGCGTTCCGACGATTGATCGGCTGCCAGGCCAGACCGGGCGGCAAAGAATCGGCAACCTGATTCGGCGCCGCCGGAGGCAGCCAGACCTGAAAGGGACGAAGGGGCTGGAAGCCAAGTTCCCGCAGCAGTGCAACAGCATCGGCGTCAGCTGCGGGACAGCGGATCACCCAGCTGCGCACTTGATGCTCACCACGCTGAACGGCCGCCTGGAGAAGAGTGCGTTGAACCGTTCGGCGACTGAATTCAGCGCTGGATCGCAGCTGTTGAGGCCAGTGCAGTGTCCAGCAGCTGCCACGACGATTTACGGGATGGGAGACGGCCGCTGCAAGAGGACCCTCCGAATCAACACCCACCACACAACGCGGAGAACGGCTGGGCAGGAGATCAGGGAAGCGCTGTTCAACACGTGCGAACAGATCACCGAGCAGCACGTTCTGAAGCTGCGGAAACCAGGCGAGGTGCGTTGGGTTGAGCGGTTCAACCGTGAGGGAGGAGCAGGGGCCCTGCGTCATCACAACCCCCGAACCTGAAACTCAACCCAATCTAGTGCTCATCCAAGGTTTGGACGCACCAGCACCAGGGGGGTGCGCTGATTGGCATTCCCGGCGGGATTCGGCTTCAGCGCCCGCATCAGAAGGTCTTCATCACAACCAGGGCTGGAGGCCAGCACCTTGACGCGACCGAGGTCATTGACGTCAACAATGGCAACGGCGACACCCAGGGCGGCGGCCGCCTCGTCGCAGAAGACCTGCGAACCCTCCGGACCCAGAACGATCGTCTGGTCATAGGGAGGCGTCGTGCCGGTGATGTCGTCGATCAACCTCGCTTGATCTCCGGCCAACCGATAAAAGCCGCCGGGGATGCCTGCCAGTTTCAGCAGCAAGCCCCCAAACCAGGCGCTCAGCACCCGTGTCGGACCGACCAGATCGATCAGGGTCTGCATGCCGCAAGCCGTCGCGAGACTGCTGGTGGGATGAAACACCCGGCAGGCCAGACGGGCCACCAGACCGGGCTCAACTTCACTGGGGTGGCGATAACGGCCCTGCATCACCGCCAGAGGCGTTTCCCCGAGCGTGAGCACATCACCAGGCTGAACAACGTTTTCGGCGTAGCTGCGCAGAACGGCGATGGGATCATCCAGGGGACCGAGCAGATGGGTTTTCAGAGGAAGCACCTGGCAGCGGTCCCCCGGCAGGAATGAAGCGTCGCCAGAAGAGAGTGGATCCGGTCGGCGCAGAGGAACCAGAACCCCCTGGCGACGGGACAGGCGACCGAAGGGGCCGTAATTGATCCAGTGAGCATCAACCCAGAGACTGTCGACGACGGACTGAGCCTCGGGGCCGCTGATCCTGATGCTGACCCGGGCTCGGGTGCTGCTGCGACCTTTGACGATGTAGGCAGGCCAGTAGCCATCAGCACGCGACTCCTCATCGGGATGCTGAGCTTCGATGCGGGTGGTCACCTGCAGGCCGGCGAGATCGGCCTTGCCCAGGAGCACCGGATCAATGCGCAGCTCCGGTACGAACACCTCCATGCGTCGGTGGGGATTGCTGATCTCCAGCCAACCCTCCGCATGGACGGTGTCCCCATGGTTGTCAACGTTCCAGTCTCTGAAGCTGAGCCGCAGAGGGGAGGCCGGACGAAGTCGATGACGCAGTTCAAGCCAGGTGACTCCGAGTCCCAGGGCCAACGGAGCGATCAGCACAGACACGGCGTCATCCAACGTTCGCCGCAGCGTAAAGCTGCATCAGCGGAGCACACTCAATCCGATGCGTTATCCGGATGTGACCTCGATGTTCACCTCGTTGAAGCTGCCCTCCTGATCAAGTGAAGGGAGCTCAGGCGCCGGCAGCCCCGTTGCCTGACTGATCGCCGAGTTGATCTCGTTGAGAGGAACCTGCCCCTCCTGATCGAACATCACCTTCGCGTCGGGACCGATCACCACCACCTGCGGGATGACACCGTGCCAGTAGCTGGCCGGATCAGCGGGGCCGGTCGCGTCGCGCCCCTGCAGTGGATCAATGGTGAGCGGCAGGAGATCAATGTTGCGCCCCCACAGACGCTGCAACTCCGAAACAACGGGTGCAAAGCGTTTGCTCACAGCACTGTCGTCGAGGTAATAGACGATGACTGCGGTTCGCCCCTGTTCCAGGGAATCCGCCAGGGGATTGGCAGGAGGCACCAACGAGCCGTTGCCGGCATAGAGGGCATAGATGTTGCCGTCGTACCGGTCGTCGTTGAGGACAGCCTGAGCCGGCTGAATCACCAGCAGCAAAGCAGCCAGAAGGCTCAGAGCACGAACCAGAAGACAGCCCATCAAGCCGAGGTCGGAACGGCCATTGTGACCTCAGCCACGCCCCAGACCGCGGCCCATCCCCTGGGCGATGCCGCGACCGATCAGGCCGATCGCCCGTCCCAGCACACGGGTGAGCAGGACAACAGCCAGATCTCCCAGGCGCTGGATCACAATCTGAACCTGAGGGGCCAGAGCATCACGGGTCTCCAGCAGCAGGGCCACCTGACGCTGCCACCAGCCCAGTTGATTGAGCTCCTCATCACGGGGTTCGGTGAGCAACCGCGGTTCGATCCGACCGTCACGCAGCTCGAACAGCAGTCTTCGGCTCTCATACAGCTGAATGGGACGTTCAACCCAGTCGGCCCATCGAAGCTGACTGTTCAGTTGGTTGCGCAGACGATCCAGTTCCCTGGTTGCCAGCAACCGCTCCCCGAGCAGGTATCGCCGCAACTCAGGCCAGCCGCCGCAGGCCTCCAGCAGTTCAGCTCCGATCAGCTCGGCGGTGCGAACCAGCCAATTGCTGACGAGTGTCTCCAGCTGCAGCAAAGCCCGGGGGTCATCAGCAGGCAGCAGCTGACCGTTCACCAGCACAGGCTGATCGGCGAGCAATGGCGCCAGCATGCCGATGGGATCAGGCAGGTCTTCATCGACATCGGTCAGGTCCGCATCGTCCAGAAGAGCTGCCGCCACTGGCAGCAGCGAACCGTCGCGCGGAATCCGGACGTAGCTGCCGGCCATCTCCGTCAGCGCCTGCCGACGCAGTTCCGGCTGCAGGTCATTCCAGCAATCCGGATCCAGCTCCTGGCGCCGCAGACGATCCAGCAGCTGATCAAGTTGCTGCAGAAGCGCCAGCAGCAGCTCCCTGCGTCGCTCCGTTTGCAGAGCTTCGATGGCCAGAAGCCTGCCGGTGCCATTGCTGAGGCCGGCCTTCACCGCCTGATCAAGACGATCATGGATCGAATCCCAGACCGCCACGGCGTTGCGCTGTCGCAACGTGATCGCCGTGGGCTCTCGATCACCGGAGGACGGGCGGGACTCAATGCTGTTGACAAAGGGATCCTCCAGCCCCATCTGCAGTGGTCCCCATAGCCACAGCAGCAGTGCCCGCGCCTGATTCAGCTCACGGCAGCGGCCCTCCAGCAGAAACCGCAGCAAACCTGCTTCCGGCGGGGGCTGAAGCATCGCTTCGATCACCTGCAGGTCGTGGCTGATCTGCTGCAGGCCGCTCACAAGCAACCACTGGCCCAGACCCATGGCAGAGGAACTGGTCGGACGCGACGGTTCTGAGGACGACTGCAGCCGGACCACCCGACCACCACTGAGCAGGGTTTCGATGGAGGACGTCAGATCCGTCAGGCCACCCCCCTGAAGCAAACCTTCCGCCCCGAGAGCCAGGAGCTGATCGCGGCTGGCCCCGAATGTTTCAGGCAGCAGCAGCAGCAAAGGTGCCGGCTGCCATCGCTCCTGCAGCTGCCTCACCTCCTGCTGCAACGCCGGCAACGACAGCAACGCATCGATTGACCAGATCACCATGGACGGTGAGCCGCGGAGCTGTTCAACCTTCAGCCCAACGTTCCAGCCGGGCATTCGGCTGGTCAGTTGCAGAGCAAGGGACTCTCCGAAGGGCTCCGGAGCCAACAGCAACATCCGCACTGGAGAGGGGTCAGCCAAGCGGAAACAACGGACGATGTCGACAAGGTACCGAGCCTCAGCTCAGTTCTCCAGGGTGCGGCGACCGTTGAGTTGGAGGGTGTACGACTCGATGCGAAAACCCGACGTCTGTTCGATCCGATCGAGAAGATCCGCAGGAAGTTCAACATCGATGTCCTCGATGGACCCCGTATCAAGACAGGTGAGATGACTGTGGGGATCGCTGCGATAGCCGTACAGGCGTCCACTGGCTCGGTCCAGACACTCGATCACTCCTGCGGACTGAAGCGCTTCCAGATTCTGGTAGACGGATGTATGGCCGATGCTCCTGCCCCTTGAATTCAGCTTTTCAAAGATGTCGCGAGCGCTGAGGTGGCTTTTTTCGGTCCACAGCAGATCCAGCACCATGCGCCGTTGACGACTCAGCCGCATCCCCAGGACGCGGCACTGTTCAAAAACATCCTTGAGACCTCGAGTGGAGGTGACGTTCACTTCGGGAGTGGCGCCGCGCCTTAGCACAGGACAGTCGTTGTTAAGTTCACCTTAAGGCGCGCTGATGACGCACGCATCAGGCCAGATCAGCCGAACAGCGCGTCACATCCTGCAGCCGCGATTCCGACAGAGCCTGGATCGATTCCGCCAGATCCACGCGGCCGTCGTACAGCGCCCGACCCACAATCACGCCGCTGACTCCAAGGGATTCCAGGGGCAGAAGAGAGAGCAGATCAGCCATGCAGCCAATGCCACCGGACGCGATGACAGGAACCGTGCTGGCCTGAGCCATGGCCCGCAAGGCCTCGAGATTGGGACCTGCCAGGGTTCCGTCGGTGGCGATATCGGTGGTGATGATCGCAGCGATCCCGGCATCGCTGAAGCGCTGCGCGAGATCCGTTGCCAGAACATCGCTTTGCTCGATCCAGCCGCGGGTCGCCACCCATCCATCCTTGGCGTCGATTCCCACGACGATCCGGCCGGGGTAACGCCGGGCGAGATCGCTCACCAGGGCGGGTTGCTCCACCGCCACCGTCCCGAGAATCACCCGGTCGAGTCCACAGGCGAGAAGATCGGCGACCCGCTCCAGGGAACGCACCCCTCCCCCCAGCTGTACCGGGATGTCCAGTGCGGAGGTGATGGCACGAACCGCTGCATCGTTCACCGGTTCGCCTCGTTTGGCTCCGTCGAGGTCGACCAGATGCAGGCGGCTCGCCCCCTGCTGCTGCCAGCTGCGGGCCTGCGCAACCGGGTCCTCGCTGAAGCGGGTCACCTGGTCGTAATCGCCCTGATGCAAACGAACGCAGGCGCCATCCAGCAGATCGATGGCGGGAATGATCTCCATGGAAGGCAACCGTCGAACAACCATCCTGCAGCTCCACGCTTCAATGGGCTGCCGTTGTGCAGTGGGCTGTTGTGAAGATCCTGGTGATGGGAGGAACCCGATTCGTCGGCAAGCCTCTGGTGTCCCGTCTGCAGGCTCAGGGCCACGACCTCACACTGTTCACGCGCGGCAGGAATCCAGTTCCAGCGGGGGTTGAGCACCTGAGCGGCGACCGAAGCAGCGCCGAGGGTCTGGCCGCGCTTCAGGGGCGCCGCTTCGATGTGATCGTCGACAGCTCCGGCAGGAAACAGGAGGACAGCAGCCGGGTGATCGAGGTCACCGGAGCACCAGGCCATCGTTTCGTTTATGTGAGTTCCGCCGGGGTGTACGCAGGGTCTGATCAATGGCCCCTCTCCGAGGACAGTCCCACAGATCCCCAAAGCCGCCATGCGGGCAAAGCGGACACCGAACGCTGGCTTCAGGAGGAGGGAATCCCCTTCACGAGTTTCCGACCGACCTACATCTACGGGCCAGGCAATTACAACCCGATCGAACGCTGGTTCTTCGACCGGATCCTGCACAACCGGCCCGTCCCTCTTCCCGGCACCGGCAGCACGATCACCCAGCTTGGGCATGTGGATGATCTCGCGGAGGCCATGGCGCGCTGCATCGATGTGGAGGCTTCGACCAACAGGATTTACAACTGTTCCGGCAAACAGGGCATCACCTTCCGGGGTTTGATCGAGGCCGTCGCCGTGGCCTGTGGTCGTGACCCTGCCAGCGTGGAGATGCGCAGCTTTGATCCATCCGGTCTCGACCCCAAGGCCCGCAAGGCGTTTCCGTTGAGGCTGAACCACTTCCTCACCGACATCACAAGGGTGGAACGGGAACTGGCCTGGAAACCACGGTTCGACCTGGCCGCGGGCCTGGCCGACAGCTACCGCCAGGACATCGCTCTGCAGCCGACAGCCAATCCGGACTTCAGCTCTGACGCGACGCTGATCGGGGCCTGAGATAGGCGGCGGCCGAACTGAGGGCCAGCAGTAACGACGGCCAGAACAACCACCAACCCACAGTCAGCGCAAGCCCGTGGCCGACCCAGCCAACCGGCCAGAGCAGCAACAGCAGACTGAGGAACTGAAGGATCGTTTTGGCCTTGCCGCTGGTCGAAGCCGGAGCACCATCCGCCGCATGGGATCGCCATCCGGAGATCAAAAGCTCTCGTGCCAACAGCAACCAAACGGCCCACAGCGGCAGCACCCCGCGGGCAGCGAGCCAGAGCAGAGGAGCTGCAATCAGGATCTTGTCCGTGAGGGGGTCAAGGCGAGCCCCCCAGTTGCTGCCTCCACCGGCGCGGCGCGCCAACCATCCATCGGCGGCATCACTGAGCCCAGCCAGCAGAAGCAACCACCACGCCAGACCGGCGGCACCGGCCTGCAGAGACAGGATCAGGGGTAAACCGGCCGCAGCCCGGCCGACGGTGAGCCCATTCGCCAGTGAGCGAAGCGATGGCAACATCCCCAGAATGTGTTCAGTTCCCTTTCGATCATGGTCCTGCAGCTTTCGGTGGCCGATGTGATGACGAAGCCTCTGCTGAGCGTCACTCCGGACACACCCCTGCAGCAGGCCGTTCAGTTGATCAACGACCACCATGTGAGTGGTCTGCCGGTGGTGGACGCACAGGGGAGCCTGATCGGAGAGCTGAGCGAACAGGATCTGATGGTGCGTGAAAGCGGGGTGGATGCGGGCCCGTACGTGATGCTTCTCGACAGCGTGATCTACCTGCGCAATCCGCTGAACTGGGATCGGCAGGTGCATCAGGTGCTGGGAAACAGCGTGAACGACCTGATGCGCAAGGACGTGCACAGCTGCCAGGGAGATCTGCCTCTGCCGAGGGCCGCATCCCTCCTGCATGAACGCGGCACACAGCGGCTGTTCGTGCTGGATGCGGAGAAAAGACCGATTGGTGTGGTGACCCGGGGAGATGTGGTGCGTGCCCTCGCCTCCCACGGAGAGGTCTGATCAGGTGAGGTCTGATCAGGGGAGCCTGCGAATGGCGATGGCGATGGGTTGAATCAGCCGGAAGTCGACGTAATCCCCGAGCTCCAGATCGCTGAACGGATCACCTGCGATTCCGTTGCGCACATCAAGGTTGTGCACACCACCGAAGGGGCCTCGAAGGCTGATCTCCTGATCCTCTTCCGAGATCTTCACGACCTCTGCGGTGCCGGTTGCCATCGACACCCTGGCGCCACGGCGGATCCGGCCGAAATCATCCGACAGGATCACATCCTCTCGATTCACACGAAGCTGCTGAACCGCTGACTGACGCAGGTCCACCACCAGCCCGTCGAGGAGATCAACCACCAGCGTGTCTCCAGGCTTGAGCGCAGCGGTGTTGAGTCCACTGCTCATCGTGACCAGCATGGTGTGGCCATAGGGACTGCGGAGCTCCAGCACGGAACCGTCCTGCAGGATCCGGGTGAGGGTGCCCTGCAGCTGGGTGAGCTCAAACGCCCGCAACAGCTCAGCTTTGATGCTGGCGCCGCTGTTCGCCACAGGAGCCTGCAGGGGCTGGGGCTTTTTCGACCGATTCCGGGCTGACTGAGAGTCGTCGCGATCGACGGCCACGGCCACCGGCTGAATCATGCGGAAATTCACCACATCCCCGGCCTGCAGCTTCGGGAAGAGGTCCTCTCCAGGCACCGGCAACACATCAAGGTTGTGGATGCCGCCGAGGGGGCCGATCATGCTGATGCTGCGGTCACGCTTGGAGGCCTTCACGACCCGTGCGGTTCCGGATGCCAGAGCCACCCGCATGCCCTTCTTGAGGGGACCCATGTCTGAAGGCATGTAGATGTCTTCACGGCTGAACGACAGCTCCTTGCTGTCACTGCGCTGCAGATCCACAACCAGACCATCGAGCACGGAAACGTCCACGCCATCTCCTGACTTCAGCTTCAGTGGCGCCAGATCGATACCGACGGTGATGATCTCCTTGTTCCCCTCCGGCCCGAGCACTTCAATCACCTTCTGCTCCGGCAACACCGAGGTCACCACCCCACGCATGTGGGTGAGCTCGAAGCCCTCGAGCTGCTTCGGGGTGAATCCCGCCTGAACCGGAACCATTCCAGCCCAGGCGGCAGCCGCAGCTGCAAGGAGGCGGGAACGAACACCAAACCGGCGGTTCATCACTGGAACATTCCGAACATTTAATGAACGCTAGCCGGGTTGAAGGGGGCAGAATCACCACATCTGTCTGATCTGGACCGAAATGAAGCTCCGCTCAGCCCTTCTGTCTGCTGCCTTGGTGCTGATGGGCTGGACAGCAGCCCCTGCTCAGGCAGAGACCAGCATCGAGATCAGCCTCAAGAACCGCTACCTCACCCTTTTCGACGATGGACGGGTGATCGGGAAATATCCGGTGGCCATCGGCGCACCCGAATCCCCAACCGTGCCCGGAAACTTCGCCGTCACCAAGATGGATCCGGCGCCGGTGTATCACAAGAAGGGCCAGATCATTGCTCCAGGCCCGAGCAACCCGGTGGGGGTGCGGTACGTCTCCTATGTGCAGATCGGCACCGGTGAGTACGCCATCCACGGCACGGCTTGGCCCAACTGGGTGAACCTGCGCGCCGCCGTCAGCCTCGGCTGCATTCGCATGCTCAACGACGACGTGATTCAGGTCTACAACCGCATCAAGGTTGGGACGCCGGTGATCGTCACCAACAACTAAGTCATCACCCTCGCTGAACCATGTTTCGCTCCCTGTTGATCGTCGTTCTCACCACCGTTGTTCCTTCGGCAGCCCTGGCGAATCCACGCCAGGAAGTGAAGGAAGGCGCTTTCCTCGACCTCGTGGATGGTGCCGGAAACACCCTCGTCCAGGGACGCGGGGTTGAAGAGGTCAATGCCAAGGCAACAGCCCAGGGGCTTCGCTTGCCGGCACTGGGCTACTGGTCACCCGAGGGACACTGCTTCGTGAAACCCGCTCCAGGGACCTGCAACGGAGTGTTTGGCCCGAAGTAGACGTCGTGTTCCGGCTCCGACGGAGCCGGTGATCGCCGCGGACCGGTTGAAGCGGTCAACAGCTCGGAACGATGTGGGTCACCAGATCGGCACAGACCCAGCGGATCGTGCCGTCATCCACATCAGCCACCTGAAACAGGGTGGGCACCCCGGGATCACGGGCTCCACCATCCACGTGAAGCACATCAGCCATCCACCAGTCATCGCTGTTGTCATTGCCGACAATCACGGTCATCCCCGCGCGCACATTCAGAAACACCGGCTGAGATCCCTTTCGCAGCACCGGTGAATGATCGACAGACATCCACACACCTTGTAGCAGTTCACTTGTACTACTAGAAAGTGGTCGGCGTTGGCAAGGGAAGAAAGCGTTAAGAGGGCTGCTCGAAATACGCCCCGCGAAGTTGATCAAGAATTCGGAGCGACTCCAGAGCTTCGAGACGCTTCTGAGCCTGAGCCAGCATGGGCTTGCCGTGGGGAACGCATGATTCGATCAGTGAGGAGGCTTCCGAAGCCTCCGCTTTGACCCAGTCGATGCAGCGGTCCAGCTGTTGAGAGAGCTCACCCTGATGCAGCGCTCTGGAGTAGTTGGGACCTGCAACCGCGATCAGCAGGGTCTGCAGCGATTGACGAACGTGGTCATGGTCGGGCGCCATGGCGGGCCGGAGAAAGACATGGTCATGCTGGCTCAGCCATCCCGATCATCCACATCAGCCCCCGAACCGACCTCACTCTCCGCCTGCATGCCGGGGCGCCATCCACTGCCCCAGATGTCGCGGCACCTGGCGTTGAGCCCGTCACGATCAAGCCCCCAGGCGGAGACAGCCTTCTGGATGTCGGCTTTGATGTCGTCGGCGCCGGGGAAATCGCCGTAGCGCATCACCAACCGTGCCGCCGTGGTGAGCTGATCCGGCCCTG
>CAJWZW010000054.1 GCA_913050565.1 uncultured Synechococcus sp.
TCGAAAGGTGCTTAAGGCGGCAATAAAGTTATTGTTGGCAATGATGATCCATTTGAGGGCACAACCAACATCTATGCAGATCCTCAGGGAACTGCTTACGTCCTGGATCCAAACAACGGCGACTCCTTCGACATCATTGCCCGGTTGGAACCCAATGATTGGGCATTCGGCGCTGATATCTGATTTAACGCCAATCCCATTCTCAATATCTGAGAACTCAAAAACTTCCCCCCTGACCGGTAACGATCAGGGGGGATTTCTTTAATGAATTCATCAAGAACCGCTTGAACCTGCGAGGGAATACAAACTTTGCTGAATCAGGCAGCAGCAAGCAGAGCCCCGCGCTGACAGCCCATCAAACGACCCGACCAGGACTCGGCATAAGCACGGTTGGCCGCCTGTTGATCAGAATCCTCGGTGTCCAGTGGATGGGGCATCGTTCCAGCAATCGCCGCATTGGTGACGCAGAACATCGACTTCTGAAAACTGATGCAGATCTGAACATGCACATCGGTCTGGCCTCGACCGTTTTCGTCGTACCAACGGCTCAGTTCTTCAGGGAGATGCCGGTACATGTCCTGCATGCAGAGGCTGGGAGGTATTCCCGCACCCATGCTGGGGATCGGGTCGGCGTACAGGGCTCCGTACTTGAAATCACTGATATCCGGTGAAATCTGACGGGCCTGGGCGTTGTACGACACCGTGCCCAGAAAGGGCATGCCACGGAAGAAAACGGCTTCCACATAAGGCACAGCCACATCCATCAGAAAAGTGAGACCCGCTTCAGGCGGAAGAACCCAGATGTCCTCCCCACCGATGTTGACCTTGTACTCAATCGGGCTGCCGGCAGCCGTCACCAACCCATCACGGATGTGATGAACCACATCCTTGATGCAGGTGACCTCTTTGATTCCGTAGCGACGAGCCAGATCAACAAAAATGTCGCTCATCACCCTCCAGAACAAGCCGAGGCAATAGATCGTGGTGAGTGAACGGATGGCTTCCGGGGCGAAATCGGGATAAAGGCGATTGTTGAGGGCCAGCAGAGGATCACGTGCCGACTTTCGTTGGATGATCTGCTGGCATGCGGCTGCGAATTCAGGACTGTCGAGATAGGCGTCGAGTCCACCGGTGCCGTGCCAGAACATCGCCTTCTGGCAGTACTCGGCGTACTCAAAGTTGATCCGATCACCCATCAGATGGGTCCACAACCGCTTCGGGTTGAAGCCCTCATGGAAAAAACGAAGCACGGGGAAGGGGTTGAGCATCTGCTTCTCCCCCTGATCCACCAGATTCTTGCTGTAGGCATCCAGCACCAGGCCGTAGCTCTCCAGCACGTTCACGACCTGAACCAGGTGATCCGGTGTTTCCGCCAGCAGCGGCGTATCGCTGAGCAGCCGGCGGATCAGCTCGTCCTGATCAGGCAGCACCGGGGGACGCACGGGGGACACCGAAGTGGGGGTCATGACAGATCTCCGTTGATCAGACTGAGGCCGGTGGTTGCCGCTTCGCTGAGATTGGAGAGCAACCCAGGTGCAAGGCCGAGAACCAGAACACCGAGGCTCAGAGCGATGGCAGGCACCTGCTCACGCAGGGCAACCCGGTCGAGGATACGGGGATTGACCACGGCTCCGGTGGCAATGGCGAGCCTGCCGAAGAAGGCGCGGTTCACCAGCAGAAGGAAATAAACCGCCGTCAGACCGGAACCCACCATCGAAAGCAGGGTGGCAAGCGGGAACGGCTGAAGAGTGCCGCGGAAGATCAGAAATTCAGAGATGAAGCCGGCCATGCCAGGTAGGCCGGCACTGGCCATCACCCCGACGATCATCAGTGTCCCCGTGAGCGGCAGTCCCCTCTGAGGATTCAGCAGACCACGCAGAACGTTGAGATCGCGGGTGCCGGTGCGGACGTACACCACGCCCACCATCAGGAAAAGAACTCCCGAGATCAGCGCGTGGCTCACCATCTGAAACAGGGCTCCCATCAAACCCAGCGGCGTTGCAGCTGCCGCCGCCAACAGCACATAGCCCATGTGACCAACCGAGCTGTAGGCAACCATCCGCTTCATGTCCGTCTGGGCGATGGCTGCCAAAGAGCCGTAGAGCACCGAAATCGCAGCCCAGAACGCCAGCCATGGGGAAGCCAGCTGCCACGCATCGGGGAACAGACCCATGCAGAACCGCAGAAGTCCGTAGGTTCCGAGCTTCAGGAGAACACCAGCCAACAACACCGAAACCGGCGTTGATGCCTCGGTGTGGGCATCCGGCAGCCAGGTGTGAAACGGAAACAACGGAATCTTGATCCCGAAGCCGATCAACAGCGCGCCCATCAGCACCAGCTGGGCGGTCATGCCCATCTCGCCGGCCAGAACAGGCCTCAGGCTGAAATCAATGCTTCCGGTCACGAACGCCAGTCCCAGGAAAGCGGCAAGGATCAACACGCCTGAAACAGCTGTGACGATCAGAAATTTCGTTGCGGCATAGGCACGGTTGGCTCCACCCCAGATCGCAATCAGCAACCAGAGCGGAATGAGCTCAAGCTCATAGAACAGGAAGAAAAGAAGCAGGTTCTGCGCCAGAAACGCACCGTTCACAGCGCCGCTGATCACCAGCAGCAGAGCGAAATAGATCCTCGGGCGGTTCTCGATCTTGCGCGAGGCGACGGCGGCCACCAGACAGAGCACACCGTTCATCAGCACCAGCGGCAGCGACAGACCATCCACCGCGAGGGCATAGTCCAGCCCGATGACATGCACCCAACGGGCCTGTTCCACCAGCTGCAACGCTGAGTCGGCTGCATCGAAGGGCAGCAGAAGCGCGAAGCTGGCGACGGTCTGAACCGCAAGCACCACAATCGAGATCACGCGCAGGCGTTCACTGGAGGGAGCGCCGGGCCAGAGCACCAACCCAAGGGCACCCAGCAGCGGAATCAGCAGAAGAAGGGAGAGCAGCATCTCGGATGAATCAGGTGAGGAACCAGCTCACCGAGGTGAGAAAAAGAACAATGGCCACCAGCACCGTGAGCACGTACGACTGGCTCTGACCGCTGACGCTGAGTTTGAGGGAGTCCGCACTGGAAAGGGAGAAGCGGGCGACTCCGTTGAGCAATCCATCCACCACCGTGCGATCAAACCAGTAGGCAAGGCGGGAGAACGCAGCAACGACGTTGACGATGGTGAGCCGGTAAAAGCGCTCCGTGTAGAAGTCGTAGGCAAGAAGGTCCTGCCACCAGCGCAGCACCGGGTTGAGCGATCGCGACCAGGCCTTGCTGAGCGGCAGCAGCGCACCGGCCACCAGACCGAGCAGTCCACTGGCGACAACGAGGCCGGAAACCCAGAGAGGGAAGGCCAGAAGACCCTCCAACGACTCGAGGCGCAACAACATCAGTGGAGTGATCAACACGATCACGGTGAGGGCCACCATCGGCAGAGCCATCTGCCAGTTCACCTCGGCCGCTCGCCGCGACTTGATCAGGGAGCTGCCCATGAACACGTGGCGGAAGACTCTCACCAGTCCGAGGGCTGTGAGCGCATTGGTGAGCAGAAAAACAGCCATGTAGGGAACCGAGCGAACACTGAGAAGCTCGATCGACTGCGCCATCGCCAGGAATCCACCCAGGGGCAGGAATCCCACCAGTCCGGCCCCTCCGACCAGGAAGGCGGTTGTCGTGGCCGGCATCCGGCTGCCAAGGCCGCCAAGCTCGGTGATGTCCTGGCAGTTGGTGGAGGCGATCACTCCACCGATGCTCATCGAGAGCAAGGCCTTGGAAAGGGCGTGGGTGAACAGCAGCAGCAAGGCCAGCACTGGGATCTGCAGAGCAATGGCAATGAACACCAGGCCCAGATGCGCCGTTGTGGAATACGAGAGGGTGCGTTTGATATCAACCTGGGCCAGGGCCACCAGCGACCCGCCGATTGCACTGATGCAACCGATCACCAGCATCACAGCGATCGCGATGGGGGAGAGCTGAAGGATCGGCATCACCTTGAGCAGCACGATCGCTCCGCAGGTCACCACAACCGAGTTACGGAGGATCGAAGCAGGATTGGGCCCCTCCATCGCTTCATCAAGCCAGAGGTGCATCGGGAACTGGGCGCACTTGCCCGTGGGTCCGGCAATCAGGCCCAGGCTGAGCAAAGTCGCCGCCAGCGGTGAGAGGCTGTCCTCGGCAGCCCAGGCGTACAGATCGTTGAACCCCATCACCCCCGAGTAGGCGCAGAGAGCCACCACACCCATCAGCAGGAGCACATCCCCAACCCTCTTGGTGAGGAAGGCATCCCGCGCCGCGGTCACCACCAGCGGCTGGGCATACCAGAAGCCCACCAGCAGATAGGTCGACAAGGTGAGCATCTCCAGCAGGAAGTAGCTCTGGAAGAGAGAGTCGCTGAGCACCACACCGCTCATGGCGCCTTCAAAGAAACCAAGCAGCGCAAAGAAACGGGCCAGGGCCCACTCCTTGTCCATGTATCCGAGGGAATACACCTGAGACAGAAGGCTGAGACCCGTGATCAGCTCGAGGGCCACCAGGTTGGTGAGAGACAGGCTGAAGCTGATGTTCAGCTCCAGGTCGGCCACGGTCAGCCATGGGAATGACAGATCCGCCGGCCCGGCCTCGATCACCTGTTGAAGGATCAGGCTGCCGTGGCCGAAGGCCACAAGGGTCAACAGGATGTTGAGGTAAGCGGCGGGCCGATGGGCATCGCGGCGGAAAGCTCCGCAGGCCCAGGGCAGGGACACCAGCATGCCGGCAAACCCGTAGAGGGGAATCAGCCAGGCGGTCTGGATGGGAAGCGAAAGCTCCGGTGTCAAAACGGCGAGCGGGAAGGGAATCGGGCCGGTCGTTGATTAGCGAGCGAATCTAAAGGCCGGAACTGGCCTGAGAGGCTCTTTGTGAACCGCTGTAGTGCTGCCGTCGTGGTAGCGGATCAAAGGCGACGGAGGGCACCACTGCCAGCCAGGGCCGGTTCCACCTCCTGATGAGGGCGGGCGATGATGTGGGCCGCAACGAGGCCGTCTCCGACGCGCTCACAGGCGTCAGCGCCAGCCCGAACAGCGGCGTTCACGGCACCTGTCTCTCCACGGACCATCACGGTGACGTATCCACCGCCGACATATTCACGGCAGATCAGCGTGACCTCCGCAGCCTTCGTCATGGCATCGGCGGCCTCGATGGCCGGAACCATGCCACGGGTTTCGATCATGCCGAGTGCGATTCCCTGAACCGAGGGTGCCGGGGCCGCAGGCGTTGGCAGCACCTTCGCTGCACCGGTGGAGCCACCTCCCGCAGCCGAGGAACCGCGACGGGTGGTGGAGCCCTTGGGAGCGGAGGTGGCCACTGGCTTCACATCCACTGTCTTGTTGGCGGCCGCGCTGCTGCTGCTGCTGCGGGTTGTGCGGCGGCGGGGAGTGGGAGAAGGAGTGGCCATGGTGTGAAAGAAGGTGGAAACGGAACGGAAACGGCGGAAGGTGGGGAGACTCCCTATCCGTCCGGATTCCAGAAATCGATGATCCCCCCGATGGTCAGATCGGTGATCACGCTGCTGTCGGGGCAGGCAAACCGGGCCGCAGAGCCGCTGGCCGTGAACACCCAGTTGCCCTCTCGGGCGCCAACAGGGTCAACGGCAACGAGCTTCTTGCCCTTGTTGTTCTGAAGGATGCGCAGGTGCATGTGATCCAGACCGGCAACCCGGTAGGAGCAGACCAGCGTTCCCTTCACCTGCATGATCTCCATCAGCTCTTTGCACCTCCCCCTGGGGTGCTGGGCGATGCAGATGGGGCCGGAGCAGCGGTTTTGGGTGGATCGGGTTCCCAGTGATCAATGATTCCCACGATGGTGAGGTCGCTGGGATACGACTTGCTGCCGGCGGCCTCGCGGGCGGCGGAGCTGCTCACGCAGATCACCCAGTCACCCGGTTTGGCGCCGACGGCATCGACGGCAACCTTCTTGGTGCTGCCGTCCTGAACCACCTGGAGGTGCTTGTGCTCGAAATCGGGGATCCGATTCGTGGAGACGAGCGGCTTGATGACCTTGACGATGAGCATGATCAGTGGGCCTCCTGAATCGGGGGAGCGAGGGTGGAACCGACGACCTCTGCCGGAGCCGTCTGGTTGCGGTCGCGGATGGTGAGGCAAGTGTGCAGCAAGCCGTCGTTCACCAGATCGGCGTAACGGGTGGCGATGGCCTGATTGACCCGCTGGCAGTCGGCAATCGCCCGGTCACGGGCACCGGGGACACGTCCGGAGTAGTCGAAACGCACCACAACCGGAATCGGCAGATCCCGCGCCACATTGAGACCCTTGAAAATCTTCACCCCCACATCAAGGTCGGGAGCGCCCTCTTCAACCGTGTCGAGATGGGCGAAGTAGGTGAGGTTGCGCAGGTGCACCTCCTTGAAACCGATGCCCACTCCGATGAAACGCTCGGCATGGCCGGCATCGGGATAGGGAGCGCCATGCAGCTCCTGCACGTAGTCGATCTGAGAACAGTTGTTGGCCAGCAGACGGGTGATGAACGTCACCATGCCGGGATCCATGGCTGCCGGAGCCGAGGACTCGACCGCTTCAGCGATCTGTGCCATCGCCTGG
Source organism: uncultured Synechococcus sp. (assembly GCA_913050565.1). Lineage (GTDB taxonomy): Bacteria > Cyanobacteriota > Cyanobacteriia > PCC-6307 > Cyanobiaceae > Parasynechococcus. The sequence continues at coordinate 6,585 of CAJWZW010000054.1, forward strand.
TCCGCGGTCATCGAGGCGGTCGCCGCATGGAGCTCCTTGGCACACAACCAACGATCCAGAACCATCTCGCTGTCACGGGATGGGGGATGCACACGAATGGCATCGGTATCGGTGTCGAGCCCGATCAGCAACAGATCGACTGATGCACCGCAGCAGAAGCTGTTCTCCACGGCTTCGCGAAAATCAAGCAGGCGCTGATGGCCGGCGGAGGCGGCAAGCTCGTCGTTGCTTCCATGGGCGGCACATCCCTGATGCTCAGGATCGAGGGAGCTGAAGTGGTAGGTCACCACCTTCAGGTATCGCGTTGGTTCAGAGGCGGGATTGGGCATGCCCTCGCGGTGACGGCGATGCTCCGTCTTCACCCAGCGATTGACGGTGTTTTCCACATCGAACATCGCCCCGGCGTGGGAGCGTCGACGCACGGCGCTGAACGGAATACGCAGGGCGTAGGCAACGGTGTGAGCGAGACGTCCATCGGCGCACGGGCTCACATCCAGGAGATGGATTCCGCAATCGAGCAGGAACGCCTCGAACTCCAGAGCAGCAGAACTGCTGGAGGAACCACCCAGGGGATCGTCCTGAAAGAAGCGATCGCTGAACAACCTGTGGCTTTCAAACACGCACCAGGCGAACAGCGCCCTCATGTCGAGAGGGCGGACCCAGGATTTCTGAAGGATGTGATCAGGCAGATCGAAGCCGAGTTCAGCGCGGGTCAGCCGCTGGGCCTGTTCAATGAAGTCGGGCTCATGCTGAAGAGCTGAAACCTGCTTCAGCAATGGAACGATGCGATCGAAGCGACCTTTGACCTGCTGTTCGTAGTCCCGCAGAGAAGCATTGGCTGCTGCATCGGTCAGCGGATGCTGCCGATGGGTGATCGGCAGGGATGAGCGACTGAGATTGAAGGTGGCTTTCTGGCTCGAGGGTTGATCCCGGCGGACCCAACCGGGCTGCGAGCGGGATGGTTCCGGACGCCGTCGATCGGCGCTGGTGCGGATGCGACCACCGGACACAGAGCCAGGGGAGAGCTGGGCCGCCTTGCCGGAGGTGGTGAGGGCACGTCTTCGCTCGAGCGCTGCTCCCCGGGGGCTCACCTTCACTGGAGCAACCTCAGCGACAGGACCAGCCTGAGCGGAGGACGTGCGCTCTTGCTGCAGCTGACGACGGGTAGGCGCGGTGGGTGCCGAAACACCCCCGCGACGGGTCGACATGGCGGTGCGCACCATCAGACGATCAGCCCCGTGCGCCGCCTGAGACGGTGATCAGGGAACCTTTTTCGGTGTTGCCGCTGGAACCGGTGACACGGCTCACAGGCCACTCGGACTCTTCGTTGCGCTTGCGCTCGAAGGGGGTCATCGCACTCATCGGCCCAGGACGGCTTGGGTTGCGACGACGAGCTGAGGCTCCTTCCGTACCGGTGACGTGCTCGCCACGATCCCAGTCATCACCGGTCACCTTGGTGGAGGAACCCTCCCCCGTGACCCGGGATGCAGGCTTCTCGGCCGGCTCGCTCACCACGGCCACGGTGGGCTGGAACTGACGTTGCTGACGGTTTTGGAATTCGCGGTTGTCGAAGCGGAACTGCTCGGTACCGGTCACCTTGCCGCCAGCCATGTCAAAAGGGCCGGTGATGCGATTCCCCTGCTCATAGGAGGTGCCGGTCACACCGGAGTTGGCCTCACGCTGTTGCTGGGCAGCACGGGCAGGGGACACCACACTGAATCTGGTCCAGGCGGCACCCTCAGGGGATTGACCATGGGTGTCGGTGCCGGCGGGAGCATCAGCACCACAGGCAGCGGCCAGCTGATCAGCTCCCACATAGGGAGTGCCGGTAACCGCTTCGCAGGCGCCACGCTTGTCGCCGGTCATCACACCACCAACACCGGGTTGGATGCCGGTCATGGCAGCGGAGGGAGTGCCGACGCGCACGGGGGTGCGCTCGCGGATCGCCTGCACTGCAGGGGTGCCGCAGTGTTGGCCAGCCTGCTCGAGACCTGCGTAGGGGGTGCCCGTCACGGCCTGGCAGCTGCCGGGTTCATCACCGGTGACCCGTTCGGAACGGCCGGTGCGGGTACCACTCACCACCTGATTGCGGTTGGTGACGCTGAAGCCGACTTTGGCGGCTTCGGGTTCGGTCTTCGCACCGCAGAAGGCGTTGACCTGTTCAGCACTGACGTACTGATCGCCGGTCACCCGGTGGCAGGAGCCGAATTCATCACCGGTGACGGCTGAAGAGCGACCCACCAACGTGCCGGTGACGCCTGTGCCTGAAAGCGTGGCGGACAAACCAACCTTCGCCGCGGGACGTCCCTCGGGCATGGGGTCTGACCCCAGATACTGGTCGCCGGTGAGATTGCGATGGGCACCCGCCTCATCACCGGTGACGCTGGAGGAGCGACCCACCATCACACCGCTGACAGGGCGGCCCTGTTGCGTGAGGCTGTGACCGACCTTGCGGGGAGAGGTGATTCCACCGCCGCAATAGGCAGCCGACTGATTGGCGGAGATGTATTCCGTACCGGTGACGGTCTTGCAGGTGCCGGGCTCATCGCCGGTGACCTTTTCAGAGCGACCGACTTCGTTGCCGGTGACGCGATTGCCGTGGCTGGTGGCCGTTACACGCACCTTGGCGGGTGTTGTTGGCTGAGGAGCCGTTTGACAGAAGGTCTGGAAGACCTCGGCACCCAGGTATTCCGTACCGGTGATGGAGCGGCAGGTGCTCGCCTCGTTTCCGGTGGTCTTCACCGAACGATTGGCCTGCGTACCGGTCACGGTCTGGCCTGAAGTTGTGGTGCTTTCACCAACTTTCCAGTGGGCATCCGCAGCGGCGGCCTGCTTTGCGCCATGGCGGTTCGGACCGCTGGGGCGGGTCACACCGGCGCTCTGCTTGTTGCGGGCGCCGGCCTTGGCGCGCAGTTCCCGCACCTGCTGAGCGAGTTCCCGGCTGGTGAGATCAGGATTCGCCTGGCGGGCTACCGCAGCGGCACTGGTGGGCTGCTTGCCAGCGGTTTTTCCATGCTTAGCCATGGCGTCACGACGGGCCAGAACAAGCGCACGGCTGGGGTTCTCGATGGCACGACGCTTGGGAGTCGCCGAGCGACGCTCACTTCGACCACTCAGCTGAAGTGTTGGGGAAGGACGCGATGAAGACTGGGTGTCCGAAACGGAGTGCTTTCCACCGCAGCCGCAGTCCTTGGATTGCTCAGCAACAGGAGCGGCGGCGTTACTGGATTGCTTGGCAACTTCGGAGCGGTTGCGATCCTTGCTTGTATCGGCGGTTTTACCCCGTCTGGACAAGGCCTCGCGGCGGGCCAGAACAAGCGCCCGGCTGGGGTGCTGTTTCTGCTTGACCTGGGAGCGGACGGGCGCGGCGGATGCGGTCAGGCCAGCGGTGCGTCGCGAAGAAACAGCGACCGGCGCGGCTGGCACTGCAGCAACCTGCACATCGGCATTGGCGTTGGTGCGGGTCGCTCTGGCATCCGAGGCGGTGCGCACGCGGTTGGCACCGGCACTGGCGGCGGCAGGAGCCTTCTTGCCCGATGTGGTCAGCGCCTTGCGGCGTTCAAGTGCGAGTTCGCGACTGGAGAGTCTTGCCATGTCCGCCCGAGGATGTCGACGTGAGTTGAAGGGACACCAGTCCCCTCGAAAAAACTTGAGCCCTGATCAGATCAGGGCTCTGAACACAAGTGATCCGCAGATCAGCGGCCTTCGAAGACCACGAAGCAGGCACCCTGACTTTGGGTGTAGGCGTCGTAACCAACGATGCGGACGTGATGATCGGGGTAAGCGCGATGGCAAGCCTCGAGTTCACTCACCACGACGTTGAGATCCTTCTCACCGAAGAAAGGCAGCTTCCAATACGACCAGTAGGTGGCCATGGAGTTGCTGGGATGGACGTGCTCGACGAGCGGGCTCCAACCCTGGGCAATGATGTACGCGATCTGGTCGTAGATCTCGTCCTGGGTCATCGGCGGAAGAAAGCCGAAGGTCTCCAGGGTGGCGACTGTTTGATAGTCACCCACGGTGCTCTGGAAAGGCATGGGGGTCCTGGTTTGTAAGAACGGTTGTGGCCGGTTGCTTCAACCGGCCGATGGATCGATCAGTTCTGAACGTCGAGCTTGTCGACGGTGTCGAACTCGAACTTGATCTCTTTCCAGGTCTCGAGAGCGATCGCCAGCTCAGGGCTGTGCTTGCCGGCTTCCATGAGGATGTCCCGGCTTTCCTTCTCGATCTCGCGACCGGCATTGCGCGCCTTGACGCAGGCCTCGAGGGCCACACGGTTGGCGGCAGCACCTGCAGCGGAGCCCCAGGGGTGACCGTGGGTACCACCACCGAACTGCAGCACGGAGTCGTCGCCGAAGATGGCGACCAGTGCAGGCATGTGCCAGACGTGGATACCGCCGGAGGCAACGGCGAAGACACCGGGCATGGAGCCCCAGTCCTGATCAAAGAAGTTGCCGCGGCTGCGATCTTCAGGAACGAAGGATTCGCGCAGCTGATCGATGTAGCCGAGGGTGGTCTGACGATCACCTTCCAGCTTGCCGACCACGGTTCCGGTGTGGAGCTGGTCACCACCGGAGAGACGCAGACACTTGGCGAGAACGCGGAAGTGAATGCCGTGCTTGGGGTGACGGTCGATCACCGCGTGCATGGCGCGGTGGATGTGAAGCAGCATGCCGTTCTTGCGGCACCACTTCGACAGGCCGGTGTTGGCTGTGAAGCCACCGGTGATGAAGTCGTGCATGATGATCGGCATTCCGAGTTCCTTGGCGAACTCAGCGCGCTCGTACATCTCCTCGGGAGTGTTGGCGGTCACGTTGAGGTAGTGACCCTTGCGCT
>CAJWZW010000055.1 GCA_913050565.1 uncultured Synechococcus sp.
CGGTGAAGCACTCCCTCTCCCCGGTGATGCAGAACGCAGCCCTGGATGCCATGGGACTGAACTGGCGCTATCTGGCTCTCCCCTGTGAGGACACGCAGCTCAGGGTCGTGCTCGCAGGGATGCATGCAGTGAACTGCCGCGGGCTGAATGTGACCATCCCCCACAAGCAAACCGTCGCCGGCCTCTGCACAGAACTGAGTCCACTCGCGGAGCGGCTCGGCGCGGTGAACACGTTGCTGCCGCTCGCGGAAGGTGGTTGGCACGGAACCAACACGGATGTGGAGGGATTTCTTGCACCACTCGGGGAGCCAACCCTTTGGCAGAACAAGCGGGCTGTGGTGATCGGTTGTGGCGGCTCCGCTCGGGCGGTGGTGGCGGGGCTGCAGACCCTTCAGCTGCAGAGCCTGCACGTGGTCGGACGCCGCGCAGAAGCTCTGAACCGGTTTGTTACCGATCTGCAGACGGACGATGCGCCTGTGCATGCGGTCGTCGACCAGGACGCCGGCCTCAGGAAGCTGATTGAAAGCGTCGACCTCGTGGTGAACACCACGCCTGTGGGCATGGCTCAGCATGGCGACCCTTCAGACATGCCCCTGGGACAGGAGCTGTGGGAAGCACTCCAACCCCCGGCCATCCTTTACGACCTGATCTACACGCCAAGACCAACCGCCTGGCTGACCCAGGCCTCCGATCGAGGCCACCGCTGCTTCGACGGACTGGAGATGCTGGTGCAACAGGGCGCAGCAGCCCTGCGCCTTTGGAGCGGGCAACAGGATGTGCCGGTGCCGTCGATGCGACTGGCAGCTGAAGCAGCCCTGGGCCTCTAGCGTCGCTGGAGTCGCCCGGTTGACGATGCAACCCCCCCTCTGGCAAAGGCTCGTGGGGCCGCTGTTTTATCTGCTGCCGTGGAGTGACGCCATCAATTTCGCAGGCCTGCTGTTTCAGCAGTACCCGTGGATGCAGTGGTTCACCCTTCCTGTTCTGCCCCTGGCTCTGATCGAAGGCAGCATTCCCTTCGGCCTCGGCGGACTGCTGCTGTTTTTCGTGCTGTTTCTGGGCGTGGTTCGCAACCCAAACGTTCCCTACTTCGTTCGTTTCAACGCCCTGCAGGCCCTTCTCATCGACCTCGGACTGATCGTTCTGAACATCGGTTTTGAGTTGCTGTTGAAGCCGCTGGCCGCTGGCGGCCTCCTGCTTGGCAGCCTTTCCAGCGCTGTTGTCATTGCTGTTCTGGCAATTCTTGTGTTCGCCTTGGTGGAATGCGTGCGCGGCCAGGAACCGGATCTTCCGGGCATCAGTCAGGCGGCTCGGATGCAGCTCTATTGATTGGAAGGAAACTGCCGGGGGATAAGGTGACCAATCCGGCGCTCACCATGGTGAGCCTGAAGACCCTGTCGGCACCAATGACACACGATCCCTACTACGAGACCATGTACATCCTCCGTCCGGATATCCCGGAGGAGGAAGTTGAGAGCCATCTGCTCAAGTACCGCGACATGCTTGTGGAGACAGGCGCCGAGGTGCTCGACAACCAGATGCGTGGCAAGCGTCGTCTGGCTTATCCGATCAACAAGCACAGGGAAGGCATCTACGTTCAGCTGAGCCACAACGGCGACGGCCAGCAAGTTGCTGTTCTGGAGAAGGCCATGCGTCTCAGCGAAGACGTGATCCGTTACCTGACGGTGAAACAGGAAGGTCCTCTGCCCGCCCCCCGGGTTGTGCCAGGCAGTGAACCAGCTCGCCAGGAAGAACCAGCCTCCTGACGCGCTTGTTCAGTCCATGGACAGGCGATAGCGTCTGCCCATGGACCATCTGGATCACTCGCAACCGACACCGAAGGAACAGTGGTGGTCAGTGAAGGCGTCCGGATCCGAAGACCGGGATCAACTGCTGCGCAGAATCGAGGTTCTTGAAGGCCAGATCAGCGCCTACGAAAGTCTGCTGGAGGATTTGCCGGATCTGTTCGAACGCAAGTTCCAGCAGCGGCTTGAACCGCTGCTGGAACGCTATCGGCTGCTGGAACAGGGGAGAAACGCGGATGGTTCCCGCCCGCCAGCTCTGCCACCCGGAAACGAGACATCAGCCGAGTCCCGGAGTGGCAAGGTGATCCAGCTGGGTCGGTTGAGATGGCCTCGACTGCTGCGCAGGCGTTCAGCCTGAGCGACGCTGTGATGCTGCCCAGAGTCGGGTGGGCAGACCCCACACGTATATGAAGCCCTCTGCAGCGCGGTGATCGAACTGATCGTCACTGCCGTAGGACGCCATGGCAGGTACATACAGGCTGTTGTCATCGGAAGCACGACCGATCACCGTGGCCGCCCCCTTGTGGAGACGCAGACGCACCAAGCCGTTCACGTGTTGCTGGGTTCGGTCCATGAACCCATCCAGCGCATCCTTGAGGGGACCGAACCAGAGGCCCTGATAGACGAGATCGGCCCACTGCATCTCCAGCTGACGTTTGCTGCGCAGCACATCTGCCGCCAGCGTGAGACTTTCAAGCTCCTGATGAGCCTGAATCAGCAACAGCAGTCCAGGAGTTTCGTAAATCTCCCGTGACTTGATTCCGACAACCCTGTTCTCGATCATGTCCAGCCGCCCGATGCCGTGAGTTCCCGCGAGCCGGTTGGCCTCGCGGATCATGGCCACCGGATCAAGCAACGCACCATTGATGGCGACAGGATTGCCCGCCTCAAAACGAATTTCAATCTCCTCAGCAGCATCGGGGGTGTCCGCCACCGCTGCGGTCATTGCGAAAACCTCTTCGGGAGGAGGAACCATCGGATCCTCAAGAGGCCCGGCTTCAATGCTTCTGCCAAGAAGATTGAGATCAATCGAATAGGGCGACTTCTTGCTGACTGGCGCAGGAATTCCACAGCGCTCGCCGTAGGCAATCGTCTCCTCCCGGCTCATTCCCCATTCCCGGGCAGGTGTCAGCACCTTCAGATCCGGAGCCAGGGAGGCGATGGCCACATCAAAACGCACCTGATCATTGCCCTTTCCGGTGCAGCCATGAGCCACGGCATCAGCACCCACCTCCCGGGCCACTTCCACCAGTCGGCGGGCAATCAGCGGACGAGCAAGCGCCGTGGACAAGGGGTAACGCCCCTCGTAGAGGGCATTGGCGCGAATCGCCGGAAAGGCGAACTCCTCGATGAACGGGTGGATCAGATCGCCCACCAGCGACTGACTCGCTCCTGCATCCAATGCCTTCTGGCGGATTGGTTCCAGCTCATCTCCCTGCCCGAGATCAGCCGCAAAAGTGATCACCTCCTGAACGCCCCACTCCTGTTTCAGGTAGGGGATGCAAACGCTGGTATCCACCCCACCGGAATAGGCAAGAACCACTTTGTTGGCGCGGCCCATCAACGGGACTCCTGATCAGATCCAAATGATTCTCCCCTCCCATGGTCCACACCGGACTGGGAAAGAATCAGCCAGATCCCCATCAGCAATGGTGGAAACAACATCACCGCCATCACCACAGGCCAGCTCGGCTGCAGAGGCTCGGGCCTCAGATCACCCCAGCGACGAAGACCAAGGCTGAGAGCGAGTGAAACTCCCCACACCGAAGTCATCAGGATCACTTTCTGCAAGTGCCTTCAGCAGCACGTGATTTATAGTGAAGGATTGCCCCGGGTCCTGATAAGCATGAGCGATCTGGTCGACACGAATGCCCTGGACAGCGTCAATCCTTCCCTGACGCGCTACGGACGCAAGGATCCGGCACCGGTTCTCCCCCTGCGAGAGGAGCCTGATCTGCTCAGCTGGCTTGAAGCCAGCGGACGACTCGTGGCCGATGAAGATGCGGATTCCACCGAAGTGAGCACCGTCGAAGAGGAGGAACTCTCCGCGCTGATGGGTGAGAAGGAGGACTACAACAAGGACGACGAGCAAAACGAAGAGCAGTGGGAGGACTGAGGTCCCTGCAACCAACAGATCAACCGTGAGCGGCACCGTTCCGAGCCCGAGCCCCTGGTGGCACAACGGCACCTTGAGTTCCATTGCTCTGATGCTGGTTGTTCTGGGCTCGAGCCTGGTGTCGGACAAATGGGTTCCCAACAGCCAGCTGACCCTGCCACTGCTGGTGTCCACCATCACGGCAAGCCTCACTGCGGCCATCGGCATCCCTCGGTTGAAAGCCCTGAAAATGGGTCAGATCATCCGAGCGGAAGGACCAAGCGGTCATCGGTCGAAATCCGGAACTCCCACGATGGGTGGCCTGCTGGTGGTTCCGGTGGGAGCGGTGCTCGGCAGTTGGATCAGTGTGAGTGGAACCGCCTCACACCAGCTGCTCGCGATCGCCGCTGTCACCCTTGCCTTCATGGTGATCGGCGGTTTTGACGACTGGAGCAGTCTCACCAAAAAGACCAACACCGGCCTGACGCCCAAGGGCAAATTGCTGCTGCAAGCCGGGGCAGGGGCGGCATTCCTTGGCGTTGCAGCCTGGCAGGGATGGATCTCCACAAGCGTCAGCCTGCCCTTCCATTGGTCTCTGCCCCTGGGGCTGGCGATCTGGCCCCTGGGGTTGTTCGTTTTTCTGGCTGAAAGCAACGCCACCAACCTCACCGATGGCCTCGACGGTCTTGCCAGTGGTTGCGGAGCTCTGGTGTTCAGCGGTCTGGCCCTGCAGCTGATGTTGCGGGGGAACAGCGGTGATCCGGCACTGGCGGGATTCTGCATGGCCATGGCAGGCGCCTGGCTCGGTTTCCTGATGCACAACCGTCACCCGGCCCGAGCCTTCATGGGAGACACCGGTTCCCTTGCCATGGGAGCTGCCCTCAGTGCCGTGGCTCTTCTGTCCGACAGTCTCTGGCCTCTGCTGGTGATGGGTGGCGTGTTCCTGGCGGAATCGCTGTCCGTGATCGTTCAGGTCTGGGTGTTCAAGGCCACCAAAGGTGCCGACGGACAGGGCCGTCGAATCTTTCGCATGGCGCCACTTCACCATCACTTCGAACTTGGTGGCACCAGTGAACGCACAGTGGTGCCATGCTTCTGGCTGGTCACAGTGGGCTGCGTGCTGCTGGGGCTGCTGCTGAGACCGACTGGCTGACTTCCATGACGTATTTCACATGGCGGGAATCGGGGTTGACCTCCGAATGTTCCAGCCTGGAGGCGATGGCAGCCCGGTTCGAGGAATCAGCCAGTCTGATGCGACGGATGGCTGAACAGGGGTTTCAACTCGAACGACGGGGCAATGAACAACGGATCACCCATCCGGATCCAACGATCTTTGAAGCCTGGGGATTCGTGAGTGAGGAATCGCCGGTTCGTCAGCTCACCCTGATTCCCGATCTGGACGCCTGATGGAGAGCCTTCTGGAGACAACCGCTGATCTGCTGTCCAGTGCTGCCGCAGATCCGGACCGGGTTCTTCGCTGGGTTCTGATCTACTTCGGAATCTCGTCCCTCGGGTTCATGGGGGTGTGGTTGATCGGAGAAATTCGACGTCAGAGTCGTTCGGGATCCAACTGAGCCCCGCTCAGGAGGCAATCATTCGACTGCCGGATTCAACAACCGAAACTCCAGCAGAAAATCTGGAATTGGATTGTTGAATGATGGTGCGAACCTTCACTCGGAGCGAGCCATGTCCGCTTTTCCGCGCACTGTGATGCTGCTGGGCAGCGGTGAACTGGGCAAGGAGGTGGCCATTGCCGCCCAGCGGCTCGGCTGCAACGTCATCGCCTGCGACCGCTACGCCGATGCTCCTGCCATGCAGGTTGCCGACAAGGTCGAGGTGTTGCCGATGAGCGATGCCGATGCCCTCTTGGACGTGGTGCGCCGCCACCGACCCGACGTGGTGATCCCAGAAATCGAAGCTCTCGCCGTGGCAGCTCTGGCTGAGCTGGAACAGGAAGGGATCACCGTGATTCCAACAGCCCGGGCAACGGCCGTGACGATGAACCGGGATCGGATCCGCGATCTGGCCGCACAGGAGCTGTCCCTTCGGACAGCGCGGTTCGCCTACGCCGCCAGTGCCCAGGAACTGCAAAGGGTGGCTCCGGATCTGGGCTGGCCAGTGGTGGTGAAGCCAGTGATGAGCTCTTCTGGAAAAGGTCAGAGCGTTGTGAACGGACCCGAGGAACTGGACGCCGCCTGGACGGCCGCCATGGCGGGGGCCCGTGGCACATCTCCCCGGGTGATCGTTGAGGAGTTCCTGCGGTTCGATCTGGAAATCACATTGCTGACCGTGAGACAGCAGAACGGGGAAACCCTCTTCTGCCCACCGATCGGGCATGAACAGGAACACGGCGATTACCAGTGCAGCTGGCAACCGGCTCTTCTGTCGGCGGAACAGCTGCGCCAGGCTCAGTCCATGGCCCGCACCGTGACCGACAACCTTGGAGGAGCAGGACTTTTCGGCGTGGAGTTCTTTCTCTGCGGTGATGAGGTGATCTTTTCTGAGCTGTCACCACGGCCCCATGACACCGGTCTGGTGACGCTGATCAGCCAGAACCTGAGCGAATTCGAACTTCACGTACGAGCGGTGCTCGGCTTGCCGATCCCTGTCATTGCGACAGCGCAGGCTTCAGCCAGCCGCGTGATCCTGGCGGATGAATCGATGCCATCGGTGACTTACAGCGGCTTGGAACAGGCTCTGAAAGAACCGGACACCCAGGTGCTGCTGTTCGGCAAACCCACCGCCCGCCCCGGTCGTCGCATGGGGGTGGCCCTGGCGCGCGACACAGATGTGACGGCTGCGCGAGCGAAGGCCGACAGGGCCGCCGCCTGCGTCACGGTGCTGGCTGGCTGACTTCTCCGTGGTTGTCTGATGGCGGAATGATCAGCGGCTGGATGGAAACCGGAAATGGCTGAGACCATCCAGCACACCCCCCAGGCTTGAGCGGGTTGAGAAGAACACGCGTTGTTGCTGGGGCTGCCGCCTGAGACAGGGGTCATGGTCTGCAGGGACCACGGCAGCGGGCATGCCGCGGAGCAATTCAGCGTCCCCCTGCTGGCTTGCCACAAGCAATACCTGGTCCAGTGGAAGATTCCAGTGCAGGGCCAGATGCCGGATCGCTTCACTGCGGGATGCCAGGCGGGGAAGAACGTCCAGATACCAGTGGCAGCGCAGAAGAGGCTGGGCCTGCAATCCTGCGCGACGCAACCGCTGACGCACCAGATCAAGCAGGGATTCATCTGGCTGGCGCAGCAGAAAGCTCACCTTCCAGGGGCCCTGATGTGGAGGGTCCTGAAGGGTGAGCTGATCCTGCAGATCCGCCAGGGCAGCAAGAACCCCATCTCGATTCCAGTCGGCATCGATGCGCCGCTGCCAGTCGCCGTCCATCAGCAACTGATCACCGTGGTGAATCTCACTGCCGGCACGGCTGATCCAAACCTGCGGCAAGGGCAGATGCAGTTCGGCATATCGCTGTTGGGCCGCTGCCAGAGAACGGCCGGTGAAAATTCCCAGGGCATATCGATCCCCGTCACGCATCAGCTGAGCTCTCAGAGCGGCGAGGTCAGCGCCGTTCGGCAGCTCCAGGTTGCTGTCCAGATCGAGGAGCAGCAGACGCTGCGGAGGAGAGGTTTGTCGGGAGGAAACCTGGGCGGTTCGACGCCGGCGAGGTTGCATCAGCGCGAGATACCGGCAGACATGCGCGTCCCAGCTGAAGTGGCGGCTGACGGCTTCCACACCGTTGACACTCCAGTTTCGCCAGCGCTGTGGATCCTTTCCGGCACGTTCCAGAGCCTCCTGCAACGCACCGGAATCGGTGACATCCACCAGCAGTCCGTTGTCGCATCGAGCCTGAATATCCCGGGGCCCACCGTCGTCGGTCGACACCATCGGCAGGCCGCAGGCAGCGGCCTCGAGAAGAGTGAGACCGAAGGGTTCCGTCAGTGCTGGATTGACGAACAACCCTTTTCTCCGGGCGGCCCATCGATAAAACGACGGCACCTGAGCGCGTCGATGCTGCTTGGGGTACGCCACGGAGCCGTAAAGATTGTGGCGATCCACCAGATCAAACACCTGCTGGAACACATCCCGCTGCTGTTTGTCCAACTGGCGCGGGTCCTCCCGACAACCCAGCACCAGCACAAGGTTATGGCGGTTGCGCAACACGGTTGATCGACCAAACGCCTCCACCAGTGCGGGGATGTTCTTGCGGCGAACAGCACGCGAAATCGCGAGCAGAGGCGGCTTGCTGGGATTTCTGAGAAATGGGTTCAGCAACTGATCGAGATCAGCCTGCTCAGCTGGGGAGTCCACCGGATGAAACCGGCTTGCATCAACACCGGGAGGAACGACTTCAGCCTGGTCTCTGCGGAACTGCCCATAACGGCAGTACTGGTGATCGGCCTCCTGACGGGTGCTGGTGATCACGAGTTCCGCCTGGGCCAGGGCCTGTTCCTCGGCCTCGATCCTGCGGCTGATGGCATAGGCCTGCTCGATCTGTTCTCGATCGCAACCTCCGGCCATCAGTCTTCGCAACTTCTCCCGTCCCAGGGAGTGGCCGGTGAAGACCAGGGGGATTCCCAGTCTCTGACTGACCAGAGCACCCACAAAACCGGCGTCGGCGTAGTGGGCATGGATCCAGTCGACCGCCTGACCTGGTTGCGTGAGGTGCTGCACCAGCTGGTCGGCCAGATCTTCCAGATGGGGCCAGAGAAGCTCCTTGCGGAGATAACGCCTGGGTCCGAATGGAAATCGAAGAATGCGTGCGCCAGGGGCAATGGTCTCCACCGGCTGGCTGTAGGTCACATCCACCCGACGGTCCTGGATCAGCCGGGTGACCACATCGACCTGCTCAACCTCGGAGCGCTGAGCCAGGCTGCGAACCAGATCGAGCACATACAGCGTCTGGCCACCGGTATCGGCATCACGACCGAGCTCAAGATCACGGGACCGGAACAGACCGTGAAGATGCAGATGCAGCAGACGAATCCCCAGATTCAGTCCTCCAAAAACTCCGCAGTGACATGCCAGTGCCACAGACGGTGTCTAAAAGGATTCCAGGCTCAGAATCTGAAAAAAAGGTTATGGATCAATCGGCTTAAACGGCTGCCAGAGCTAAAAACTCCTGCTGCATTTGCAATGTCAGCGAATTGGCCAGGTGCAGAGTGCAGAGAGTGGTCGTTACAGACGCTCACTCACATCCACCAGCTGAACCTGCTGGTCACCCCAGCCGCCCTTGGAGAAAATCGGAGAGCGAGGCACCTGCAGTTGCTCATTGAGCCAGGCAAGGATCACCGGCCCCACCAAGGCAGGTTGAGCTTCCCCCCGCAGACTGCTCATGTTGAAGTGATCGGCTCCACCCACCAGCACCAGGCGGTGGCCGAGCTCAACAGCGCCGGACTCACGCATGGGTCGGACGGCTTCCGGACCAGACGGCACAACCCAGTCGCGACTGCCACTGACCAGCAGCACCTTGGCGTTGAGTCCGCTTTTGCTGGAAGGCTCAAACAGAAGTCGCAACGGCGGACTCACGGCCACAACAGCGTTGACGCGGGGATCAGCCAGTCCCGCCGTCTGGATTCCTGACAGCCAGCTGCACTGGAGAACCCAGCTGATGTTGCGCTCAGGATCCTGGAGGTCACCACAACGGTTGTTCAGCTTGCGGTCCGTGGGAATGGCTCCGGCTAACTGCAGGGTGGTGGTGGCTCCCCAGGAATGGCCCACCACACCAACGGAGTCGGTGTTGAGAGAACGACCGGACAGGAGTCGTGCATCCTGAACAGCATCAATCGCAGCACTCACATCAAGAGGCCGAAGGCGCAGTTCCTCCGGGCCCGGTGGTGGACGATCTCCGGCCAGCATCAACTTCTGCTGGCGGTAGTTGCTGCCAGGGTGATCCGGCAGCAACACGGTGTACCCATGCTCGGCAAGCACCTCACCCCAGCCCTCAAAAGACTCAGGCTCGTCCCACAACCCGTGTGAAACAACCACCAACCGGCCGTTGGGATCAGCCGGAAGAAGACTGATCAACCTCAGCGGATCCGGACGATGGGAAACCGACAGTTCCACAATTTCCCGCCTCCAGCGACGGGAGAGTGGTTTCCTCAGGGAAGGATCAACAGTCGCAGGGGTAACGGCCTTGACCAGGGCGACGCCCTCTTCAAGATTCCCCTTGAGGCGATTGGCCGATTTAGTGACCCGCGAAAGATCCAGCGATGCTTCTTCTCCGGGAAGTTCGCGCAGAAAGCCGAGAATGTTGGGCTGACCGCTGCTGATTGCCCGGCTCAGAGCATTCGTCAGCATTTCACCGCTGGTGTCAATCTCCACGCCCTGGAGATCAACAAAATATGTGGCAGCGGCCAGAGCCTGCTCCAACAGTGGCTGGCCGGATGCACCTTTGAGAAAGGCTTCGGTCTGTTCCGGCAAGGGGGTCAGGAACAGCTTGCGCAACAGTCCCGGCAACTGGCCGTCGCTGGCCGATTGGAGTTCGGCTAGATCGGGGCTTGCACGAATCAGGTCTTCGACTGACCGAGCATCACCGAAGTTGATGCGGATGCTCGTTTCAAGGAATGGCATCCGCAGCACCAGACGTTCAAGAGCCTGAGCCGGTGAAGCCGAAGCCGCAAACACGAGACCACCGAACAGGGCTGCAAGTCCGGTACGAAAGCGGTTCATCAGGCAGCAATCGCGGGGATTTCAACCGGATGTTGCTTGAGAACACGCGCCAGATAATGCCCTGTGTGACTGGTCGGATGCTGGGCCACCTCCTCAGGCGTTCCCGTCACCAGGATTTCACCCCCTCGATCGCCGCCCTCGGGGCCGAGATCAATGATCCAGTCGGAGCAGCGAACAACGTCAAGATTGTGCTCAATGCAGATGATCGAATTCCCTTTATCGACCAGACGCTGCATCACATCCATCAACTTGTGAACGTCGTAAAAACTGAGGCCGGTGGTGGGCTCGTCAATGAGATAAAGGGTTTTGCCGGTGGCCCGTCGAGAGAGTTCCGTCGCAAGCTTGACGCGCTGGGCTTCACCACCGGAAAGGGTTGGAGCCGGCTGGCCGAGCTTCACATAACCGAGGCCCACATCGACCAGGGTCCGCAGGCGATCAGCTGCCTGAGGAATCGCATCGAACACCTCAGCGGCCTGTTCCACCGTCATCTCGAGCACATCGGCAATGGTGAAACCCTTGTATTTGACCTGCAGCGTTTCGCGGTTGAAGCGGGCCCCCTTGCAGACATCGCACTGGACGTAAACATCCGGCAGGAAATTCATCTCAATCACATTCACACCCTGGCCGCGACAGGACTCGCAGCGACCTCCCTTCACGTTGA
>CAJWZW010000056.1 GCA_913050565.1 uncultured Synechococcus sp.
TTCTGGCTGAAGCTCGGGGAAAGGGCTGGCTTCGGAGTGAAGGAAAGGAGTACGTCGTTGAAGAGGGCGATGTGATGGAGTTTCTGTTCAACGTTTGAACGGCTGAACTTGTCGGCCCAGCCGGTTTTGCAGGTCAGAGATCCTTGCTACAAGGGCAAAAAAGCCTGCGATGCCTCCGCAAACCTCCAGGTCCGAGCCTGGTTCAAACCGTTGGACAGCGCTTCGACGCCTTGGAATTGCCGCCGTCGTGTTCGGAATATCCGCATTTGCTGTCCCTCAGTACGGCGTGTGGGTCAGAACGCTGAACGGAAAAGCGTTGCTGAGGGAGGCGGAATTCACCCGGAAAGTGGCGGTGCTGGAGGCGCAGGCCAAGAAGGATTCAGCCGCACAGCTTGCTGAAGCCGAGATCATCAGGGCTGAAGGTGTCTCGAAAGCCAACAAGATCATTGGCGAAAGCCTCAAGAACAATCCTGGCTACTTGCAATATCTCTGGATCACCAAAGGGGAGAACGACACCAACCGCACGGTTTACATGATTCCAAACAACGGCGGGGCACCAGTCCCCACCTTTGACATCACCAAAAACGTGGCTGACTGAGCATGGTCAGCGGGGACCGGCAATCGCATCGGTGATGCGTTCGGGGTTCGAAGGCTTGCGCTCCGTTGAGCTGCGATAACGCGGCTGCAGACTTCGCAGCGCAGGCAGCATCATCAGGCAGGCAGACCCCATCAACAGCCACAGAACCACTCCGTTGTTCTGGGCATCCAGAAGGGCACCGCCCGCCAGCGGTGCAACGATCGCACTGACGGCAAAACATTGTGAGAAGAGTGCCATCGCAAGCCCTCGATGCTCAGGAGGGGTCTCCTCAATCACAGCTTCGGTGGCTGTTGGCAGAAACGCTGCCTGGGCAAAAGCCATCGGCAAAAGGGCCAGCAGCACAATGGCTGTGCCGGTCTCGAACAACGAAGAAAGGGCAATCAGGCCGCAACCGAGGCTGAATCCAGCCAGGCTCAGCCCCAGTCCAAAGGCCACGCTGCGATCGGCCAGCCATCGGCCCACCGGCCACTGCAGGCTGACCAGAAGTGTCAGTTGAAGAGCAATCAGAGCACTGCTGTGGCTTTCGCTCAACCCTGGCCGAGCCACCCCACCACGAACGAGATCCAGTGGCAGCGCGCTCTGCTGGAGCGCCAGTATTCCGGTGGCGACGATGCTGATTCCCAGCACAGGCAGCAGAGGCAGCAACCAGGCGCGTGGTGCGGCTGAAACCCCTTTCTCCTCAATGACGGACGCCACGTTCAGCTCACGGACCGTTGGGCCATCCATCAGGGGCTGGAGGCTGATCAGCACCAGAACCGTCCCCATGCAGAGGGCTTCCACGGCGTAAACGACGCGCAGGGAGTTGAAGGTTGATGCAACCGTGCCAATGAGTGCACCCAGGCCGATCCCAAGGGCATCAGCGCTGCGGACCAAGGCATACCCCCGGCCGGAGGGCACGCTTCCGCAGCTCAGGGGCACCGCCAGTTCAATGGCGGGCCAGTACAGACCGGCGGCGCAGCCCAGCAGCAATTGGCCGAGCAGATAGCCGCCGTAACTGTCCGCACCAATCAGGATGCAATCCGCAGTGATGGCCAGAAGGGTCGTGACACGGACCGGCCACGAACAGCGGATTCCCCGATCGAGCAAGGCGCCGCTCAGCAGGCGAACCACCGTTCCGATCAGTGCCGACACCGCCAGACCACTGCCCACCTGGCTGGCCGAAAAGTCGATTGCATGAAAAATCAGTGGGGTCATGAACATGACCCCCCCTGCCCCGATCGAGGCAAGAAACCTCAGCCGCGTGACATTTCGAAGAGCTGAAGGAAACTGGGACCACCACCGCAGAGGGTCGGGCGTTGCTGCGCGGACGCTTAACAGGACAGTGCATCGCGATGGGCCTGCTGAGCAGTCTGCTGCTCAACCAGGCTTCATCGTGGCCCCTCAGGGCTGCTGAACGTCTTGAAGTCAGCATTGAGGGGGTGGTTTTGCCGGTTGAGGTGAACGATCTTCGGGTCTGGGCCACCTCCTCAGGCACGGTTCGAACCGAGCTGGGCCCCTGGATGCAGCTGCTGGATGAAGAGAGCCGGATGGGCCTGATGCAGCTGTTGCAGGCCCCGGTGCTGACGAAGAGCAGTTTCGGAGAACAGATCCTGCGCAGCTGGTCTGCAGGACCCTTGCTCGATGCCATCGGTGACGTCATTCGTCTGATGGACGGGGACCGCATCAGCAGTGATGTGGTGTTGACGACTCTCGAGCAGCTGCTCAAAAAGCGTTCTCAGGTCTCCACACTCGATCTGCTGGAGGCACTCCCCGGCCAGCAGTTGCGGCTGGATCTTGATGCTCTGGTGCTGGCAGCGTCCCGCTGGCGTCTGCAGCTGAAACGGCATCAGGCCCTGATGAACGGCCTCAGTCAACCGGATGCTGCAGCTCGAATGATTCCGCCATCACCATCGACCGATGGTGTGAGCGAGCGATCGGTGCAGCTGCCGGTGGCTCACCGTCCCAGACCTCTGGAACTGCGGCTCTGGAAACCCTCCCAACCCCGCGCCGATCGTCTCTGGGTGGCTCTGATGCCGGGGCTCGGCGGCAGCCCTGATCATCTCAAGTGGCTTGCCAGCCACCTTGCCGCCTCTGGATGGCCGGTTCTGCTGCTCGAGCATCCAGGCAGTGACGCCGCTGCCGTTCAGGCCTTGCTGGAAGGCCGTGAATCCTTCGATGGAGCCAGAGCACTGCGCGAGCGACAGCTCGATCTTGAGGCCGTGCTTTCAGCTCAGGCTCGGCAACGCATCCCGCTGCCGGGGGAGCGGGTGGTGCTTGCCGGACATTCCATGGGTGCTCTGACTGCGCTGGTTGCGTCAGGTCATACGCCCCAGAGAGGAATGGCCCAGAGCTGCCGAAAGGCCCTGGTGGACTTGCCTCTCACCAATCTCTCGAAGTTGTTGCAGTGCGAACTGGCTGATCGCGGCGTCCTTCGGTCTCGATCAGCCAGGGTTTCCCCTGCTGCCGTTGTAGGCCTCAACAGCCTCGGGAGTGTGATCTGGCCCGTCGGCTCGTCCAAACCCAGCCAAACGCCTCTGTTGCTGGTCGGGGGGACCCTTGACCTGATCACTCCACCATTGGATGAGCAGATCGGCCTGCTGGCTTCCCTAGGTCAGCATCCCTCCAGCCGCGTGGTGGTGATCGAAGGAGCCAGCCACTTTTCCCCGATCCGTGTCGGGGAGTCCTTGATCAGCACGCGTGAGGATGATCTGTTCCAGCTGGGAGAAGACCTGGTCGGTGTGAATCCCCGCATCGTGCAGCGAATCATCGCCAACGAAATCGTTGTGTTTCTGTCGCGGCTGTCGATCCAATCCTCGGTTTCCGTTGACGAGCACTGGAGCGATGAAGGCGTTCGCTGGCATCGCCTCACCGTTGAAGGTGCCGGAAATCTGTACCGGCGTTATCAGTAGCGAACCCTCGGATCCAGAGCAGCCACCAGGAGGTCGACGGCCACACTCACCAGCACCACCAATGCTGCGATCACCACCACAATGCCCTGAACAACCGGGTAGTCGCGCTGGTTGATCGCTTCCTGAAGGCGCAGGGCAATACCGGGCCAGGAGAAGGTGACCTCGATCAGAAGCGCTCCGCCGATCAGAGATGCAACGGTGATGCCCGCGATGGTGAGCACCGGCAGGAGTGCATTGGGGAGGCCATGGCGCAGCACGACCTGCCGTTCACTCAGTCCACGGCTGCGGGCCGCTTCCGCGTAGTCCCCCCGCAGTGATCGCCGCAGATTCAGCCTCAGAGCTGTGGTGAAGGTGCCGCTCAGCAGCAGGGCCAGGGTTCCCGCCGGCAGGACCAGGTGGCGAAGGGTGCCCTTCAGGGCCGTCATGTCGAGGCTGCGGATGCTGTCGAGCAAATAGAAGCCTGTGCCCTCCGGAGGCATGAGGCTGGGGGGGAAACGGCCGCCCACCGGCAGCCAGCCGAGACTCACCGCAAAAAGAAGCTGCAGCAGCATCGCCACCCAGAACGGAGGCAGGGCGTAGGTGCCGAGGCCGTAGAGACGACCGGCAAGATCCAGTTTCCCTTCGGGTCGAGCGATCCCGCTGAAGCCGATGCTGAGGCCGATCACTGCGGCCAGAGCCAGGGCCAACACACTGAGTTCAAGGCTGGCGGGCAAGGTGCGGCTGATGATGTCTCTCACCGGTTCCTGATTGATCAGTCCCTGCCCCAGGTCTCCATGCAGCAGGCCACGCAGATAGTCGAGGTACTGATCCGGCAGCGTTTTGTCCAGCCCCAGCCGCGCACGCATGGCAGCTTTCGCCACTGCAGGAGCGCGGCTGCCCAGCACAGCATCCACAGGATCTCCCGGGGCCACGCGCAGGAGCAGAAACACAAGCGTGGCAATCAGCCACAGCATCAGTGGGGCCAGCCCAAGGCGCGTCGCGCTGTAGCGCAGCAGGGCTCCGGTGCGACTCATCAGTTCGACACTCCGCGTGAGGGAGCATGCATCAGTTCGTCCAGCAACAGATGGCCACTGCCGTCGAATCGCAGCGGCATGAGGCTGGTCTGACTCCATGCCGTCGGTGCGACCAGCCACACGGGGATGTAGGCCGATCCTTCGGCGGCCAGGGCCTGAATCGAGCGGAGCTTGTCGGATCGTTTGGGACCTTCCAGGCGGTCACTGCTCTCCAGCGCATCCTGGAGCCCGGGGGCCGTCCAGAAACTGCCACTGATGGCTGCCTCTCCCTCCTGGCAGATCGACTGCTCGCCTCTGTCGCAGCTCAGTAAGGGCGTGAGATAGGCCTCCGGGTCGGGGTAACTGCCACGCCAATCGAGCATCACCGCTTTGAAAGCTCCTTCCCCAAGCTGTCGGTAAATCGTGGTGGATTCCACCCCGTCCAGTTCAAGTGAGAGGCAATCGGCCAAGTCGCGTTTGATCTGTGCCTGCCAGGTCAGTGCCAGCAGCTTGTCGGCTGGAACATTGGATCGAAAAGTCAGCGGAACCACCAATGGGCGACCGTTGCAGTAACCGGCTGTCTGAAGCAGCTGGCGAGCTGATGAGGGATCGTGATCAGGCCAGATGGATTCCCGGCCTTTCGACAGGCTTGGGGGGATCAGGCTGCGCAGCGGTCGGCGCAATCCATAACTCACGCGCTGGCTGATCTCTTTCCGGTTCAGACTGAGTGCCAGAGCCTGCCGCAGCTGTTTCCGCTGCAGAGGTTCTCCTCGGCTCAGCAGCGTGATGTAGCCGATCTCGGAGGCTGGCCCCACGGCTTCCTGCAGCTTTCCGGCCTGGGCATCCTGGTGAAGAGCATGGCGTTGATCTTCATCAATGGAAGGTGAGAGCAGAACGTCCACCTCACCGCTCCGCAGTGCTCCGAAGAGGGATGTCGAATTGCTCAGGCTGATCAGATCAAGCCCGTTGTTTCGAGGCGGTTCCCCCCAGTAGTCCTCAAATGGCTCCAGTCGTTGTTGATGGTCACTGAAGTGGGTCAGCCGGTACGGCCCGGTGCCCACGAAGCGATCGTGCAGAAATCGTTCGCGGTGCCCGGAGTAGGCCGTTGGCGAGACAGGTGTGAGGTTCACCGATGTGAGCAGGCCCGCCAGGGATGTGGACGGCCTCGTGAGCTGCAACACCATCCGATCGGGCTCCGGTGCTTCCACCGCCTTGATGCGGCCTCCGACCACATAGCTCAGGCTCCCGATGTCCAGAAAACGCCTGAGGCTGAAGGCCATGGCTTCAGCATTGAACTCGGTTCCGTCATGAAACCGAACCCCCCGGCGCAGGGGAATCGTGATGGTCAGGCCGTCTTGGCTGACATCAGGTTGCGCCGCTGCCAGACGGGGTTCAAGCCGCCCTTCGGTGGTCAGTTCATAGAGGGGATCACCAAGGGCGCTCAGCAGTTGCAGTGTGCTGACCGTGCTGGCTTGAGCCGGATCCAGTGATGTGATCTTTCCCGCGGCCGCGACGGTGATTCGATCGGTGCGGTTGATCGACCCGCATCCAGCTCCGGTGATCACACCCAGTGCTGCCGTGAGAGCCAGGAGCCTGCTCAGAAGGGAAGATCCAGCGGCGGACTTCAAGACGATCGGTCCAACAACGGGTTATTTAACCGCCAATGTCCGCAATCTGCTGCAGAGAAACCTCGAAGACAGGTGAGCCGCCTTTGGGATCGATCGGCCAGCGACGAATCCAGCAGCGGTTGTGATCACCGTCGACACCAATCACCTGATAGGTCTGCTGATCGGCATGCAAATTGATCTGATCACCCTGGTGAATGTCCATTCCGACTGCTGCTTCGGACAAGCTGCAGCCTTGGGCACTGGATCGGATTGCGACGTTCGGCATGAACCGTTGTGTGCATGAATCGATCGTGTTCGATTCAGCCTGTGATGGTTCTTGACATGCTGCCGCACCGGAGTGCCGATTGACCAGGCTGGAATTGCTCTGACAGCCGGTCTGCCTCTGATCAGAGACAGCCGAGGTGAGCTGCCAGGCCAGAAACCTCCTGAAGATCCGTGATTGCCTTGAGAGCATCCGTCACCTGCCTCTGCGTGACTTCATGGGTGATCACAACGATCTCCGCTCCGGCTTCGCTCGCGTTGAACTGAACGATCGATTGAATGGAGACGCCGCACTCACCGAAACAACCCCCCACCTTGCCGATGACACCAGGGGCATCGACTGTGTTGAAACGCACGTAGTGCCTCTGACGGATGGCACCGCTTTCATCCAGAACGCAGGAGCGCCAGCTGTCTGCAGCCAGAAGGGGATCCACGCTTCCTGCCGACTCGCTGGCCTGGCGTATGCCAGCAATGTTGAGAATGTCGGCGACAACAGCCGAGGCCGTCGGACCTGCGCCAGCACCCGGCCCGTAGAACATCACCCGACCGATCGGTTCGCCCTCCACCAAAATCGCGTTGTTCACACCGTTCACGCCCGCCAGTGGATGGTCCTTGGGAACCAGGGTCGGCTGAACCCGAAGCGACAGGGGCAGTGGATCATGACCCTGCTCCCCAAGGCGTTCGGCGACGGCCAGCAGCTTGACTCCGTAGCCAAGCTGGCGTGCGTAGTCCACGTCGCGCCCCTGAAGAGCGCTGATGCCTGTCGTTGGAATCGCGCTGCGATCGATGGGCCCCCCGAAGGCCAGGGTTGAAAGGATGGCGATCTTGTCGGCGGCATCCAGGCCATCAACATCGGCGGCCGGATCCGCCTCGGCATAACCAAGCCTCTGCGCATCCGCCAGCACGGCTTCGTAGGCAGCTCCTTCATCCGCCATCCGCGTGAGGATGTAGTTGGTGGTGCCGTTGATGATTCCGCTCACCCGATCAATCCGATTGGCCCCGAGGGATTGCTTCAGGGGTTCAATGATCGGGATGCCGCCACCCACAGCCGCTTCGATCAGCACGTAGACACCTGCCGCTTTGGCCGCAGCTGCGATCTCTGTGCCATGACGTGCGATCACGGCCTTGTTGGCGGTGACCACGGACTTTCCAGCTGCAATGGCTTCAAGAATCAGGGTTCGAGCTGGTTCGATACCCCCGATCACTTCGACCAGCACATCCACGGCTGGATCATTCACCACCGCTGCGGGGTCACTGGTCAACATCGACTCGGGCAGCTCGACTGGTCTGGGGCGCTGGAGGTCCCGGACCGCAACCCTCACCAACTCCAGATCCTGAACCAGGGGATGGCGCTCCTGGGGATTCAGCAGGATCGAAGCCACCCCGCCGCCGACGGTGCCAAAGCCCAACAGGCCAACTCCGATCCGTGCTCCCATTCCCTGCGTTCTGTGATGAAACGTTTATGGACGACTCTATGTATTGATCGGTTTTGTTCAGGTGGCCAGATCGCTGGCCTGTTGCTGCATCGTGCGAAGGATGTTCAGAAAGCCATTGGCTCGTGATGGCGTGAGGCTGGCCTGAAGTCCGGTTGCTGCGATGAAAGCAGGATCCATCGACTGCACCTGCTCCGGGGTCAACCCGTCCAGCCCCTGGATCAGCAATGCCAGCAATCCCTTGGTGATCAGCGCGTCGGAATCACCTCGCCAGCGCATCAGGCCGTCATCGAGTCTTCCCTGAACGAAAACCTGCGAAACGCAGCCTTTCACCTGAATGGCTTCGGTCTGCTGGTCGGCCGGCATCGGCTCAAGTTTCTTTGCCAGCCACAGAACATATTCGTAGCGGCGTTTCGGGTCAGCGGTGCTGCCGAGCTTTTCCACCATCCGGTCGAGAGCTTCACTGCCGGTGCTGGCGGCCATCGATGTCCTCGTCATTTCGACGTTGCACGCTAACGAGCAAACCGATCAGCATTAAACCCATCGGCAGCGAAACAACGGCATCTGGATTCACCACACCATCGTTGACGTCCATTTCGAGATAGTCGCGATGGCCGGGGCCACCATCCACCTGCAGATCGACAATTCCATCGTCCAGCCCACTCAGGTCAAGGGTCAATCTGCCTGAGGCATCCGTTCGTCCGAGTTCTGTGCCGGGGCTGCCGTCAGCGTTCAGCAGACGCACGACAGCTCCCTGGGTGGGTTCACCGTTGGAGAAGCTGCTGCTCAGCTCCAGCGTTCCATCCAGGTAGGTCAGCGCGCTTTCAATCTGGTGAGCCTGAACAGGCATCAGGCTGGCCGGGCTCAACAGCAGCAATGTGGCCAACTGACGAAGCATGGATTCTGTTCAACGACGCCGGCTCATGATGCGCTCACCGGTGAGGCGAGGCCAGGGCCGAATTCGGTGATCCAGCCGTGAAAGGGCACATCCCATTGATCACGCGGCAGCGGTGTTGAGCTGAGACAGGTCGATGGCAGGACGGCCCATGCCGGGACGTCTGCCCAGTCGGGATCAGCCCTGAGCCGGTCGTAGTAGCCACCGCCGTAGCCGAGTCGGATTCCATGGGCGTCGACCGAGAGAGCAGGAACCAGTAACAGGCTGATCTGCTCTGGCTTCAGGGGAATGCCCTGGGACGGGGCTGGTATCCCGCATCCATCCGGCACCAGTGGGGTGTCGGAACAACTCAGGTACTCAACCACCCCCTCACCATCGGCGCGCGGCAGTGCCACCGGGGCGGCAATCTGCTCCCGCAGGCTGAAGAGATCCACCTCTCCCGGGAGAGGTGAATACAAACCCACCACGCCTGGAGAGCAGCTCTCGATCAATGCGAGAACAGCCTGCTGAATGGCTGATGAAACATCCTGTGCTTCCCGTCGCCTCAGGCGAAAGATCCGGCGCAGATTCTGTTTGTCGGTCACCGCTGGAACCAGCCGGTCAGGGCAACCGCAAGGGCATCAGCAGCGTCGTCCGGCCGCGGCGGCTTCTCCAGATCCAGCTCACGCATCACCGCCTCCAGCACCTCATCCTTTTCAGCGTGCCCAAAGCCCGCCACAGCCAGCTTGATCTGCATGGGCGGGAATTCCACCACCGGCACCTTGAACCGTGCCAGGGTCATCATCACCACTCCTCTGGCCTGCACCACGTTGATGGTGTTGCTCGATCGGTAGAAGAAAAATTTTTCCACCGCCGCCAGCTCAGGCCGCCAGAGGCGGATCAGCTGGCGGAGATCCGCCGAGATCTCCACCATCCGTTCCCCGTCACTCCTGCCTGGATCTGTCTGAATGATTCCGCAATCCAGCATGCGTTGGCTGCCGCCACCGGTGTCAATCACGCCGTAGCCCACCCGAGCCAGGCCGGGATCGATCCCAAGGATTCGCATGGGCCGAGTCTGCGCAGATCAGGCGGCGAGGGCCAGTTCGAAGTCGGTGCGATCGCTGCCTTCGCTGCGTTCAAACACCTTGCAGAACACCTTCACGACGCGGTCGCCGGAGTCCACCTGTTCGAGGGGATCCTTGCGCAGCCGGTGGCGGAGGCAGCAGGACGCAACACGGGCCACATCCTCTTCGGTGACTTCCGTCCGGCCTTCAAAGGCGGCAAGAGCCCTGGCTGCGCGGTTGGTCACGATGTCGCCCCGCAGGCCATCAACGTCCAGCTCGCCGCACACTGCGGAGATGCGCAGACGCAGGTCCTCGTCGATCGTCACTTCGGCGAGTCTCTGCTGAGCTTCCACAACCCTCTGCTGCAGCGCGTTCTGATTGATCTCCACCGCTCCGGTGAAGGCATCCGGATCGCTGTCGAAGGCGGTTCTCTGATCCACCACCTGAACGCGCAGCTCAGGGTCGCGCACCGTGCGCACCTCCACACTCATGCCGAATCGGTCCAGCAGCTGGGGCCGCAGCTCACCCTCCTCCGGATTGCCTGAACCGATCAGAACGAAACGCGCTGGGTGACGAACGGACACGCCTTCCCGTTCAACGGTGTTCCAACCGGATGCCGCCGAGTCGAGCAGCACGTCGACGAGGTGGTCGTCGAGCAGATTCACCTCATCGACGTAGAGAAGTCCGCGGTTGGCTTTGGCCAGGAGCCCCGGTTCGAAGGCTCGCACCCCCTCGCTGAGGGCCTTTTCAATATCGATCGTGCCGCAGAGACGATCCTCCGTGGCACCGAGGGGCAGATCGACCATGGGGACCTGTCGCGGCTCGGTGCTGAGGCTTTCCCCCTGCACCATTCGCTCGCGGACTTCGCTGCTCTGCAGGTCAGGGTCGGAAGCGGAGCTGTTGTAAGGATCCCCAGCGACAACTTCGATGTCCGGCAGAAGGTCCGCCAGTGCGCGGATCGTGGTCGACTTACCCGTTCCACGGTCTCCCATGATCATCACTCCGCCAATGCGGGGATCGATCACGTTCAGCAGCAGAGCCAGCTTCATCTCCTCCTGACCGATCACCGCAGTGAAGGGGAAAACCCTGCGCTTCCTGGGGGCTGTCACGGGCAGATT
>CAJWZW010000057.1 GCA_913050565.1 uncultured Synechococcus sp.
TCACTTTTATCATTGACCTGTATGAATTGTATTGTCTTGCAGACGATGTCACCTTTTCGTTCAAAGTCTTTGCGGCTGTTATATTGAAGCGAAATATTGACGCCCTTTTTTTGGCAATTTTAAGAATTTTTTGTGTCTTGAGACATGTAGATCCATTGTCAAAAATATAAATCAGCTCCGGGGTCGTTATTTCAAGATGATGGTTAATCCAAGCGCGCAGAAGCTCCCCTTCGTCTTTCTGCATCAAGACAATGGACAGCCTTGCATTCATAAAAAGAGAACTATCCAGGATTTGGACAGCCTGCTTCTCCGGCCGTGCTTAACCCAGCCATCCCGCGCTCAAGATCACCGCCAGGCTCAGAAAAATGGCCAGACAGATCCAGGTGATGCGATTCAGTGTGGCTTCTGCACTGCTGGAGCTGCTGAACATGGAGCTCCCGCTTGCGGCCAGGCCTCCCATGCCGCCGCCTTTGGGGCTGTGAAGCAACACCAACACGATCAGCAGTACGCCGGTGCCGATCCAGGCCCAGGACAAGACAGAAGTGAGCATTAAACCGGTTGAGGCAGGCGGGCGGTCATGGGAGCCGTATCGATCGTCGAAACCGGCTCGATCAGGCTACGGCCTGTCATCGCCGCTGGTTGGTCGAGGTTGAGAAGCTGCAGAAGGGTTGGTGCAATGTCGGCGAGACCTCCATCGCTTCGCAGGGAAATGGCGTTGCCATGGCCGATCAGCTTGCGTCGTTCCCCTTCCACCAGGATGCAGGGAACTGGATTGGTGGTGTGAGCCGTCCAGGCTTCACCGTCCGGCCCCTGCATCAGCTCCGCATTGCCGTGATCAGCGGTGATCAGCATGGTTCCACCCCTCCGGCCAACGGCATCCAACAGGCGACCGATGCAGTCGTCCACCTTGGCAATGGCTTCCTTGGCGGCGTCCATCACGCCGGTGTGCCCCACCATGTCGGGATTGGCGTAATTGATCACGATCAGGCTGTAGGCCCCTTTCTCAATGGCTTCGATGCAGCTGTCAGTGAGCTGATCGGCCGACATGGCGGGTGACAGGTCGTAGGTGGCAACCCTGGGTGAAGGAACCAGATGTCGTTCCTCACCTGGGAGAGGCTGCTCGATTCCCCCATTCATGAAATACGTCACGTGGGGGTATTTCTCGGTTTCTGCTGTGCGGTACTGGCGTAATCCGGCACTGGCGACAACCTGGCCCAGCAGATCATTCAGGGGTTCCGGAGGAAAGGCAACGGCCACCGGAAGGTTCTGCTCCACCTGGGTGAAGGTGACGACATCCAACTCCGGCGTGTGACGGCGCTCGAAGCCGTCGAAGTTCGGCAAACACAGGGTCTGCACAATCTGACGGGCTCTGTCAGGACGGAAATTGAACATCAGAACGCTGTCCCCGTCCTGCATGACGGCGTTGCTCAGTCGCAGAGGTTCGAGAAATTCGTCTGTGATTCCTGCGGCGTAGCTGGCCTCCAGCAGGTCCCGTGGACTCTGGTCGGCCAGAGGGAATGCCGGATCGGTGTAGAGGTCGTAGGCCTTCTCCGTGCGCTCCCAACGTTTGTCCCGATCCATGGCCCAGTAGCGACCACACAGGGTTGCCAATTCGCCCACCCCCGTTTCAGCAAGCGCCGTTTCAACGGCATGGACATAGCCCCAGGCGCTTTGCGTCGGGGTGTCTCGTCCATCGGTCACAGCATGAACCGCCAGCTTGCGGATGCCCACAGCTGCGGCCCAGCGGATCAGTCCGCAGAGATGGTCAACATGGCTGTGAACGCCGCCATCGGAGCAGAGTCCCAGCAGGTGCAGGGTGCCATCGCCCTTCACCAACCGTTCGGCGAGGTCCTGAAGAACCTCGGTGGTCTTGAGCTGATCCTGGCGGACGGTGTCGCTGATCCGCACCAGCTCCTGACGAATGATGCGACCTGCACCGATGGTGAGGTGCCCCACCTCGGAGTTGCCCATCTGCTGATCCGGCAGCCCCACATGGGACCCACTGGCCTCGATCAGCGTGTGCGGGTAGGCGTGCCAGAGAGCTTCCATCACCGGCGTGTCGCCCTGGCGGATGGCGTTGTGCTCTGAGTCGTTGCGGTGGCCCCAACCGTCCAGAATGGTCAGTACGACAGGTGCAATTCCCCCTTTTCGTCCTGAACCGTTGGAACTGCTGTTGTCCACGTACCCCCCACTCGCGTCGGTTCTTAAGGACTTTTGCAGATTCAACTTAACGCTCCATCCGCCTTCAAGCTGCTCTTTTCTGGGAACAACACACCCTCCACGTCCCCATGAGTGAGCGTCCTGATGCCGATCGGATTGCGATCCTCTCGGATCGGGAGCTGAGCCGAACCCTGTCACGCCTGGCTTCTCAGGTGCTGGAAACCGTTGATGACAGCCATCACCTGATGCTCCTGGGAATCCCCACCCGTGGCGTCCAGTTGTCGCGGGTGTTGGCAAAGGAGTTGGAGCGGCTCAGTGGACACCCCATCGCGCAGGGATCCATCGATCCAACGTTTCATCGGGATGATCTGGAACGTATCGGTACGCGAATGCCCCAGGTCACCACACTTCCCAACAGCGTTGAGAAGCGTCAGGTGGTGCTGGTGGATGACGTGATTTTCACCGGCCGCACCGTGCGTGCTGCGCTGGAAGCCTTGCAGAGCTGGGGCCGCCCTCAACGGGTGATGTTGCTGGCCATGGTTGATCGTGGCCATCGAGAACTGCCGATCCAGCCCGACTTCTGTGGTCGTGTGGTTCCCACTCGCCGCAACGAGACCATTGAACTGCGGCTACGCGATGTGGATGACGAGGAAGGCGTCTTCCTGCGACGCCTCCGTCAGGGGGACTGACTGCACCCGGCCAACCCGTCGTGCAGTGGCACCCAAAAATTTTTCACGGCTTTGCACCGGGATCAGCACGGCAGAAGCTCTCCGGACCGTCCTCCACCACCTGCCCTCCCAGGCTTCTGCAGCCTGATTCAAACGCCGTCCAGGCCTCCATTCCCTGCTTCAGCTTCTCCTGCACAGCCGTGTTCAGGGGCTCCCCCTGAATCACATCGGACTGGCTGTTGCCGTGCTGGAGGTGTTCCTGGCCGGAGCTGAGGGCTGTGATGGCTGCATTCACGCTCTCTCGTTGCTCCTTCGTCTGTTGTTGCCACCAGGGATGATCCAGGCGGTTGAGACGGTCCAGCGCCTCCCACCAGCGTTCGTCCTCGGCAAGATCGTTCGCCCGTTCCGCTTCCAACCGGTTGCGATGCCAGTTTTCTTTGAGGGTGACGCTGAGTGTCTGAGTCTGATCAGATTGTTCAACACTGCTCAGCAGTTGAAGCGCTTCTGTCAGCTCGCCCTGCTGATAACGGATCAGCGCCAGTTCCTTCAGGGTGTCCTGCCAGGCCTGCAGTTGATCGGCGTCATCGGCCGTTGATGCAGGCGAGATCACCAGCTGTTGCTGGAGTCGCAGGGCGTTCTGCTGATCTCCTCCCTCCCAGAGGGCTTTGGCCTGGAGGCGTCGGCAGAGGCTCTGTTCGGCTGAATC
Source organism: uncultured Synechococcus sp. (assembly GCA_913050565.1). Classification (GTDB taxonomy): domain Bacteria; phylum Cyanobacteriota; class Cyanobacteriia; order PCC-6307; family Cyanobiaceae; genus Parasynechococcus. The sequence goes on from CAJWZW010000057.1 coordinate 3,535, forward strand.
AGCTTTCCCAAGCCAGCTCAGGGCTTGAAGTTGCTGACTGGCCTGAAGACATTCAGGCCAGTTCTCATCCGCTGCCGCCCGCCGTATCCGTGCGGGCAACTGCTGCTGCCACCACGAGGCAAGGATGCCGATGGCCACGAGCAGTGTGAGGGTTGGAACCACCCAGAACTGCAGCAGCAGGGGTTTTCGGACCACGGAGGGGTGGATCTATGCCTCCGTTGTATGGAGTTGGCCGGAGGCGTCATCCCTGCTGTGGACGGCCTGATCAGCGGATGCTGCCCAACGGTTGAACGGGGAGGGTTTCGCCGCTGCGCAGATCGGTGATTTCCGCCTGCAGAAGGCATGAATCGTCGATGCGCAACCGGAGCCTGAGGCAATCTTCACCGGCCTGGGCCGGAGGATTCAGCGGCAGCAGAAGCGGAGCTCCAGACCAGGGGCGATGCTCCAGTTCCCCGGCGGATCCCTGTTGCAGAACCGGCAGTCCGTCCACTTCGATCACGCTGAACCGCCCCTGCTCCTGAGGTTCCGCCAGCACGAGCTCCAGCTGTGTCTGATCATCCCGGCTGGCAGCCATGATCAGCTCGAACGGTTCCGGGCTCGGCCAGGGTTGACCGGCCACGAAAAGAGGATGCCAGCAATGTTTCTGGGTGCGTTGATCCCAGGTGCGTAACGACACCCCCCGCTGCAGCACATCCCGGATGGAGACTCCAGGGGTCAGGCTGAGGGCCCCAAGGGCCACAGCCTCCACCGGTGGGGGTGTGACCAGGGGCGCCGGTGCGGTGTGTTCATCAAGCCAGCGCCGCAACCACGGCAGCTGGGCACCTCCTCCCACGGCCACCACTCCATCGAGTTCCGTCAGATCGCAGCCATGACGTCGGCCGCCGGTCAGGGTCGCTTCGAGCAGCTCCTCCAGAGCCTTGCCGAGACCCCGCTCCTTGAGAAGGTTGTCCAGACCCCGTCGAGACAGGCGAAGTTGCGTTGCATCAGCGTCTGCAACCTCCTCCACCAGTTCGGTCTGTTCCGGCAGCTCCGGGTCGCTCAGTCGGCACTTCAGCCGCTCTGCCGCATTGAGCTGGGCGGCAGCGACGGGTGCTTTGGGGCAGCAGAAGTCGAGAATCCAGCGATCGATATCGCGTCCCCCCAGCCGCAGCCCCGCCTTGCCCAGCACCTCGGCATGGCGGAGTTGCTGGCGGCTGTTGTCACCGAGTTCCCGTCCCCCCAGCCGCAGCAGTTGCGCCACCGGTGCTGAACGCCCCTCACCACCCTGGAGGGCCACCAGGGCCAGATCGAGGGTGCTTCCGCCCAGATCAACAACAAGGATGCGAGCGCCCGGGTCGAAGCCTGCACCCAGTGCCGCTGCCGTGGGCTCATCCACCAGGGCGACTTCGTTGACCGGCAGCGCGGCGCAGGCCTCCATGAGCCAGCGTCGGTAATCCCGATAGGTTTCCACCGGTGCGGTCAGCACCAGCCGCTGAACATCAATGCTCTCCGGTAACTGAGCCCAGATTCCCTCGAGCAGCATTTGCCCTGCTCGAGCTGCTGTGCCGTCATCCAGCACACTGCCGATCCGGCGTTTGAAATCAGCGAACAGGCAGGGGTCGTCCTGATCGATCAGGCCTGCTTCCAGCACCTGTTTTCCGATCAGGGTGGACTCCGACGTGAGGAAGATCAGGCTCGGAATTTCCCCAGGTCTGCGGCTGATCGGAGGCAGCTCAAGCAGGTCGGCCTGCCGTTCTCCGCTCGGGGTGAAAGCAACCACGGTGGTGGTGCTGCCGAGATCAATGGCCAGCGTGCCGCCCGTAACCGAATGCTGAAGCTTTCCTTCTCCCACAGAGGCCAAGACCGTGGTCAGTGCACGGTGAAGTCATCGTGAGATTAAGGGGATTGGTGCAGATGGATCGCCTGCAGCAGCTGATCTTCTCGTTTTATCGAGAGGATCCGCATATGGAGGAGCTGCTGGAGCCACTGCGGGACTGTCGCATTCGCCGCAGTTGGGGGAGCATTCGATTCGAGTGTGTTGACGCTGCTCATCTTGAGCAGGTCAGTGACCTGTTGATGCACCTCCGCCTGCCCCTGGCAGCGCTGGGGTTGGGGCGACAAATCGTTCTGCGCGTGCCGGGATCCCTGCAGCGCACCTATCCGATGCACGTGCCGTTTCACAGTGATCAGCTGGCCTGACGTCGGGGAATTAGATTGGTCAGATCTATGCGTTGATTCTGTGATTTCGGCAGGGGTAGATACCGGAGATCTCGCCAAGCGAGGTGAAAGCCTGATTCGCCAGTCGAGCAATCGGTATCTCACCACCGTTCGGATTGCTTTCCGGGCCAAACAGCGACGTTTTGATGACTTCGATGGTCTGCTGGAGGAGTCCAGCGTCAAGCCGGTTCAACGGGCGATCGTTGAGCTGAGTGACGAGCAGGATCAGCCAGACCTGTTGCCCGGCTGAGGCAGGCGCTGTCGTGATTCAACAGGAGGGCCCTGGCTGGCGCGTAGCCAGGGACCCGAACAGAGTCGAGTTCACGGTTCTCCTCGGAGGGCAGGGATGGGCCTTCGAACTAACAGAGCCTGAGTGGTCTGGATTCTGTGAGCTTCTGCTGGAGCTTGTGAACCATCACGCTGCCCTTGTGGATCAGTTGATGGCAGAAGAAGCCATTGAGCTGGAACTGGAACGCGGGCCCTGGTGGGCGTGTTTGGAGGGGGATCGGGAACAGTGGTCTCTGTCGGTGGTTCTCACGCCCGCAGTTGGACGGGGGGTTGAGGGGCGCTGGCCGATCCCGGCGTCCATGGCTTTGGTCGGAGCCGTGAGAACCATGTGGGACAGCAGCCGTGATTAGCTCAGCTGATCAATATTCGTTCATTGATTCATTCCACCCGGCTCGGGCCCGAAGTGCACAGTTTTTCCACAGGGTTGGTCCCGATTGGTCGGCCCAGGCTCAACTCTGTGGAAAAGTCTCGGACGTGAGCGATGTGTCCTGACGATGTCCCCATTCCTGCCCGTTCGGGTGTAGTCAGATTTTTCTCTGTGCCAGACGGCAGTGAGGGAGGTTGTCTCATCCGGAGACTGCTGCGACAAGTGTTGCCTGATACATGCTTGACGCCGCGCGCGTCATGTGGAGAACTAGTGATCGTTTCCGAGCGTGAGATGCAGCAGGGTTCCGATGTGATGCCTCAGCAGGGTGAGGGTTTGGTGAGTTTTCAGAGTGAGTTGCCTGCTCCCCTGCAGCAGGCGATGACGCGTTTCATCGAAACCCACCCCAACTGGGATCAATACCGCCTTGTGCAGGCTGCTCTTGCAGGTTTTCTGGTCCAGAACGGAATCGATTCCCGCGAGATCACACGGGTCTATGTCGGCAATATGTTCCGCCGCGAAACTCTCCTTCACGGCGTCTGAGTTCCACTGGAAGCAGCACCTACGGTCGCTCTTTCAGGTTTTCAATGAAGTGCTCCAAGGCGGCTGAGCAGGTCCCTGGCCGTGGCATCGGGAACCGGAAGGATTGAAAGCCGGTTGCCGCGCTTGATCACCGGAAGCTGTTCCTCGTCGTACAGCTCACGCAACTGATCCAGGCTCATCAGCTCTGCAAATTCCCCGACGAATTTCAACCTCGCGCAGTCCCAGCGAGGCTTGTCAGGGTTGGATTTCGGGTCGTAGTACTTGGCTTTGCTGTCGAACTGCGTTGGATCGACCAAGCCGATTTCGATCACCTCCATCAGGCCGATGATGCCGGGGGGTTTGCAATTCGAGTGATAGAAAAAGGCCTGATCACCAGGGTGCATCGTGCGCATGAAATTGCGGGCCTGGTAATTGCGGATGCCATCCCAGAGGGTTGTCTTCTCCCGACGAAGATCGGCGATGCCATAGGCATCCGGCTCACTTTTCATCAGCCAGAAAGCCACGCTTTTTCAGGTCACTCCGACCATTGTTGTGCCATTTCCGGCCGGCTAACGACCGTCTCGACGGATTTCCTTCAGCCCGCGCTCAATGGATGGGTCGCGATCAGCTGGCGGAAGTGATCCCCTCGTGCCTCGAAATCGCTGTACTGATCAAAACTGGCGCAGGCCGGCGATAACAGGATGTTGCAGGCGTTCTGTTCCTGAGCAAGGTCGACGGCGGCCGTGACGGCCTGAACCAGGTCTTTGCAGCAAACGAGAGGACCGGAGTAGCCGGAGGACTGGAGCAGCCGGTTCAGTTCCGCCGCCCCGTCGCCGAACAGCACCACCCCACAGGCTTGCCGGCTCAGTTGCTCCATCCAGCCTGAAGCATCGCCTCGTTTCACGGATCCTCCCGCCAGAACCACCGTGGATCCCTGCATGGCGCGTAAGCCCACCTCTGCAGCGTCGTAATTGGTCGCCTTGCTGTCGTTGAACACAGCGATTGTTCTGAGATGTCCCAGGGGTTCCAGCCGATGGGGCACGCCCGGAAAAGCCTCCAGCGCTGATTCGATCTGTCCTGCGCTGAGGCCGATTCGCCGGGCCGCAGCCGTGACCAGGAGCATGTTCTGACGGTTATGGCTGCCGGGCAGCTTCAGAGCGCTGGCCTGAAACAGCACCTGCTCAGGTTCTCTGACCCAGCCCTCAGCATCGATCCAGAGATCAACAGGGTTTCCGTCTGGACGGGATTCCTCTGTGCTCACCCAGATGCCACTGCTCCAGCTGCTGCGCTGCTGCCGCAGGTCGGGATCGTCGGCGTTCAGGATGGCCAGCTCAGATCGCTCCAGCAGCCCGCGTTTGATCGCCCGGTACTTCTCCAGCGTCCCGTGCCGTTCGAGGTGATCCGTCGTCAGCGTGGTCCAGATGCCGATCCTGGGGTGGATCCGCTCAGCGGCTTCGATCTGATAGCTGCTGAGTTCCATCACCAGCCAGTCGGGCTGTTTTGCTCGGTTCTCCTGGAGTTCGAGGGCGATCTCAGCTGCGGAGAAGCCCATGTTTCCGCCCATCGGGGCCGTCAGGCCGCAGTGCTGGAGCACATGGTTCAGCAGATGGGTCACCGTGGTTTTGCCGTTGGTGCCCGTGATGCCGATCCAGGGAATGTGCCGAAGCGCATCCCAGGCAACGGCCATTTCTCCGTCAATGGCCACACCCTTGTCGCGCAGATGCTGGATGGTTGGGTGGTCCCAGGCGATGCCGGGACTGATCACAACCCGCTGGAGATCATTCAGCCAGGGTTGAAAACTTGAGGGTTGCAGTGGTGTGCCCAGGAGCACGTTCACACCCTGCTGTTGAAGGAGTCTGGCTCGATGTTCGAGCGCCTCGCCTGTGCCGGAATCGATCACGGTGACGTCAGTGCCGGATTGCGCCAGGAGACGAGCGGCTCCCATGCCTGAACGACCGAGTCCAACAATGACCGTGTGCACCTTCAAAAGATGAATAATCTTTCGAAGTTAGTGAGAATTTGGCTTCTTAGTTAAAAGAAACTAAACCAATTAACTGAATGAAATGGGCGATACTGGATTTGAACCAGTGACTCCTACAATGTCAATGTAGTGCTCTACCCCTGAGCTAATCGCCCGAACTGATCACAATCAGCGTGCTCGCTTCTTGTGTTCAGAACAGAATTTAGCAGCAGGGCTGACACGCTGATGCAGCGGCACTTATCGACGCAGCAGTTCGATCCGCCATCGATCCCGTTTGGTGCGTTGGCATGACAGAACCTCCAGGGTGCCCCGGTCTTGAAGCTGTAACCGGTCTCCGACGCTGAGCTCGCGCCCTCCCTGACGCACGGGCTGCCAGTTCAGCCTCAGGCGTCCGGCTTTGATCTGCGTCACCACTTTGGATCGGGACAAGCCGAAACCTGCGGAGGCAATGGCATCAATTCGACAGGACGCCTCCACGGTGGTCAATGTTTTGGGCGTGCGCTGGGTGGGCAGCTGCAGCTGACTGAAGTCCACCCGTTCGCAACGGATGTCCACGTCGCGAATCCGTCCAATGCGTTCATGCAGAGCAGTGGCGCAATCGGGTGTGACGAGTCCCTGCCCGCCACGATCGCCGCGGACCCAGAGGTCGCCAAGCTCATTGTCGCTGGCTCCCATCTCCTGCAGTGCCCTGCGGAGATCCATGGGGCTGAGGGGATCAAACAGAAAATTGCCTTCGATCAGGAGGCCGCTGATCGGGGCCGCACAGTTCCCCTCTTCTCCCTCAATTCCACGGCGGCAGAGCAGCCTGCAGCGTTCTGCGCCGGGGTATCCCCCGTCGCGCTGCCAGGTGAGTTCACTCAGGCCGTTCAGACGCTGGAGACCCTCCTCCTGCAGAGGGGCATCGAGAAAGTCGCTCCAGATGGGTTGCCAGGTGCGCAGCACCGTCTCGGCCTGGTCGATCAGCTTCGCGAGCCCCTCCTGATTTCCGGCTCCTTCCAGCAGCTGGTCCCGCGGCAGGCTCATAGATCGTTCAGCCGGACCACCTGCTTGGGGCGGTTGCGCTGCACCACCTGCCAGGGCGGTTCGATGCCGTTGGGTGTCTCCACCAGCACCAGCCAGCAGCCTTCGTCGCGGCGGTTGCGCAGAATTCGAACGCCGGCATCGTTGTCGGAATCGACGCTGGCCGCGGCGGCATAGCTGCCCATGAGGCCGGATCCCATGCCAAGCAGTCCGCCGATCAGGGTTTCACCCCAGGGGCCGAAGCTGGCGAAGGTGGTCAAGGTGGTGATTTTGGTGAAGGTCACCCCTGCCAGGAAGCCGAACGGCATCAACCAGCGGGCCATGGCTTTCTGACGCTTCGCTCTGGTGACGTCGGGGCTGAGCAGCTCCACCGATTCGATGGCATCCCCTTCCGGAGGGATGGCCAGGCACTGCATCAAGGGCACATCGGTGTCACGCAGCTGCTGCGTCAGCCCATCGGCTGATGCGTTGTCGGGGACCACCACCACGCAGACGGGCATCCATGCACTGTTCAGTGAGGTGAATTCTGAACCCTGTGAGCTGGATCAGAGGGGGTGGTGAATGCCGATCTCTACAGTTCTGCGCGGCAGTGCTGCGCCCTTTTGATGACGAAAGTTCTGGTATCCGATCCGATCGACCA
>CAJWZW010000058.1 GCA_913050565.1 uncultured Synechococcus sp.
GGCTTCAGAAAACATCAGACGTCCTTCTCTGAGCGCTGGGAAGAGATAACCCCCACAACAACACCGATCAGGTTCTCCGGATCGATCCAGCCGAGTTGTCTGCTGTCGGTGCTTTCAGCTGGATTGTCGCCCTCCAGCCAAAACCCGTTTGCATCACACCAGCGCAGCCGCTTGATCATTCGCAGATCCGACCTGTGTGGATGCCTGGCCACCACGATCCGGCCCAGAGGTGCCGATCGGCCACTCTTCCATCGTTTCACCAGCACCCTGTCCTGCGGATGAAGAGCGGGCTCCATGGAGCGCCCAGCCACCTGCATCAATAGTCGGCGTCCACAAAAAAACAGCAGCAGGTCGAGAAAACCTGCTGCTGCCGGGGAGTTTTTGGGGTGAGTTGCGTGCTCAGGAGGCGGTGACCCATGCATCGCTGCGGCCCTTGGATTGCCAGAACATGCCGTGGATTTTTTCGACGGCTGCCATCAGTTCCTCAGCTTTGCCCTGATCGATGTTCACCTTGCAGGCACTGCAGAGCTTGGCTGCCTTCCAGAAGGTGTCGTGCAGATCGGGGTAGGTGGAGAGGTGCTCGGGCTTGAAGTAGTCGGTCCAGAGAATCAGAAGCTCTTTCTTGGCCTTCTGGGCCTCTTCCTCTTTGACGGCCACATAGCGGCCGAAGGTGTTGTTGTAGGCGGCCAGTGCAGCGGCGTCGCCAGCGGCTGGAGCCTCAAGGGCCTTCAGTTTCTTGGTCATCGAGAGCACCGCTTCGGCTGCCACACGGGCTGAGGCGGGGTCATAGACACCGCAGGGGCCGTCGCAGTGGGCTTCCACAACGGTGGCAGGGAGGGCACTGACGAGGGCGGTAAGGGCCGAGCGCAGCATCGGTTCGGAACAAAACGTCTTGGTGAGGAGCCTAGCCGCCGCTCACTTCTTGACGTCGAGCAACTCGACTTCGAAGGTCAGGGTTGCGTTGGGAGGAATCACACCGCCAGCGCCCCGGCTGCCGTAGGCCAGATCCGGGGGAATCACCAGTTTGCGTTTTCCGCCCACCTTCATGCCCACAACCCCTTCATCCCATCCCTTGATCACCCGGCCGGCGCCCAGGGGAAAGCTGAACGGTGTCACGCGGTCGTAGCTGGCGTCGAACTGCTTGCCGTTCTCCAGGGTGCCGCGGTAGTGGACCACCACCGTCTGCCCAGCGGCAGCTTCGGCGCCATCTCCAAGGTTCAGCTCAGTGATCTTCAGGCCACTGGCCGTGACGCGGGTGTCGGCGGATTCCATCGGTCCACCGAGAGCGGAGGCGTCGGCGTTGTTGTTTGCGGGGGCCATGGCGAACAGGGTGGGATTGGGATCTTCGGGGTCAAGCTCGAAGATGGGCCGTGCAGGTTGGTCTGCGGTGACGCTGCGCACAACAGCGGTGGCAGCTCCGCCACTGGGGGCCGCGGTCACCGTTGAAGGGGCCACCAGCTGACTGACCAGTGCCAGAAGCAGGCAGCACACACAGACCGTTGTGCTGATCAGGATGTCACGCACGTCAAACACCTCATCTTGTGTTGATTCTGACCCGTGACAGGGGTGATCAGTCGATCCGGTTGAGCTGACGCAGCTGTTGTTCCAACCGATCAATGCGTCCTCGCAGTTCATCCACCTCCCGCTGACTCGGCACGCCGATGTCCTGCAGCAGGTTGTCGCGGTTGCGTTCGAGGCTTCGCTCCGCCTGTTGTTCCAGCTCCGGCGTTTCCCCGCGAAGCGCCTTCATCACGTCGTCCACCAGGGCAGATGCTTCGTTCGGATCCAGGCGACCACTGCTGACCCATGCCTGGCTGACACCTCTGAGGCGATCCGCCACCAGGGTGGTTGTGCCGAGACCGCGTAGCAGAAGTTGCTGAAGCGGGTTGGCGGCCTCCATTTTGGTTTGTGCGTGCTGGGGCCAGGATGCCCCTGCCCGCAACCGCTGACCATGGGCGATGTCCGATCACAGGTTCTGCTGCGCGGTCTGCTCGGCGGTGTTCTGGCTGGAGCCGCCCCCGCCTTCGCCGGTCCGTTGTTGATGGTGCCTGCGCTCGCCCTGCTCTGGTCAGTGGCGACGCGTCCCCGGGTCTCCGCACTCTGGGGGCTGTTGGCGGTTCTGATCAGCCATCGCTGGCTGCTGGCACTTCATCCCCTCACCTGGATGGGGATACCGGCTTCTCTCAGTCTCCCAATCGCCGTTGGGGTCTGGTTGATCTGTGGAGGCGCAGCGGCTCTGTTGCTGCTGCTCTGGTCTGCTCTCGCCCGATGGTGTTTCAGTTCCCAATTCGGCTCCGGTCCTGCTGCAGGCGCTGTTCTGCTGTCGGTGCTCTGGGCAGCGGCGGAGCTGCTTCTGGAGGGTTCTCCGTTGTTCTGGATCGGCCTCGGCGGCAGTGTTCTGCCGCTGGATCGTCCCCTGGCGGGTCTGGCGCGTTGGCTGGGCAGCGGTGGCCTGGCTGTGCTTCAGCTGCTCTGGGGCTGGGGTTTGTGGCAGGTGGCCCGCAGGGGAGGTCAGGGCTGGCCGCTGTGGGTTGTCAGCCTTGTCCTGGCCCATGGTCTCGGTGCTCAGCTGCTGGCAGCACCCGATGCCACCGGAATGCTGAGGCTGGGGGTCTGGCAGCCGGCCATCCCCACCAGGGAGAAGTTCACGCCTGAACGGCAGCAGCAAGTGAGGCAGCAGCTCGCAGAGTCTCTTCAGGCGGCCGAGAGCCTTGGGGTTGAGGCCCTCGTGGCTCCGGAGGGAACCCTCCCCTCTCACTGGAGTCCGCCAGAGGATGAGTTGCCCCTGCCACTGCTGAGTGGCGGCTTCCGCTGGGTGCGGGGACAGCAGCGCAGCAGTCTTCTGCTGGCGCGGCCCGAGCAGCCTCGGCCGCAGCCTCTGCTCGACAAGCATCGTCTGGTCCCCCTGGGGGAATGGTTGCCGCCCCTGCCACCAGGTTTCACCCAGGGGCTGTCAGCCGTCGGCGGACTGGAGGCGGGTGCCTCCTCGCGTTACAGCGGAACCGAGTTTGGACCCGTTGGTGTGGCCATTTGCTACGAGCTGAGCAATGGACGCGCCCTTGCGGCGGCAACGGCGGCCGGAGCGGAATGGTTGCTCACCATTGCCAACCTTGATCCCTACCCGGAGCAGTTGCAGCGTCAGTTTCTGGCGTTGGCACAGCTGCGCGCGATCGAGAGCGGACGCGATCTGCTCAGCGTCGGGAACACGGGGCCAACGGCTCTGGTTCGGGCGGATGGCGTGGTGCAGCGCCTGCTGCCATCCGGTGAAGCGGGTGTTGCCTCTGCCGATCTCCATCGCCGAACCCGCAAGCCTGCTTATGTGCAGCTGATGGGTCAGGCGCCCTCGCGTTGAATCAGGCCACCGCCCAGCACCCGCTCTCCGTCGTAAAACACGGCCGCCTGGCCCGGTGTGATGGAGAACTGCTCATCGTCAAATTCCAGCCAGCCCCGATGGGGTCGCTCTCTCCGGTTGTCTTCAGCGGTGGCTTTCATCGGCGTGAGCTCTGCCGGCACCGGCGCACTTCGATAACGCACCTGAACCTCGGCGCGGATCGGATGTTCCGGTGGATCGATGGAGATCCAGTTGATCTCGCCAACGGTGCAGCTGCGTCGGCCGGCCTCCGCTCGTGGTGCCACCACCACCCTGTTCATGGCTGGGTCGAGTCGAATCACATGCAACGGCTCCCGCCAGGCCACCCCAAGCCCCCTGCGCTGTCCGATCGTGAAATGCTCAATGCCGTCGTGGTGCCCCAGAACGGTGCCGTCGGCCAACACAATCTCTCCTTCCCTCGGTGAGAGGTAGGCATCCAGGAAGGCGCGCATCGAACCGTGGTGATCCGCCAGACAGAGGTCCTGACTTTCCGGTTTCTTGGCTGTGCGCAGCCCGTAACGCTGGGCTTCGAGACGGGTATCGGGCTTGGTGAGCTCACCAAGCGGGAAAACGATCCGTCCCAGCACGTCCTGTGGGAGGTCGTAGAGGAAGTAGCTCTGGTCTTTTCGACCATCCAGGCCGCGCAGCAGCTGATGGCGTCCCTGGTCTCCGCCATGGCGGACCCTGGCGTAATGGCCCGTCGCGATGCGGGGCAGGCCCCGCTCACTCGATGCCCAGTCCAGCATCGGTCCGAACTTCACCGAGCGGTTGCACTGGGAGCAGGGCAGTGGGGTCACGCCATCGCGGTAGCCATCCACCAGTCGGTTGATGATTTCCCGCTGAAAGGTTGCACGGGTGTCGACGACATGGTGCGGAATATCCAGCTGCTCACAGATGCCTGCGGCGTCCACAAGCCCTTCAGCGCAGCAGGCTCCCTTGCCGCTCATCAGCCAGAGGGTGAGACCTTCCACTTCCCACCCTGCTTCCACAAGGAGAGCAGCGGTCAGGGAGCTGTCCACACCTCCTGAAAGACCCACCGCAACGCGATGTTCGCCAGGCCAGTGGCGCAGCCGCTCCAGAGCCGCTTGCCCAGCCATGGTCGGAGGGCTGTCAGGGGTGCGGGTGAGGCTGCTCATCAGGGGTGCCGTCCTTTCACCAGTGTGAGTTCTCGAGGGTTGGGGGAGCCTCGGCCGGGTTTCAGGTCGCCAGGAGGTGTCGCATCACACAAGAGATGCCATCAAAAAAGCCAGTTAAATTTGTTGTTCTTTCATGCAATTGTGTTGCATTCAACATTCAGTGTTGCTGGTCGAAACAATTGACAGCTCAGGTGCAATTGAAGGTGCCGCTGAATAAATCTGTTGGAAAGATGAAGTGTTTCGATTTGCTGTCTTGAATCTGTAGGGATATTGAAAACAGATCGCTTTTTTGTCTCTTCGTAAGAAAGTTTCCGGATCCCATCGGCGTCAGCACGAATGGTTTCCTCAGCATCGAAACCCATCGATTCCCAGCGGCGCCGCAGCAGCGACCCTGTGAGTTGGTACCTGGCGACCATCGGTCGGATTCCATTGCTGACTCCTGCCGAGGAAATTGAACTGGGCAATCAGGTGCAATCGATGATGGCCCTGACCGAGGACGGAAACAGAACCTTTGAAGACGGTGAGCTTGATGGCAAGCAGCGTCGGATGCTCCGGATCGGTCGGCGTGCCAAAGAGCGAATGATGAAGGCGAACCTGCGCCTGGTCGTCAGCGTTGCCAAGAAATATCAGGGGAAGGGACTGGAGTTGCTCGACCTGATTCAGGAGGGTTCCCTCGGTCTGGAGAGGGCTGTTGAGAAATTTGATCCCACCCGTGGATACAAATTTTCCACCTATGCGTTCTGGTGGATCCGCCAGAGCATGACCAGGGCCATTGCCTGCCAGTCCCGAACCATCCGCCTCCCTGTCCATCTCAGTGAGCGCCTCACCACGATCCGCAAGGTGAGTCTTGATCTCGCTCACAAGCTGGGAGCCATGCCCAGCCGGGTGGAAATCGCTGAGGCGATGGATATTCCCCTTGACGAGCTGGATTCGCTGCTGCGTCAAGCCCTCACCACCAGCAGCCTGGATGCTCCGGTCAACGGTGAGGAGGGTCGCAGTTTCCTGGGGGATCTGATCGCTGATTCATCGCTGGAGGAACCACTCGATCTGGTTGAACAGCGGATCCACCACGAGCAGCTCGGTCGCTGGCTCAGCCATCTCAGCGAGCAGGAACAGCATGTTCTGAAAATGCGCTTTGGCCTTGAGGGTCAGGAGCGTCACACCCTTGCCGAAATCGGTCGGTTGATGGAGGTGTCGCGCGAGCGAGTGCGTCAGGTTGAACTCAAGGCCCTCAGAAAGCTTCGCAATCTCACCCGCCGGCTGCCCAGCGGGATCTGAAGCGCTCACGCGTTGGATCAGTCCTCCGCCCAGATGTAACGCGTCAGCTCTGAAGGATCGGGTTCAGGGGCAGAGAGAGCGAAATCGATGCAGTCACTGATCACAGCATCGATCTCCTTCTCGATGGAACGAAGCTCGTCCGAGCTCACCAGCCCTGCGGCGGTGAGATCTTTTTCAAGAGACTTGAGAGGGTCACGCTGGGCCCAGAACTGCTTTTCCTGCTCCGAACGAAGCTCGTCCGGATCAGCCAGGGAATGTCCGCGGAATCGATAGGTCAGGCATTCCAGCAACGTGGGGCCTTCACCGGCACGAGCCCTCGCAACGGCGCGTTCCGCGGCGGCGCGGACGGCCAGAACATCCATGCCGTCAACCTCTTCACCGGCCATCCCGAAGGAAGCGGCCTTGCGCCAGATCTCCGGGTCGCTGGTGGCGCGGTCGTGAGCCATCCCGATCGCCCATTTGTTGTTTTCGACCACAAAAATGATCGGCAGCTTCCACAGCTGAGCCATGTTCATGCATTCGAAGAACTGGCCGTTGTTGCAGGTGCCATCGCCGAAGAAGGCAGCGGTGACGGAATCGCTTGAGGCATCACCCAGGGCATCCCGCTTGTACCGGCTGGTGAATGCCGATCCCAGTGCCACCGGAATCCCCTCTGCGATGAATGCAAATCCGCCCAGCAGGTGATGCTCCTTGGAGAACAGGTGCATCGACCCTCCGCGGCCCTTGCTGCAACCCGTTTCCTTGCCGAACAGCTCGCTCATCACCTCGCGGGCGGGCACCCCGGCGCTGAGGGCGTGCACGTGGTCGCGGTAGGTGCTGCAGAACCAGTCGTGCTGCCGCTTCATGGCGCCGATGACCCCCGTGCTGACGGCCTCCTGGCCGTTGTAGAGGTGCACGAACCCGAACATCTTGCCCCGGTAGTACATCTCGGCACATTTGTCCTCGAAACGGCGTCCGAGGGTCATGTCCTTGTACAGAGCCAGACCGGTGTCGCGGTCGACGGTGGCTCGCGGGCCACTGACCAGGTTGGAGAGACGTTCGGCGTGAGGACCGGCGGCCGCGCTGCTGATGGGGGCGGTATCGACCGCAAGGTCCTGACCCATGACAGTCCTGTCAATTAGGCAGGACTTTAAGGGCCGATGGATGTGAATTGGGCAAAACCCCAGACACTGACTAAAGTCCGCCTCGATTGACGACTCGCTGGTGGATCTGCCCATCGATCACTTCCGACTTCTGGGCGTCAGTCCGTCGGCTCAGGCTGACGCGATTCTCCGACGCCTTCAAAGTCGTTGCGACAGTCCGCCAGACCAGGGATTCACCCATGACGTGCTGCTCCAGCGGGAAGCGTTGCTGCGTCGTTCCGCCGATCTGCTGACCGATTCCGCTGCACGGGCCGAGTACGAATCAACGCTTCTGGCTCTGAGTGAATCCCATCCCAACGAAACGGTCGGTCTGGATCTTTCAGCCAGCAATGAGGTGGCTGGCCTGATCCTGCTCTGGGAGGCGGGGGCTGCCCAGGAGGCGTTTCAGTTGGCACGCCAGGGGCTGCAGCCTCCCCAGGCCCCCGCACTCGGCAGTGGTCGTGAGTCAGACCTCACCCTTGTCGCCGCCCTGGCCTGTCGGGCGGCGGCGGAGTCGGAGCAACAACAGCGTCGCTACGAATCCGCAGCGCAACTGCTGGGTGATGGGATCGAGCTTCAGCAGCGCATGGGAAAACTTCCGGATCAGGAGGCTTTGCTGGAGCAGGAGCTCAAGTCCCTTCTTCCCTTCCGGATCCTGGATCTGCTGAGCCGTGATCTCAGTGCCGTGTCAGATCACAGTCAGGGCATTGCTCTCCTTGATGCTCTGGTGCGTGAGCGCGGTGGTCTGGAGGGGACGCTGTCCGCCATGGACAGCTCGGCCATGTCCCAGGCCGATTTCGAATCCTTTTTCCAGCAGATCCGAACGTTTCTCACGGTTCAGGAGCAGATCGATCTGTTCAGCGGTTGGCAGGCGGAGGGGTCTGCTGAAGCCGGCTTCCTGGCTGTTTTTGCACTCACTGCCGCGGGGTTCTCCCGTCGCAAGCCCGAACTGATCGAGCAGGCGCGCGAACAGGTTCAGCGGTTGTCGGCCATTGAGCTGGACACGATGCCGCTGCTCGGCTGTCTGGATCTGCTGCTGGGCAATGTGGCCGAGGCTGCGAATCATTTCCGTTCGACCAGCGACCCTGAGCTTCTGCGCTGGATCTCCGACCATCCCGGGGATGACCTGGCGGCCCAGTGTGAATACTGCAGGGTCTGGCTTGAGCGCGACGTCATGCCGGGGCATCGCGATGTGGAGGCCTCCGGTGTGGATCTTGATGCCTGGTTCGCTGACAGGGATGTTCAGGCCTATGTCGATCGCCTGGACCGGCAGAGCGCCCGAACCGGTGAGGCATCCACCCCTGCCGCGGCGTTCCCCTCGGACTGGCTGGTCTCCGCCGACCCCTCACCTCTGGACCCTGATGCACTGAGTCAGGGAGAGCCCCTTGACGGGATTGAGGATCCAGCGACCCGTGAACCACGCCCGTGGAGGCCATGGGCTTTCGGTGCTGTCGGACTGGTGCTGTTGGCGGCCCTTGCCTTTGCTGTTCAACGCAACAGCACTCAGTCCCCGAAACAGGAGGAACCTGCGTCACTGGAGCAGCCATCCCCTGAATCAACCGCATCTGAACCGCCCGCACCTGCTCAGGAGCCCTCCGTTGAAGAACCTCCTGCGGCACAACCTCAGGCCAGCCTCCGGACTGATGCCTCACAGCCAGGCAGCAATCTTGAGCCTCTCCTTGCGGACAGTCCGGATGAGCAGCAGCTGAGAACCCTTGTTCAGGGCTGGCTCGACAGCAAAGCTCTGGCTCTTCAGGGGCAACCCTCCGATCTTTCCGTGGTGGCCAGAAAGCGGCTGATTGAGCGAGTCGATCGGGATCGGGCTGCCGATGTTGCCGCTGGATACAGCACGACTGTTGAGGCGTCCGTCACAGCACTGGATGTCGTGAGTCGGCAGCCCCGCCGGATTGAACTGAAGGCAGAGGTGGCCTACAGCGACAAGACAATCAACGCCGCCGGTGCGGTGGTGCGCAGCACAGATCCCGGCAGTTTCAGCATCACTTACATCCTCGGCCGTGACGGCGATCAGTGGCGGCTCACCGCCTACATCCCAAATCCCTGATTTCTGATGGCTGCGTCGCTTTTTACGATCTGTTCATCCGACCCGTTGAGCTGAACAGATGTTTGATGAGTTGTCAGCGCGTTTTGAAGATGCGGTCAAGGGGCTGAGGGGCCAGGACACGATCAGCGAGACGAATGTCGATGTTGCTTTAAAGGATGTGCGCCGGGCCCTGCTCGAGGCCGACGTCAGCCTGCCCGTGGTGAAGGACTTTGTTGCCGATGTGCGGCAGAAAGCCGTCGGTGCCGAAGTGGTTCGCGGAGTCAGCCCGGATCAGAAGTTCATCCAGGTGGTGCATGAACAGCTTGTGGAGGTGATGGGAGGCGATAACGCCCCTCTTGCCAAGGCCGCTGAATCCCCAACCGTTGTTCTGATGGCCGGCCTGCAGGGTGCCGGTAAGACCACCGCCACCGCGAAGCTCGGTCTGCATCTGAAGGACAAGGGGCGTCGTGCCCTGATGGTGGGTGCCGATGTCTACCGGCCAGCCGCCATCGAACAGCTCCGGACCCTCGGTGGGCAGATCGGAGTTGAGGTGTTCAGCCTCGGGTCTGAGGCCAGGCCGGAGGACATTGCCGCGGCGGGTCTGGCCAAGGCGAAGGACGAGGGGTTCGACACGTTGCTGGTCGACACCGCCGGTCGCCTTCAGATCGACACCGAGATGATGGATGAGATGGTGCGGATCCGCACCGCTGTGCAGCCGGACGAGGTGCTGCTGGTTGTTGATTCGATGATCGGTCAGGAGGCTGCGGAACTCACCCGCGCCTTCCACGACCAGGTCGGCATCACCGGTGCAGTGCTCACCAAGCTCGACGGGGATTCCCGGGGTGGTGCTGCGCTGTCGATCCGCAAGGTCAGCGGTCAGCCGATCAAGTTCATCGGCACCGGTGAAAAGGTGGAGGCACTGCAGCCTTTCCATCCGGAAAGGATGGCCAGCCGCATCCTCGGGATGGGGGATGTGCTGACGCTGGTCGAGAAGGCTCAGAAAGAGGTCGAGCTCGCCGACGTCGAGAAGATGCAGAAGAAGCTGCAGGAGGCGACGTTCGATTTCTCGGACTTCGTCAAGCAGATGCGTCTGATCAAACGCATGGGATCACTCGGGGGATTGATGAAAATGATCCCGGGCATGAACAAGCTCGACGACGGCATGCTCAAGCAGGGAGAGCAGCAGCTCAAACGGATTGAGGCGATGATCGGCTCAATGACGGAGCAGGAACGGGAGAACCCTGATCTGCTGGCGGGCCATCCGTCCCGTCGACGTCGCATCGCTGCGGGAAGTGGCCATCAGCCCGCAGAGGTCGACAAGGTGCTGGCCGATTTCCAGAAGATGCGCGGCTTCATGCAGCAGATGAGCAACGGCGCCATGCCGGGGATGGGCGGCATGCCTGGAATGCCCGGCATGGGCGGAATGCCGGGGATGGGCGGTATGCCCGGGATGGGTGGCATGCCGGGCCAGGCTGCGGGGAGGCGCGGCAAGGGCGGTCCACCGAAGCGGCAGAAGCCGGCCAAGAAACGCCGTGGGTTCGGAGACCTTT
>CAJWZW010000059.1 GCA_913050565.1 uncultured Synechococcus sp.
CTGCGGGATGGCCCGTTGAGACATTCCAGAAATTGATTCACCACCCGGCCCCAGCACCACTTCGGTGCTGGGGCTTTTGGCTGGGATGCCTTCAGGCTTTGCGGTAGAGCCGAGCGGTGATCAGCAAGGGGTGAAACACCTCGAGGAACCGACTCTGCAGCGTGTGAAAGAAGCCGTCCACCAGCTGTGGATCATCGAAATGAAAGGGGTACTCCCCGTTATGCCCTTTGAAGAAATACCAGTTCATCAGCGCGATGGCCTCCGGTGCCATGCGCCGGTGAAATTCCGCCAGCTGCGCTGATGGATCCGGCAGATGCTCCAGCACATCGAGGCACACCACGGCATCGAAGCGAATGTCACCGGTGCTTTCGAGATCACGATGCACTGAAAGCTTCTGTGCCAGGCCCAGGATCTCGGCCCGGCGTTCCACAAACGCCCGATTCTGCGGGTTGAGATCCACAAACCAGACGTGGTCCACCTCCGGCAGCGCCGCCGCTGAAAGGGCGTGCGTGCCGATGCCCCCGCCGAAATCCAACACCTGACCGCGCACCGCCATGCCCTGCAGACGCAGCGTGTCGGCGATGTAATCCGCACTGCTGAGATGCCAGGCGGCCAGCTCCAGCAGGTGCCCTGTGCCGACCGTGTCCTCGTAGAACGTCGTGGCATCCTCCGGGCGGAAGGCACCGGGGTGCAGCTCCGCCAGGTCATCGGTGCTGGAGGGCAACCGCTGCTCCACAACGTCCAGCGGCAGCTGCAGATAGCGGCTGAGGTGCTGCTTCACAGCAAGACCGTCCTGCAGAAATGCCTCCACAGAAACGCTGCGGCTGTCACGAAGCTGGGGCACTGGCAAGACCGATGGGATGCAACAGTCTGAGCTCACGACGACCTGCCCCTTTGGACGGCCCCTTTGGCTTTGTGGTGATCGACAAGCCAGCTGGTCTGACCTCCCACGGCTGTGTGGGGCGTCTGCGCCGCTGCTACGGGCTGAGGCGGGTCGGCCATGGCGGCACCCTGGACCCTGCCGTCACCGGTGTTCTGCCGATCGCTCTGGGTCCCGCAACCCGGCTGCTGCCTTACCTGCCAGGCGACAAGACCTATCGCGGCGTGATTCAGCTGGGGCTGTGCACCAGCACCGATGACCTGGAGGGGGATCCTCTGAAACGGCAAGCCTGGCCCTCCCTCAGCGAAGCGGCTCTCCAGCAGGCTCTGGCGCCGTTTCAAGGCCACATCCAGCAGCGCCCCCCCCAGGTGTCGGCCGTGCATGTGGAGGGCGAGCGGGCCCATGCCAGGGCGCGCCGTGGGGAGGTGATGGAACTGAAAGCCCGCCCGGTCACCCTGCATCGGCTTGAGCTGACCCACTGGAACCCGGACACCGGGCAGCTGTCCATTGAGGTGCACTGTTCCTCCGGCACCTACATCCGTTCCCTTGCCAGGGATCTGGGGGAAGCCATCGGTTGCGGCGGTTGCCTGGCATCCCTGCGGCGAACCCAGGCCCTCGGCTTCCATGAGCACCAGGCCTCACCGCTGCCGGAAAGCAATGAAAACCTGCCCGAGCCGCTCTCCCCTCTGCTGGCTCTGAGCCATCTGCCCCAGCACCGGATGGATGATCGGCAGCAGGCCGACTGGCGTTGCGGACGACGCCTGGAGTTCGGCGAGGGACCGGGCGAAGCCGTTGTGGTCTGCAACCCCGACGGGACCATGGCCGGCATCGGACACCGGGAATCCCCCCAGCTGTTGCGACCGAAGGTGGTGTTCGACGCCGCCGGCTGAAAACGACTCCTGAAGACGATTCCTTGAGACGACAGCCTCTCTGAGTACCCTTCCCAACCAAGTTGAGCAGGGTGTTCCCGGACCATGGCCGGCCACAGCAAATGGTCCCAGATCAAGCGCACCAAAGCGGTGGTTGATGCCAAGCGGAGCGCGGTGTTCACCCGACTGGGGCGGGAAATCATGGTGGCGGCACGCAGCGGGGGGGACCCGGCAGGGAACTTTCAGCTGCGCACAGCGATCAGCAAGGCCAAGGCGGCGGGAATGCCCGCCGCCAATGTCGAGCGGGCCATTGCCAAGGGATCGGGCCAAAGCGCCGACGGGGCGCAACTGGAGGAGGTGCGCTACGAGGGTTATGGCCCCGGAGGCATGGCGGTGCTGGTGGAAGCCCTCACCGACAACCGCAACCGCACAGCAGCCGACCTGCGCCTGGCCTTCAGCAAGAACGGTGGCAATCTCGGCGAGAACGGCTGCGTCGGTTATCTGTTCGATCACCGCAGTGAGGTCACGATCACCGCGGCAGCGAAGGATGAGGAGCGATTGCTGGAGGGGCTTCTGGAATTGGAGGCCGACGGCTATGACCTGCTGGAGCAGACAGCGGTGGTGCATGGCCCCTTCGCGGCCCTCGAAGCACTGCAGGACGGCCTGAGTGGCCAGGGCTGGGACGTTCGGGAGTGGGGGCATCACTGGACAGCCCTCACCACGGTCAGCATCAGCGATCCCGACCTGGCTCGGCAGGCCCTCAGGCTGCTCGATTCCCTCGACGAGCTCGATGATGTGCGCAGCGTCAACGCCAACCTCGATCTTCCCGATGATCTGGCGCTCAGCAGCTGAGCAAGCCAGCCATTCGTAAGCGAAATCGGGATCAAACCTTGCGAGGTCGCAGGCAGATCACTGCCGCAGCTACGCCGGAGACACCCCACCCGGAGGTCTCCATGTCGATGAAACAGCTCGAAACTTTCATGTCGCGCGTTCAGAGCAACGACAACATCCGCTCTGAGGTGCAGCGTTGCGGTGAGGACAACTCCTGCGTGGTGAAGGTGGCGGCACGACACGGCCACAAGTTCTCACCAGCCAATCTCAGCCGCTGGCAGAAAGACCACAGCTGAATGTCCGCAGCCACCGGTTGATTGTCAGCAGCCACCGATGCCGGAGGTCCTGAAGACCCTCTGGCTCCTGGCTCCAATCCTCAGGGTCAGGATCCCGGATCGGGGGATTCCTCCGGCGTGTCGGAACGCTCGCGGATCAGGCTGGCCAGCATCTCCAGCTTCGCGTTCTCTGATTCGGAGGCCCGGGTTGCCATCCAGGCACTCGCGGCTTTCTGCTGGGCCAGCTGCTGAACCAGGGCCAGGGCCATATCCCGCAACTGCTCGATGTCGTTGCAGTCGTTGATGAAGCGCCGCCAGCGCTCCGCTTCGAAACTCTGTTCGAGGCCCCGCTCCACAGGATCGATGCTCATGCTTCGGCCGGAAGAGCCATCACGCTAGTGACAGTGCCTCGGCATCAGCCCACAGCTGCACCCGCTCGTGCTCCAGAAGCCAGCTGGCCGGCAGGGACGGTTCAGGCCGCTGCATCGCGAGCAAGCGCGCCAGGATCGGCGCCTTGGAGCGACCGGTCACCACGAGGTGAATATCCCTGGCAGCAAGAATTTCAGCCACACCGAGCGTGATCGCCTGATGGGGCACAGCTGCGGGATTCCCCCCGAACATGGATGCGTTCTGGTGTCGGGTCGCCTCCGAGAGGGTGACCACATGACACCTCTGCTCCGGCCCGCAGGGAGGCTCGTTGAAGCCGACATGGCCGTTGGCACCCAGACCGAGCAGCTGCAAACCGATGCCGCCACGGGCGGCCACCTCACGGGAGTAGTTCAGCGCCGCCACATCCGGATCGGTCGCCTGACCATCGGGAACCCGCAGGGAGGATGAGGACAACTGCAGCGGCTCGCCCAGCCAGGCGTCCATGAATGCCTGGTAGCTGCGTGGATCCCGGACTTCCAGTCCGATGTATTCGTCCAGGTTGAAACTGGACCAGACCTTGCGCAGCCTCTGGCGGTCGGAGCCGGACCAGGTCTGCAGGCGTTTCACGAGTCCGGCATAGACGGGCTCCATGGTGCGCCCCGTGGCCAACCCCAGCGGGCGAGCCATGGATCCACTGGTCAGCAGCTGCCGAAGCTCCTGCTCCAGCACATCCACCAGCGATTCACACAGAGACGTCGACGCATCAAAACGACGAAGTTGCAGGGAGGAACAGATCAACGGCGCAGCCGCATCAACCTCTCCAACGTGGCCCGGATGGGTTGGCCTGCGCCAGGGTCGGGTCGTGAAAGGGCCTGTACGGCATCACATCCGCACCCCGGTAGTAATGGCGAAGGATGAAGCGGAAGTCCGCACCTCGCTGGGCCAGACCATGGGCACCCCACTGGCTCATGCCGACGCCATGGCCATAGCCCTGGCCGCGGACCAGCAGCTGCAGTCCCCCTACGGATGGCCGGAACTGAGCTCGTCTTCGCAGAGGGGGCGGCGCTGCCACCAGAGAGGCGGTGAGCTGCTGAATCCTTGAGGACGACCCGCGGGGCGTCACCGGAAATGCTGCGGACGGTGCTGTTGTGACAGGTGCTGTGGTCGAAACCGCCGGCACCATCTCGAATTCCACCAGGGTGCTTTTGAGTCCGAGTCGACTGCGCAGGTCTGCCCCGGTGAGCATGAGAGAGCCCCTCGGCCCCTGCAGGCGAGCCTGGCGCACCCGGCCACTGCTGGACCGGCTCAACACCTGCACCGCATCCACACCACCTGTCTCCGGCAGCCGTTGACGCAGACCCACAGGATCAAAGCGCTGCTGCCAGCGATGCATGGGGCTGTGCTGGTCGTGGTCCGGCACGCTCACCAGATAGGGCAACTGCTGCTGCCACACCATGCCGCTGGCCTCGGTGGCCCCACCGGAACTGCTGTGGAACACCGCGTTGATCAGCTTTCCCCCATGCACCAGCACCAGCGAGCGGGTGCTGGAAACAGCCTTCAACGTGCTGGGGGTTTCGGATTCGACGCCCTTGTACACCTGACTGGAGACGGTGGCCTTCACATCCCAGAGACCGCCTCGGTTGCGCTTGCGAAGCGCATAGGTGCGCGCAGCGACCGACTGAGCCTGCAGCGCAGCCAGTGGCCACTGATGGGGCATCTCACTGCCCACCACGCTTGGCAGGTAACTCTCGATTCCCAGATGGTTGATGGCCCTCAGCCGTCCCGCAGCGGAACTCAGATTCAGCACACCGCGGTAGCGCCTCGGCCCCAGCCAGATGCCCCTTGGATCCTGATTCGTGACGCGCAACTCACTGCTGATCGGGAGCGAACGACGACGTCCGTCCAGTTCAACCATCAGACGGCCCGCCTCCAGCTGCAGGGACAGCCGACGCAGCTGCTGGGTGCCTCCGGGAAGACCATGCACCTGGAGGAAGCGATTGCCATCGGCCCGCAGGGAGAGCCGCGGCGACTCCTGCAACAGCACCCGCATCTGGGGCTCACGTCCCAGCGGGACCGCAGCAACTGGAAAGATCAGGCTGGTGGCAACACAGGCCCCAAGCACGAGAACGGGAGCGGAACGCACACCACACCAAAACGTCACCCAGTGTGGCCCGCTTGTCCAGGGCCAGCTAGATGGCAGCATGACGACTGAGGATCAGCGGCCTTGCAGGTCACCTTTCTCGGAACCAGCTCCGGCGTCCCCACCAGGGCCCGCAACGTTTCAGCCGTCGCACTGCGGCTGCCTCAACGCTCGGAGATGTGGCTGTTCGACTGCGGTGAAGGCACCCAGCATCAGTTCCTGCGCAGCGATCTGCGGCTGTCCCAGCTGCGAAGGGTGTTCATCACCCACATGCATGGAGATCATGTCTTCGGTCTGCCCGGTCTCCTGGCCAGCCTGGGACTGGCCGGGAACAGCAACGAGGGAATTGACCTCTACGGACCTGACCCCCTGGAAAGCTTTCTGAAGGGTGCTCTGGCCAACAGCTCCACCCGCATCGGCTATCCGCTGCAGGTGCACAGGGTGCGGCCCGCCGCGGAACAGGGCAGCGTGGTTTTTGAAGATGCCGACCTGATCGTTCGCTGCACGCCCCTCACCCATCGCGTGCCGGCCTACGCCTATCGCGTGGAGCAGAAGCCCCTGGCGGGGCGATTCGATATCGATCAGGCCCGGGCTCTGGAGATCCCGCCAGGGCCGGTGTATGCCCAGCTCAAACGCGGCGAGACCGTCACCCTTGAGGACGGTCGCACGATTGACGGCACCACGCTCTGCGGCCCGGAGCGACCCGGCGTGAGTGTCGTGTACTGCACCGACACCGTCTTCAGCGAGGCAGCAGTGGAACTGGCCAGGGGCGCAGATCTGCTGATTCATGAATCGACCTTCGCGCACGCCGAATCGGAGATGGCGTTTCAGAAACAGCACTCCACCAGCACCATGGCGGCACAGACCGCCGCGGAAGCCGGGGTGGGGCAACTGGTGCTCACACACCTGAGTCCGCGTTACGTGCCCGGCAATTCAGTGACCCCCAACGACCTGCTCCAGGAGGCCCAGGCCATCTTTCCCAACACCATTTTGGCCAAGGACTTTCTCAGCCTTGACGTAAAGCCCCGCTGCAACAGTTCGTGATTCGCCCACGGACGGCCAACCTGCCGTGATACAAGAGCTGGGTGCGGTTTGTCCGTCAACCCCTGGCATCCTTCATGGCCTCTCTTCTCCAATGTCTGCAGCGGTCCCTGAAAGGGCTGCTGATCCTGGTTCCTGTTCTGCTTGGGCTGGTGTTCAGCTCAACGGCTGAGGCAGCCAGTTGGGACGCTGAGACCCTCACCGTTCCGGCAGATCCTGATGGGATTCAGGTCACCTTCAGTGAGCAGGAATTCAACACCGGTCGCAAGGTGTTCAACACCAGTTGCGGCACCTGCCACGCCGGTGGCATCACCAAGACCAACCACAACGTTGGACTCGACCCCGAAACCCTGGCCCTCGCCACACCAGCGCGAGACAACGTCGACGCCCTGGTGGATTACATGAAGGATCCCACCTCGTACGACGGTGAATACAGCATTGCTGATCTCCACCCGAGCATGCGCGATGCCGAGCTGTATCCAGCGATGAGAGATCTCACCGACGAAGAACTCCGCCTGATGGCCGGCTACATCCTGGTGGCACCGAAGGTGCAGGGAACAGCCTGGGGAGGCGGCAAGATCTACTTCTGATCGACCTGAGCAGTTCAGTTGTTGTGAACACCGGTGGCCTCAGGCTGCCGGTGTTTTTTGTTGTGGGTCCCTGTTGGAGGCAACCATCGAGCTGGGGTGCCTGCTGTACCACCATTCCTGCATCTCACGGCTGAGATGGACTGGAAACAAGGTGAGAACGGTCGCGGTGGGGCGTGAGCCTGGCTGCAACAACTCAACGGCATAGGAGGGACATCGACGCGCTGCCAGATCAGCCACAAAGCGCCGGCCCACCCTGCGCCAGCTGGGCTCCTTGCTGCGCCAGGCCAGACGACAGCAAGGCCAGGGGAGCTCTTCACGATCAAACAGCCGGCAACAGGGACCGATCACACGGAAGCTGTACTGACCGCCGGGGCTGGTGTGAATGCTGCCGGTCTCCAGCAGTTCCTTGACTTCAGGACGGCTCACGATGCAGGAGAAGGCTCTGTGAGCGTAAGGATCACAGGACCATAAAAAACCACCCCCGCAGGGGTGGCGAGAAAACACGCTGCGACGACCCGGGGCTCAGTAGAGCTCTTCCTCGGCGTGGGTCTGGATGGTGCAGTCCGAGGTGGGATAGGCCACGCAGGTGAGCACAAAGCCGGCTTCGATCTGGTCGTCGTCCAGGAAACTCTGATCGGACTGATCCACACTGCCGGCGGTCACCTTGCCGGCACAGGTGGAACAGGCACCAGCACGGCAGGAGTAGGGCAGGTCGATGCCCTGCTCTTCAGCAGCGTCGAGGATGTACTGGTCGTCTGGCACATCGATGGTCTGGTTCAGACCCTCGCTTTCAGAAACCAGAGTGACCTTGTAGGAAGCCATGACTTGGTGAATACGTACAGGAGCCGACGGGCGGCCCTGCAGAACAGAACATTTGTAACTCAGGCAACGACCTTTTTTGGCTTTTTTGGCGACTTTGGACGCTAAACCCAATCGATGATCACTTACTCATAAGCGGCTCTTATAAGCATGACGGCTCAGGCTCGTCGGATGTCCAGCAGACCCCAGCGCCCCTGTTCCGCCGAAGCAGTGACCATCCACCCCAGATCACCCAGCACCTGGATCAGGCGAGGGGCCTGATCCACCAGCAGCCCGCTGAGAAGGGCTCGTCCCTCTTCAGCGAGGAGTGACTCAAAGCTCGGAGCCAGGGCTTCAATCACCGGCGCAAGGATGTTGCACAACAACAGGTCTGCCCGGCGCCCGGCCAGCAACCGCTGCAGGGTCTCCACCGACCCCTGAGCCACCTCCAGCTCTGCCGCGTCATGCCGATTGAGGCTGCGATTGTCGGTTGTGGCTCGAACAGCCAGAGAGTCGGTATCTGCCGCCACCACGGATCGAGCCCCAAGGCCGAGGGCCGCGAGCCCCAGCACACCACTGCCGCATCCCAGATCAGCCACGAGGCTTTCCCGGGGAGGTGCCGTCTCCAGCGCCTCCAGGCAGAGGCGGGTGGTGGGATGACTGCCGGTACCGAAGGCACTGCCGGGATCCATCCTGATCACCAGGCGATCGGCGTGCTCCACAGGGACCTCAAGCCAGGCGGGCAGGATCAGCAGACCGTGTCCAACGGGATCCGGTTGCCAGTGCTGCTTCCAGCTCAGGCTCCAGTCCTCATCGGCAACGTCCTCCCATCGCCCTTCCGGCAGCGTGATTCCGAAGGGCTGCGCCATCGGAGCCAGGCTCGCAAGCAGTTGCTCGCACTCCGTTTCCGGCCATTCCGACTTGGGAAGCCAGAGCAGCAGCTGCTTGCAATCGGGGGTCTCCGGTGCGTGCTGCACGGCATGGCGGTGAAGCCCCAGATCATTCAGTTTCCAGACGAGCGACTCCTCCAGTTCAGGAGGACAGCCCATCGTCAGTCGCCGCCACATCAAAGGGTGACCGGATGCGCTTCCTGGATCCCGTCAATCGCCGTGAGCTCCTCCAGCAGAGCAGCCGGGACTGGATCATCGATGCTGAGCACCATCACCGCATCGCCACGGACGATCTTGCGACCCACCTGCATCGAAGCGATGTTGACGTTGTGCTCGCCCAGCAGCGAGCCCAGCTTGCCGATGATCCCAGGCATATCCCTGTGACGGGTGAACAGCATGTGGCTGCTCGGAGTCACATTCACAGGGAACGCGTCAATGCTGGTGATGCGGAGTTCTCCGTCTGCAAAAACAGCACCGGTCACACTGCGGCTGCCCTGATCACCACGACTGATCAGCTGCAGCGAGCCACCGGTGAAATCACGACTGGCTTCATCCTTCACCTCAACCACCCGGATACCGCGGGCCTTGGCCTCCAGTGACGCGTTGACGAAATTGATGCTGTCCCCAAGCACGGCCCCGAGCAGACCCTTCAGGGAGGCAATCAGCAGCGGCTGGGAGGGGTGGCTGGCGAACTCGCCCTGCAAACGCAGTTCCAGTTCCTGCACCTGACCACCGGCCAGCTGGCTCAGCAACCCACCGACGGTCTCCGCCAGCTGGAGGTGAGGCTTCAGCCGCTCCATGATCTCGGCACTCAGGCCTGGAATGTTCACGGCGCTGCGGGCCGGCAGGCCCAGCAGCACATCGCGGATCTGCTCCGCCACATCGATGGCGACGTTCTCCTGAGCTTCCTCGGTGGAGGCCCCCAGGTGGGGAGTCAGCACCAGTCCGCGTTCAACGGCCCGGAGCGGTGAGTCCTCCGCCAGAGGTTCGCTGGCGAACACATCCAGTCCGGCACCGGCGATCACTCCCTGATCGATCGCCTCAGCGATGGCGGCTTCATCCACCACACCTCCGCGGGCACAGTTCACGATCCGCGCGCTGGGTTTCATCGTGCGCAGCAGCTCGGCATTCACCAGGTTTTCGGTGTCCTTGGTGCGCGGGATGTGCAGCGTGACGTAATCGGCCGTCCGGAACAGTTCAGCCAGCTCCGTCAGACGGACCTGCATCTGCTGGGCTCGGTCCGCCGCAATGAACGGGTCGTAGGCAATCACCTCCATCCCCATGGCCCGGGCCACCTTGGCCACGTGGGAACCGATCTTGCCGAGGCCCACCACTCCGAGGGTCTTCTTGTAAAGCTCGTTGCCGACGTATTTCTTGCGGTCCCACTTGCCGACACGCATTCCGGCGTGGGCCTGGGGCACATGCCGGGAGATCGACAGCATCATCGCCAGGGCGTGCTCAGCGGCAGCGATGGTGTTGCCTTCGGGAGAATTCACCACGAGAACGCCGCGCTGGGTGGCGGCGGGCACATCCACGTTGTCCACTCCCACGCCAGCTCGGCCAACGATCTTGAGTCGCGACGCTGCCGCAATCACCTCGGCCGTGACCTGGGTGCCCGAGCGGATCATCAATCCGTCGTACTCACCGATCACACTGATCAGCTCTTCAGGGGAGAGCCCGGGGCGCTGATCAACCTGCGCCACCTGGCTGAGAATGTCGATTCCGGCCTGGTCGATCGGATCGGATACCAGAACTTTCGTCATCAAAAGGGCGCAGCACTGCC
>CAJWZW010000060.1 GCA_913050565.1 uncultured Synechococcus sp.
AGATCTATCCGACCGGTGAAGTGCTGCGCAATGTCACATGGGAGGTGAAACCCGGCGACCGAATCGGGTTGGTGGGCGTGAACGGAGCCGGAAAGTCAACCCAGATGCGTTTGATTGCCGGACACGAGGAGCCCAGCAGCGGTCAGGTTGTTCGGCAGGGGGAACCTCGGATCGCTTTTTTACAGCAGGAATTCGACGTCAACCCTGATCGCACTGTTCGACAGGAGCTGTTTCAGGCCTTCGGCGAGGCCGCAACCGTGCTGAACCGCCAGCAGCAGGTGGAGGAGGCCATGGGCTCTCAGAAGGCCTCCGAAGATCCAGATCACCTGGACGCACTGATTCAGGAGCTCGGCAAACTTCAGAGCCGGTTCGAAGCGCTGCACGGCTACGAGCTCGACGCACGCATCGACAAACTTCTGCCAACCATCGGCTTCAGCCCTGAAGGCGCTGAACGTCGGGTGCGCGATTACTCCGGTGGCTGGCAGATGCGCATCGCCCTCGGAAAGATCCTCCTGCAGGATCCCGATCTCCTGCTGCTCGACGAACCCACCAATCACCTGGATGTCGAAACAATCCAGTGGCTTGAGGGCTACCTGCGTGAGCAGACCGCAGCACTTGTGGTGATCAGTCACGACCGCACCTTCCTGGATCGCGTCTGCAATCAGATCGTGTCCACTGAACGGGGGTTGTCCAGGAGTTATCTGGGCAACTACACCGACCATCTCGAGCAGAAACAGCTGGAACAGGAGGCCACGCAGGCCGCCTTCGACCGTCAGCAAAAGGAGATCGCCACCCAGCAGGCCTACATCGACCGATTTCGGGCCAGCGCCACCCGCAGCACCCAGGCCAAAAGCCGGGAGAAACAGCTCGGCAAGGTGGAGCGCGTCGAGGCGCCGATCGAATCGGTGGCGGGTCCGAGCTTCCGGTTCCCTCCGGCACCCCGCTCGGGCGCGCAGGTGGCTGTGATTGACAACCTCACCCACAGCTACGGAGACAAGATTCTCTTTCTTGGCGCTGAACTGGAGGTGGAACGGGGTGACCGCATCGCCTTTGTCGGCCCCAACGGAGCAGGCAAATCCACCCTGCTCCGCCTCGTGATGGGGACGGAGCAGCCGGACGAAGGGTCCGCACGCCTCGGAGAACACAACGTGGTGGCCCGATATTTCGAACAGAACCAGGCCGAAGCCCTCGACCTGAACAAAACGGTGATCGACACCATGTTCGAAGCGGTCCCCGACTGGACCCAGACCCAGGTGCGATCTCTGCTGGGCAGTTTCTGCTTCAGCAATGACACCGTTTTCAAGGAGGTGGGCAAGCTGAGCGGCGGAGAGAAAGCACGACTCGCACTGGCTCTGATGCTGCTGAGCCCATGCAATCTGCTGGTGCTGGATGAGCCAACCAACCACCTCGATATCCCAGCCAAACAGATGCTGGAGGATGCTCTGATCGATTACGAAGGAGCCCTTCTGGTTGTATCCCACGACCGTTATTTCATCTCGCGCGTCGCCAATCGGATCGTGGAACTTCGCGACGGTGAACTGATTGTTTATCGCGGTGATTACGCCTACTACCTAGAAAAAAAGGAAGAGGAAAGAGCGTTGAAACAGAAAAAAGAACTGGAGGCGGAACTGGAGGCGAAACGCAGGGCCAACCGAGAGAAACAAAAGGCCCGCCAGGAACGACGTAAAAAGACTGCCTGACAAGGATTTCGCCGTTTCGCCCAGAAACTTCACAGAAACGTAGGCAGGAAAACTTATTTTTCTTTACCGGTCGATTGAGTGTGCATAAGCTGACAAAACCAACCGTGCATTTGATGACAATGGGTTCCCGTCCAGGTTCGGATCGCCCTCTGGCCCAAGGTCCCCATGATCAAACCTGGGATGCGGTGGAAACCTATTTCGAATGCATCACCACCTGCTCGCTGGATGACGGGGATTGCATCACCCGCTGCGTCGAGCAGTTGAAGGACACCGACGCCTGAACCTGCACAGGCTCAGGATTTCATCTGGGCCAGATCCATCGGCTTCAGGCTGATCTCAACACGGGCCTTGCCCCGATCGATGGTCATGGTCAAAAGACGACCAACACCTTTGCGATCGATCGCAGAGACGACGTCAGCGGCATCGTTCATGGGCTTGCCGTCAATGGACACGATCTGATCATCAGGCTGCAGACCGGCCTTTGAGGCTGGACCGCCGGGCTGCACGGAGCGAATCACGGGGCCATTCGGGCCATCAGCCAAACCGATGCCGATCACAGGATGACTGGCGCGTCCGGTGGCCACGAGCTGTCGAGCGATCGTCTGCGCCCGATTGATCGGAATGGCGAAACCCAGCCCAGCCCCGGGGCCGGATCGCACCAAGGTGTTGATCCCCACCACTTCACCATCGGCATTGAGCAGCGGACCGCCGGAATTACCCGGATTGATCGCTGCATCGGTCTGAATCAAATCAAGCCGTTTCCCGGAAATACCCAGCTGCGACACGTTGCGGTTGAGGTTGCTGATGATTCCCATCGTCACGGTGTTCTCCAGGCCGAAGGGATTCCCCACCGCAATGGCCCAGTCGCCCACGCGCAACCGATCGGAATTGCCCAGCACTGCAGTCGGCCAGGGTCCCGTCCCGTCCAACCGAACCACAGCCAGATCAGTGAGGGGATCGGTGCCCACCACCGCCCCCTTCGCGCGCCGACCATCCGTGAGCTCCACCGACAGCGTGTCCGCCCCCTCGACCACATGGGCATTGGTGAGCAGAAGGCCCCTGGAGTCAAAAATCACACCACTGCCCTGGCCACGCTGCACCCGCTGTTGCGGCGCACGCCCTCCCGGCATCTGAAAGAAGCGACGGAACAAAGGATCCATCAGCAATCCCTGCGGCATGCCAGAGAGGGCCGACCTTTTGACCGTGCGTGCTGTTTCGAGCGTGACCACCGCAGGGCCGCTGCGAGCGACGGCATCAGCGACAAAAGACTGACGAGACAGATGCGACGGCACGGCCCTGACCGGATCTGACCTCAGCACCACCGGAGCCATGGATCCCATCGCCACACAGCTCACCAGCAGCAGCGGATGGAGCAACAGGCGATTCATCAATGCAAAGGGGGAAAACACAGCAATCGGATTGCTGAACATGACCGTAAACAGCCTGAAACGCGTTGCCCAGAGATTGGAACGTCAAAGCTGTGACGATGTACGACCGATCAGGGCCTTCGCCCGTCAGGATGGAAGTGCTGGAAGCTCCGGCCCTCGATGCTCAACTCTTTGTTCCCCCTTCTCTACGGCGCCATTTTTATCGGCCTGCTGTGGCAGGCCTTTCAGGTGATGAGCAAAGGGTTTCGCGCCGCCAGTGGATCCGTCAGCGAACCAAAGGACCGCACTGGACGGGTGACCGTGCACCCTGAACTTCTTGACAATGAGGGAAAGATCACAGAGGAAGCTCTGCTCACCGTTCGGTTCAGTGGTGAAGACGAGCCCCCCTCAGCGGAGTCCGGGACCGGTGCTGAATAAGTTGGGTAGTGGATGTCTCAAGTCGGGCATCCGTTTGGAATCGATCAGGGTTTTCTGAGTGGATCAGCGCACACGCATCGTCGCCGCAGTCATCAAGGGGGTGAAGTTGCCTCCTCGTTTCAGGCTGCGCCTACTCAAGGAAGACCCTGTGCGGCTGGAACTGAGCCTCACCCCTGCGTACGGGAAAGATCCCGTCACCGTGGGACTGGTGGAATCCCTCGACCTGGTGGCGCGTCGGGACAGGGAGGGGCGAATCCCCCGCGATCTTCAGGGCACCTGGGACTGGACGGTTCGACACGGCAAGGTCAGCACCGGTGGATGGAACCCATATCTGAAGGAAGCACTGCAGACGATGTTTGAAACCGGTCTGCCCGCCATCGTTTTTGAAGAGCTGACCGGAGAGGAGTACCACCCCGTGGATGGCACACGCCATGTGCGTTGAGCGATCGCTCTGTAAACCCGTGCAAAGCAAAATCACTCAGCCAGGAGTCCAGACCTAGAACTGTGTCAAATCAGTCCTTAAGGTTTTCTTAGTGAACAGCCTTAGCCTCTCTCTGGGCCCCCTGATTCGCCTGCTGGCGGCCCTGGCCTCCATCACCACGCTTCTGCTCCTGGGCCTCATCAACCTGATCCACTGACATCGCCACCGGCTTGACGGGCTTCCCGATCGATGCCCTGTTGCAGGACCTTTGCGAGCAATTCCTGCCGGGGCGAACCATTCTTCTGCAAGCTCCCCCGGGAGCTGGAAAAACCACCCGGGTCCCCCTGGCTCTTTTAGGGGAACTCGCCAACTGTGCTCCGCGTGCAGGGCGCATCTGGATGATTGAACCGCGACGGCTCGCCGCCCGTGCAGCAGCGGAACGCCTTGCCGCAAGCCTGGGGGAAGCGGTGGGGCAGAGAGTCGGATTTGCTGTGCGCGGAGAGCAGCGGCGTTCAGCCAGAACGCAGCTTGAGGTGATCACGGATGGCCTCTTCCTGCGACGCCTGCAAGCCGATCCATCGCTGGAGGGCGTGGACTGCGTGCTGTTCGATGAATTCCATGAGCGTCGCCGTGACAGCGATCTGGCCTTCACGTTGCTGCGAGAGGCGGCACCTCTGCTGCGGCCGGATTTGTCGGTGTTGGTGATGTCGGCGACGCTGGATCTCACGGATTTAAAAAAACGACTGCCAGAGGCTGTGGTCCTGTGCAGTGAGGGACGTGCTTTTCCGGTGAAAACCTTTCACCAGCCTCCCCGTCGCGACGAAAGGCTGCCGCAGCAGGTCTTGCGGGCTCTTGAGGCCCATGCACTGTCGCTTCCAAGGGGCAGCGGTGTTCTCGTTTTCCTGCCGGGAATCGCGGAAATCAATCGCTGCCGGGAGCTGCTGGAGCGGACGTCCTCCCTGCGCAGTTGGCAGGTGAACCTTCTGCACGGACAACTGCCGCTTGCGCAGCAGAGCGCGGCGTTGAAACACTGCCCGGATTCCTGCGACGGAAGCGTGGTTCTGGCCAGTGCCATCGCCGAAAGCTCCGTCACCATCGACGGCGTGAGGCTGGTGATCGACAGCGGTCTCAGCCGCCAGCTCCGCTTCGACCCCAACACAGGCATGGAAGGTCTGGAAACGGTTCCCTCCAGCATTGCCAGTGCTGACCAGCGCAGGGGCAGAGCCGGTCGTCAGGGGCCCGGGCAATGCATTCGGCTCTGGTCACCCGCCGAGCAACATCGACGGCCGAGCTTCAGCCCGCCGGAGTTGCAGTTGGCGGATCCTCAACCGGTGCTGATGGAACTGGCGCAGTGGGGAGCGGGTCTCGGCGAAACCCTGCCATGGCTGGATCCGCCTCCGAGAGCTGCCCTGCAGGAAGGCCGAGGGATTCTCAGGGAACTGGGAATATTCACCTCCAACGGCACGCTCACCGCGGTCGGCCGCCAACTCACGGGGTTGGGGGTGCATCCCCGGTTGGGGTTACTGATGCTGGAGGCCAAACGGCACGGCCGGGCTGGCCTTGGGTGTGATCTGGCTGCAATTCTGAGCGAGCGGGATCCGTTACCAATCTCCGAAGTCGGCTGTGATCTGCAGCTGCGCCTCCAGGCGATGGAGCACAGCAGACGCCTAGGTGCCCTGCGGGAGCGGAGCCGTCAGTTGATGCAGCAACTGGCGCGAATTGCGCTGGAACCATCCAATGCTTCGGCCGGTATTGATGCAGCCGAGCTGGTGCTCCGTGCGTTCCCGCAGTGGCTTGCGCTCGCACGCCCGGGGAAACCTGGGCGTTTCCAACTGCGCCAGGGGCGGGGAGCGACGCTGCGCGACGGAGATCCCCTGCTCTCAGCGGAGGCTCTCGCTGTTGCCAGGGTCGACACAGGCCAGCGAGACACCCTGATTCAGCTGGCCCTTCCCCTCAGCAACCAACAACTGGTGGAGCTCGCTCATCGCGAGGGGAGCTGGGTTGAGCACGTTGCCTGGGATGAAAGCCTGGGACGGATCCGAGCAACCCGCCGCCTGCAGCTTGGAGAGCTCGTTGTCCAGGAGAAAGCTCAATCCTCAGTCGCACCCGAACGATGCCAGAACCTTCTGCTGGAGAGATTTCAGTTGGGGGGCGCGCTGGATCAACTGCCATGGTCAGACAGCTGCGAGCAGCTGCGGCGGCGCTTGGTTCTGGCCCATCTGCATTTGGGGGCACCATGGCCGAACCGTCAGCGTGAGTTGCTGGTGAAGCAGGCAGATGACTGGCTGCCCCCCTGCCTGATGAATTGTCTGAGCCTCAGCGACATCAATCCCAGCGATCTGGAAGAAGCTCTGTGGGGAGATCTGGATTGGTCCCAACGCCAGCGCCTGAACCAACTCTTGCCTCTGCGCTTTGCCGTTCCATCAGGACGCTCCGCAAAGCTGCATTACGAGGAAGACGAGGTTGTCTTGGCCGTGAAGCTGCAGGAGATGTTCGGGGCTATGACAGGACCACATGTCCTGGAGGGAAAGATGCCGGTGACTGTGGAACTGCTTTCGCCGGCGGGCCGGCCGCTGCAACGCACCCAGGATCTTGAAAGTTTCTGGTCAGGCAGCTACGCGCAGGTGCGCCGCGAGATGCGTGGTCGCTACCCCAGGCATCCCTGGCCCGACGACCCAGTTTCCGCAAAGCCCACCGCGTGGACCAAGCGACGCCAGACGACGTGAAGACACTGATCAGCTACCCACTCGCGCTTACCCGCAAAAGCGCAGGCAACAAATCTCCAACCTTTGTTACAATTATTGAAATCACCGCTGATTCCTTCAATGTCCGACAACGCTCGCTTCGGCTTCGTCAATTTCGCTGAAACCTGGAACGGCCGCCTCGCCATGATGGGTTTCGTGATCGGCCTCGGCACTGAACTCCTGACCGGCCAAGGCATCCTGTCTCAGATCGGCCTGGGCTGATCTCCAGAACATTCTGATCCAACCCCCTTCGTGCAATCGAAGGGGGTTTTTTAGTGCTCTCCACCGAAGACGCCATGGTCCACAGTGGTGCGGAGACACTGACAGCTCTTGGCACCGCTCTACGTGCGCAACCGTCGTGACGGATCAAGGCTGTTGAGCAGCGTCGTGGTGATTTTCACGATCGCAGCCACCCAGATCCCGCAACCCTGGGCGGTGATTGTCGTAGCCGTGAGTTCCATTGTCTGCATCTACTGGGGGTTCGCCTATCGCCGCCTTGAGCGCTGATCGCATCCCAACCTTTTCGGTTGCTGAACTCAACAGCGCTATCGGGAACCTGTTGGAGCGTGGTTTTGCTCCGAGGTTCCTGGTTGAAGCCACTGTTTCAAGACCGCAACTGAAAAAGGGACATCTGTGGATGTCCCTCGGTGATGGAGACGCCAGCATTTCCGCCGTGGTCTGGGCTTCCCAGCTGCGGCAGATCCGCTATCGACCTGAAGATGGCGACGGAGTCACTGTTGTCGGCAAACTCAATTTCTGGGCGGCACGGGCGAGCCTGACGGTGCAGGTGTTGGACATCCGACCCAGCCTCACCACAGTGATGCGGGAATTTGAACGGGTGCGCCGTGTCCTGGAAGACGAGCAGCTGATCGATCCAGCTCGTGCCAGAGGCCTGCCTCAACAACCCCGCACCGTTGCTGTGCTGACGAGCGTGCCGAGCTCGGCTCTGGCCGACATGCTGCGAACGGCGCGTGAACGCTGGCCCCTGACTCGGTTGCTGGTCGTGCCCATTCCCGTGCAGGGAGCTGTCAACGAACGCATCGAAAGCGTTTTGAACAACCTTGCAGAGCAAGCCGACATCCTTGCTCTCGAAGCACTGGTGCTGGCACGCGGTGGAGGAAGCCGCGAAGATCTCGCCGTTTTCGACAGCGAGAATTTATGTCGAGCCCTGGCGCATTTTCCCGTTCCTGTGGTCACAGGGATCGGCCATGAAGACGATCTCACCGTGGCTGATTTGGTGGCCGATCATCGGGCTGCAACGCCAACAGCAGCGATCGTTGCCCTGCTGCCGGACCGCCAGACCGAGTTGCAATACCTGAGACAACGACACAAACAACTTCAGGACTGGGTTCAGGTGCGCCTCATCCATGAACGACAGCGACTGCTGGAACGTCGCTCGGCATTCGCTCAACAATCTCCTTTGCTTCGCCTTGAAAGGCTGAGACAGAGCCTCGATCAGAAGCGATCGCTGCTATCTGCCTTATCCCCAGATCGCTGGTTGCAGAGAGGGCTGGCCCTGGTGCGGAATCAGTCCACCGGTGAGGCGATCGTCAGCTCACAACAGGCACAAAGCGGTGACAAGCTGGAGCTTGAGTTGAAGGACGGTGTGCTTCACACCCAGGTCGACTGGGTTGAAACCAGGACCCCATCACCAAACGCATGACATCGCCCCAGGACTGGACCCAGTGCATCAGCGATTGGAAGCGCGATGCCGCTTCCCTCAGCTACGAAGAAGCGCTTCAAGCCGTTGACCTTCTTCTGGCTGACCTTCAGAGCGATTCCGTTCCATTGGCCGATCTGCAGAAGCAGGTTGTTCACGGCGAGATTTACCTGAATCACTGCGAAGCACTGCTCAAAGCGGTGGAAGCCAGCGTGGTTCAACTTGACCCGGAAAACCTCCAGCCTGTCTCCGACTCAACCCCTGACGATGCGTAAAGCTCTGCCCTGGATCTACCTCGCCCTCTCTGTCCTGGGCGCGATTCTTCCCTGGAAAGCAAACCTGGAGTTCATCGCTGAAAGTGGTGGCCAGGCATTTGATCTGGCACGGTTCGTCGCTGACGCATCGAGCACAGCTGCAGCACGTTCTCTCAGCGCTGATCTTCTGATCGGGGCAACTGCGGTGACGATCTGGATCTGCGTGGAGGGACCACGTCAAAAAATCAAAGGCTGGTGGGTGGCAATCCCCCTGAGTTTTGGAGTGGCCTTTGCCTGCGCAGCACCCTTTTTTCTGTTTCTACGCGAGAGACAGTTGCAATCTCAGGAGTCGGACTCCACGTCCTGAGCTGTCACGTCAATCGTCACTTCGCTGGCAGGAGTTGAAGATTCAGTTCTCGATCCAACGGTTGATTGCTGAGTGTTTTCGGCCTGCATCTGCAACAGCTTCCAGCCAATCCAGCCAAGCCCCGTGAGGATCAACGGAACTGCCACCAACACAAGAGCCACTCCCCCCACCACATCCAACAGAATGCGGCCAGCAGCCGTCGGGAGCAGCAGTACAAGCAAAACAAGCCAAACGATGGCAGGAGGACGATTCATCGCTCAGACCATCAAAAAACTGCTGGGGTCAGCTTCGCAAAGCTGACTTGAATTTCAAACCAGCAAGGGGTTCGGATCTCCCTGTTGACGCGGACGAATGCGCAGAGCCAATTCCACACTTAAACATTGGCCGTAATAAAGAATCACACCGATCAGCCACACCCACAGCGTTAAAACCAGAACACCACCAATCACTCCATAAGCTTGAAAACGATTTCCCAAAGAAATCAAACTCAGGCTTAGAACTCTGTTCAGGATTGTTAAAGCGAAACCAATCAAAATAGAACCCGGTATCAACGGTTTCACAGGGACTCTGCGGCTGGGCAAAAGCCTTTGAAGCATTAATGCAAATAACGACAGAACTGTTGCTGGAACAACAATCTGACCAAGCTGGGAAATCTGCCCAGCCTGAAGGAAACCAACTATTTCAGGAAACCAAATCCTCAGACCATCCAATAGTTCAACAGGCAATTGACGAAAGCCCACGACAAGCTGTTGCACCGCAATCAGGAAAGCAACCATCAATACAATCAAAAAAGCTTCCAATCTGCTGCGAATAAATTGCAAAGCCTGCAATGAAAAAGGGGCAGGCTGCCTGGGCAATGGAGACCAGTCCTCCCACAATCGATCAGCCCCCCTTTGCAAGGTCAAAAAAGCGTTGCTCGCCGTCAACAAAAGAACAACAACTCCAAACAAACCGGCACCAAACCCTTGAGCAACCAACCCACGAAATGTGGTGTCGACCAAATCAACAGCCGACGGCGGAAGCAGGGGATTAACCACCGAAAGTACAGTCTCAAGACTTTCTGTACGGCCGAAAACTCTGGCGACTACGGCTAAAGAGATCAACAACAAAGGAAAAATTGACTGCAGCGTGAAATAAGCAAAAGCAGCACTTAAATCAACACATTCATGAATGCACCAACGATTCCCAGCCTTCCAGAGACTGTGCACAATCCACTTAAGGCGAGCGCGACGTCGCACCAACTCAACAACGGCACTCTTTCAAGCTACTCCCCCCCCTGGCAATGACAGGAGTGCACAAAAAAACCACCTCGCGTGGAGGTGGTTTCTTCGGGAAGGATGGTGACGATCAATCGTCTGCTCATCACT
>CAJWZW010000061.1 GCA_913050565.1 uncultured Synechococcus sp.
GCTTTGTCTCGATTTGATCCCAGTTGAACCAGTTCAGTTCATTGTCATGGCAATAGGTGTTGTTATTCCCGCCCTGACTTCGCATGAATTCATCGCCTGCGACCATCATGGGCACGCCCATCGACAGCATGTGGATGGTTGCAAAGTTTTTGATCTGACGTTTGCGCAGATCGTTGATCCACTGGTCATTCGTTTCACCTTCCGCTCCGCAGTTCCAGCTGCAGTTGTCGTCTATCCCATCGTTATTGCCTTCACCATTGGCCCAGTTGTGTTTTTCGTTGTAGGCAGTCAGGTCGTATAACGTGAAGCCATCATGCGCGGTGATGAAGTTGACGCTGTTGGTCGGCTCGTGGTGACGATCCTGGTAAAGATCTGCACTTCCCGTGATACGTCCTGCAACTTCACCAATGATTCCAGGTTCGCCTTTGATGAAGTTACGGATGCAGTCTCGGTATTTGCCATTCCATTCGGCCCATCGTGCACCGGGAAATCCTCCGATCTGATACAGGCCAGCTGCATCCCAGGCTTCAGCGATGACTTTGGACTGGCCGAGAAGATCGTCGAGTTCGATCGACCAGATCACAGGAGGGTGTTCGAGCGGTGCGCCGTCTTCCCCTCGGCTCAGGACTGATCCTTCATCGAAGCGGAACCCATCAACATGCATTTCCTCCACCCAGAAGCGCAATGAATCGATGATCAGTTTTTCGCCAACGGGATGATTGCAATTGAATGTATTTCCGCAGCCTGTGTAGTCGTAATAAAATTCGCGGCTACCCCCCTCTCCTGTCAGGTAGTAGTAGGAGGAGTTGTCAATTCCCTTGAAGCTGAAGGTTGGGCCCTGGTGGTTGCCCTCGTCTGTGTGGTTGTAAACAACGTCGAGAATGACTTCGATGCCTGCTTTGTGCAGGGCTTTCACCATGTCTCGAAATTCATTGATGTGCTGACTGGTGTCTGGGTTGACGCAATAGCCCTGATGTGGGGCAAAGTATCCCATCGTGCTGTATCCCCAGTAGTTCACCAATGGTCTGCCGTCGTGCACTTTGGTGACATCGGTATCATCAAAGCTGCAGACTGGGAGTAGTTCGACTGCTGTTATTCCCAGTTGTTTGAGGTACGGAATTTTTTCAATTAATCCAAGATATGTACCTGGATTTTTAACTCCACTGGTTGGACTTTTTGTGAAGCCGCCTACATGCATTTCGTAGACGATTGTTTCTGACATCGGAAGCTTCAGGGGTTGATCCCCTTCCCAGTCATATGTCGACGTGTCAACAACAACGCTGCGCATGCTTTTGTGCAGGTTGTCTCCAGGGATGCATGCTGATCCGCGATCCCAAAGGGTGAGACAATTGCCCTTGGAGTAAGGGTCAATCAGAACCTTTTCTGGGTTGAATCGATGTCCGTTCCATGGTTCATGGGGGCCATCGACGCGATAGGCATAACCCATTCCGGGTTTGACGCCTTCGACGAACGTGTGCCAGATGTTGAAGCTTCGATTTGATCCACTGTCGAGATCAATGACCCGGCACGGGTCCAGATCGTCGGGCTGATGGAACAGCAGCAACTGCACAGCCGTTGCACTGCTGCTGTACAGCGAGAAATTGACTCCATCTCGCTCCACGGTGCTTCCAAACGGATGCGGTGATCCCTGAAATTGACGCAGCTCCGTTCCCTTCGGCTCCAGCGGGTTCCCGCGTAACGAGCTCTTCGCCGATGGAGGGCTGATCGTCATTTCAGTTTGATGAGACGTCGATATCGAGGGCCGCCGCCGTTCAGCACAACGGTCTTCCGGGCAGGTGGTTCTCTCTTGGTCCGAATCGGACTTTCCTTGGATAGCAGTGGTCGACGTTGTCTGGAGAAGAATTCCGGCCTGGTCTTATTTCGCTGACATCGGTTGACTTGTCAGGTTTTTTCTTTAGCGCTTCAGGACGTTTTGGATGTGTTCCAGTGCCTTCAATCGGTCCGGCATCACCTTGTCGACACCGAAGCGTCTGAGCCGTTGGGTCAGCTGTTGATTCGCGCCTGCCACAACGGCAATGCGTCCCTGTGATTCCGCTTCCTGGATCATCCGTTCGACGGCCAGTGCTGCAGTAACACCCATGCGCGGCACGTCGCTGATGTCCAGAAGCAGTGCTTCGTAGTTGTGAAGTTGAGCGATCCGGGAGTTGATTCCCCTGGCTGCTCCGAAGCTCATCGGACCCCGCAGTCGAAACAGCATCAGACGATTGCCGCAGTCTTCGATGATCTTCTGTTCGTCAGGATTGAGATGTTTGGACGACCCTGCTCTCCCCAGGGGGTGATTGTCGTCGTCCATCCACTGAAGCTGGCTCTGGGTGATGCCATCAACCGTGAGCAGGTTGGCGATGAACATTCCCACCAGGACTCCCCAGATCAGATCCCAGAAGACCGTCATCAGCAGCACGGCGTACATCAAGGCTGCCGTCTTCGCTGAGAGCCGGTGAGCTCGCAACAGAAAGCCCCAGTCGATGATGTCCAGCCCCACCTTGATCAGGATTCCAGCCAGAAGTGCTGTGGGGATCGTTGCCGCCATTGGGCCAGCACCGACCAGCACCAGCAACAGAACAACGGAGTGGGTCATGCCGGAAATCGGCGTTTGCCCTCCCGACTGGATGTTGATCACCGTTCGCATCGTGGCCCCAGCGGCCGGCAGGCCTGACACCAGGCCAGCACATGTGTTGGCGAGTCCCTGACCAATCAGTTCGCGGTTGGAGTTGTGGTTGGTCTGCGTGAGGTTGTCGGCCACCATCGATGT
This sequence comes from uncultured Synechococcus sp., assembly GCA_913050565.1. GTDB lineage: Bacteria > Cyanobacteriota > Cyanobacteriia > PCC-6307 > Cyanobiaceae > Parasynechococcus. The sequence continues at coordinate 2,774 of CAJWZW010000061.1, forward strand.
GAGCAGGGAGTCGATGGCACCCAGCAGGGCCAGCACCGCCCCCGCCCTGAGCAGCGTCGCCCAGTGCCTGCTGAAATCGGGAAGCGCAGGCCTGAGGCCGCCTTCGGGAATGCTGCCGATTCGAGCCAACGGTTCCACGCCAAGTTCTCTGAGCCGGTCGTCGTTGAACAGCAACAGCGAAAGGGGCGTCACAATCAGGAGTGCCAGCAGGGGTGACGGCACCCACTGACGCACGCGAGCCGGTGTGCAGAACACCACGGCCAGGGTCATGCAGCCCACGGCCACCGCGGCAAGGTTGGGTGTTGATGATTCCAGCAACATCCCGATATTCGAGATCACTCCGCCGCGGGTGTTGATGCCAACGAAGGGGCCGATCTGCAGGATCAGGATGATCACCCCGATGCCTGACATGAATCCGGAGACCACCGAATAAGGAACCAGCGTGATGTAGCGACCGAGGCGGAACACGCCAAGAAGTGCTTCCAGCAGGCCGCCGATCACCACCGCTGCCATCACCAGAGGAAGCATCTCTCCGGATGCCAGGTCGCGCGACACGCCGACGGCGGCCAGGCTCGAAACCACTCCGGCAACCGTGACACTCATCGGCCCCGTCGGACCACTCACCTGAGCTGGCGTCCCACCAAGGAGAGCCGCGATGAAGCCGGCTGCGACAGCTCCGTAAAGGCCATAGATGGCGCCTCCGGGTCCCAGAGCTGCGTTGCCGAAAGCCAGCGCCAGGGGGAGGGCCACCACGGCAGCGGTCAGGCCTCCGAGCAGGTCTCCACGGAGATTTCTGTAGTGCAGCCCGTGGATCAGGGCCATGGTTATTTCAATCCACTCCAGCGCCCGAGAGTTTCAAGGGATTGCACACCTTCCAGGCGTGATCCGTCGCTCCGCTCCCAGGTGGGGTAGACCCTCAGATCAGCCTCCCGACAGAGTTTGGCCTGGTCCGGGAACTCCTTCGGTTTGTTGCACTCCACATAGGGGATCGCATCACTGTTCTCGAGGCTGAAAAGTTTCAGCTGTCGATGACACGCCGGGCAGGTCCATGACCCGTAGAACCGGACGCCAATCGCTTTGAGGTGCTGGGCCAGTTGCTGAGGGCTGGAAGCCTCTGTCCCGCCTGATTGCCCGAAAGCGTCGGCGCCACCGATGAAGAACAGGGTGCCGAGCCCGAAAACCAGAGCCGTAAAGCGGTTCACCTTGGAGGGAATCAACACACAGTTTCGACGCTAGGACTTCAGGCCCGTACGGGCTTCCCTCCATGGGGAACCCACAGCAAAGTCGATCGACGCTGAGACAATGAGTCTGAGGATTGATTGACATGGCTGGAAGCGGTTACAAGGACTATTTCCAGGTGCTGGGCGTTGACCGTGGGGCCGATGCGGATGCAATCAAACGCGCGTTCCGGAAGCTGGCGCGCCAGTACCACCCAGATGTCAATCCAGGAGATCAATCGGCTGAAGCTCGTTTCAAGGAAGTCAGCGAGGCCTATGAGGTTCTGTCCGATCCGGACAAACGTCGCAAATACGAACAGTTCGGGCAGTACTGGAATCAGGCCGGGGGAATGGGCGGTGGCGTGCCGGGCATGGATGTTGACTTCGGCCGTTACGGCAATTTCGACGACTTCATCAATGACCTGTTGGGTCGGTTCGGTGGTCCTGGGGGTGCCGGGGGCTTTCAGAGCAGTGGCTTCCCCGGAGGTGGATTCCCAGGTGGTTTCCCCAGAGGTGGAACACCATCGCGAACGCCTGTGAATCTGGATGCGGAGGCCACCGTCAATGTCAGTTTTGCCGAGGCTTTCCGCGGGAGTGAACGAACCCTCTCCGTGAACAACGAACGTGTTCAGGTGCGCATCCCTGCCGGTGTGAAAAACGGATCACGGCTGCGGTTGAAGGGGAAGGGAAATCTTCAGCCGGGCACAGGCAGGCGGGGTGATCTCTACCTGAACCTCAGCGTCAAGAACCATTCGGTCTGGCGACTGGAGGGTGAACAGCTCAGGGCCGACCTCCCTGTCAGCATCGATGAACTGGCATTGGGTGCAACGGTCACCGTGATGACCCCCGACGGTGAAGCGCAGGTTGCCATTCCTGCTGGCACGGCGCCCGGACGAAGTCTTCGACTGAAGAACAAGGGTTGGCCTGCCAGTGGTGGGCGTGGTGATCTGCTGCTGACCCTGGCTCTGGTGATGCCGTCCTCATGGAGCACGGAAGAACAGCAACTGCTTGAGCAGCTGCGGCGACAGCGCTCCGAAAACCCCCGCCATGGCTGGTTGCGATCCGCCGCTCTCTAGCGCAAGGGCCGTACGATCTCTCCCTGCTCAACGGACCTGATGGAGCTCACCTACCGCCCCAGACGCCTGCGCCGCACTCCGGCTTTGCGCTCCATGGTGCGCGAGCACTGCCTGTCGGCGGCCGATTTCATCTACCCCCTGTTCGTGCACGAAGGGGACGATGTTCAACCGATCGGCGCGATGCCCGGAGCAAGTCGCTGGAGTCTTTCAGCGCTCACCGGGGAGGTTCAGCGTGCCTGGGACCTGGGCGTTCGATGCATCGTGTTGTTTCCCAAGGTCTCTGATTCCCTCAAAACCGTGGACGGTGCGGAATGCTTCAACCCCGAGGGATTAATTCCCCGTGCCATCCGCCAGATCAAACAGATGGTGCCGGACATGGCCATCATGACCGACGTTGCCCTGGACCCCTACAACTGTGATGGCCATGACGGCATCGTGAGTGAGGACGGTGTGGTCCTGAACGACGAAACGATTGATCTGCTGTGCCGTCAGGCTGTTGTCCAGGCCGAAGCCGGAGCAGATCTGATCGGCCCCAGCGACATGATGGACGGGCGGGTTGGGGCCATTCGCGAAGCCCTCGACGAAGCCGGTTTCGAGCATGTGGGGATCATCAGCTACACCGCCAAATATTCCTCCGCTTACTACGGCCCCTTTCGTGAGGCATTGGATTCAGCTCCCAGAGCGGTCGGCAACAAGCCGATTCCCAAAAACAAAGACACTTATCAAATGGATCCCGCCAATGCACGGGAAGCCATCACGGAAGCTCAGCTGGATGAGCAGGAGGGTGCCGACATCATGATGGTGAAGCCCGGCCTGGCCTACCTCGACATCATTCACCGTCTGCGCGAGGAGTCGGAGCTCCCGATTGCCGCTTACAACGTGAGTGGTGAGTACTCCATGGTGAAAGCTGCCGCGGAACGCGGCTGGATCGATGAAAAGTCGGTGGTGCTGGAAACCCTGCTGAGCTTCAAACGTGCGGGCGCCGATCTGATCCTCACCTATCACGCGTGCGATGCCGCAGCCTGGTTGAAGGAGGCCTGACGCGATGGCCAGCGTCAGTCGTCTCGGTCATGTCGCCATTCGCGTGGAGGATGTCGACAGGGCCGTTGTTTTTTACACCGGACTCGGCATGCGTCTGGTCTGGAAAGCCGATGACTGGTGCTACCTGGAGGCGGGGGAGGGGCGTGACGGTCTTGCCCTGCTCGGGCCGAGGTACAAGGCTGCCGGCCCTCATTTCGCCTTCCACTTCAAAAATCGCGAAGAAGTGGATGTGGTTCACGACCGGTTGAAGGCCGACGGTGTCCGCGTTGGAGCCGTCCATGATCATCGCGACGGCACCGCTTCGTTTTATCTGAGAGATCCAGAGGGCAACTGGCTGGAGATGCTTTATGAACCCCCAGGTGGCATTCCTTCCAACTGCAACTGAACCTGTAACTGAACGGTGCCTGGATGACCAGGCCTGGCAGGAAACACTCGAACTTCTTGAGTGGCCGCTGGTGTGCCGACACCTCAGCGATTTCGCCAGCACACGCATGGGGCGTGATGCCGCCCGGAGGCTGGAGCTCCCGGCCAACCTCGCCACGAGCAGCCTGCGCCTCGCTGAAACCATGGAAATGGTGGTGCTGGATGACCTCACCGAGGGTGGACTGAGTTTTCGCGGTGTGGTGGATCTGCGCCCTGTGTTGCTGCGCTGCAGCAAAGGGGGTGTTGCCTCTGGGGAGGAGTTGCTGGGGGTGGCTGAGACCCTCGCGGCGGCGCGTCGACTGCGGCGGCAGATCGATCAGCCCGAGTTGCGTCCGGTCTGCACCGCTCTGATCGACAGGATGGTGACGCTGCCCGAGCTGGAGCAGCGGTTGAAGTTCGCCCTCGAAGAGGGCGGTCGGGTTGCCGACCGTGCCAGCGCCCCGCTTGCCGGACTCCGTCAGCAGTGGCAGGGGTTGCGTCAGGAGCGTCGAGACAAGCTTCAGGAGATGCTCCGCCGTCTGGGAACCGTCCTGCAGGACAACGTGATCGCCGAACGCCATGGCCGGCCTGTGCTGGCGGTGAAGGCGGGTGCGGTCAGCCAGGTCCCGGGACAGGTTCATGACAGCTCGGCTTCGGGAAGCACGCTGTTCGTGGAGCCCCGCTCCGTGCTGACCATCGGCAACAGGTTGGTGGATCTGGAAGCTCGAATCCGCGATGAAGAGCGCAAGGTGCTGGCTGAGCTGAGCGGACGTGTTGCAGAGGATGAGCCGACACTCTCCCAGCTGGTGCTGGTGCTGCTTCAGTTGGATCTCGCTCTGGCCCGTGGTCGTTATGGCCGCTGGATCGGTGGTGTGGCCCCCGAGTTGCAAGGGACTCCCGATGCGTCGTTCCTGTTGCGCGACCTGCGTCATCCCCTGCTGATCTGGCAGCACAAGAAAGCCGGTGGTCCTCCCGTCGTGCCGATCAGCGTCGATGTTTCATCCAGGTTGCGGGTGGTGGCGATCACCGGACCGAACACCGGTGGAAAAACAGTCACCCTGAAAAGCATCGGTCTGGCGGCGCTGATGGCACGGGCCGGGATGTTGTTGCCCTGCTCCGGCCAGCCTTCGCTCCCCTGGTGTGCGCAGGTTCTGGCGGATATCGGTGATGAGCAGTCCCTGCAGCAGAGCCTGTCGACCTTCAGCGGTCATGTGAAGCGCATCGGTCGCATCCTGTCGGCTCTGGCCGCTGGTCCGGCACCGGCCCTGGTGCTGCTGGACGAGGTGGGGGCCGGCACGGATCCAAGTGAGGGAACCGCCCTGGCATCCGCCTTGCTCAAGGCCCTCGCCGACCGTGCCCGGCTCACCATTGCCACGACGCATTTCGGTGAGTTGAAGGCTCTCAAATACAGCGACCCGCGATTCGAGAATGCTTCGGTGGCCTTCAATGCCGAGACCCTTTCACCCACCTACGACCTGCTGTGGGGCATCCCCGGGCGTAGCAATGCTCTGGCGATCGCCTCCCGTCTTGGGCTTGACCCCGGTGTTCTGAACCATGCCAAACAGCTGCTGGCACCAGCGGCTGAGGGTGAGGTCAACAGTGTCATCCGCGGTCTTGAGGAGCAGCGGCAACGTCAACAGTCCGCTGCTGAAGATGCCGCTGCCCTGCTGGCGCGTACAGAACTGCTCCACGATGAGTTGCTGCAGCGCTGGGAAAAGCAGAAGCAGCAATCCGAGGCCCGGCAGGAACAGGGGCGGCAACGGCTGGAACGCTCGATCCGGGATGGGCAGAAAGAAGTGCGTTCCCTCATCCGCCGGCTGAGGGATGGCCGGGCCGATGGCGAAACGGCACGGAGGGCCGGCCAGCGGTTGCGAAAACTGGAAGACAGCCACCGTCCAACGCCGGAGCGTCGCCAGCCCCGTCCTGGGTGGACGCCCGCCGTTGGCGAGCGCATCCGACTGCTGGCCCTCGGAAAAGCAGCCGAGGTGCTGGCCATCAGCGACGACTCTCTGCAGCTCACGGTGCGTTGTGGCGTGATGCGGACAACGGTTGAGCTGACGGCTGTTGAGAGTCTTGATGGCCGCAAGGCGGAACCTCCGCCGAAGCCGGTGGTGAAGGTGCAGGCCCGCTCCGGGGCCGTTGGCGGAGCGCAGGTCCGCAACAGCCGGAACACCCTCGACGTGCGAGGCATGCGCGTGCATGAGGCCGAAGCTGCCCTGGAGGAGCAACTGCGTCACGCCCAAGGTCCTGTGTGGGTGATTCACGGCATCGGCACCGGCAAACTCAAGCGCGGTCTCAGGGCCTGGCTGGACACCGTTCCCTACGTGGACCGGGTGGTCGACGCCGATCAGGGTGATGGTGGCCCGGGTTGCAGCGTGGTCTGGGTTCGCTGAAGACCCTCCTCAGTTCAGCTCTGGCAGGCTCGGCCCCCCCTGCTCCGGCTGAATGGGGACGATGGCCTCCCCTTCGTTGTCGAACAGTCTCCAGCCACTGGGGTCGGGCTCCAGGTGCAGGGTTTGTCCAGGACTCCAGTCATGATCCGGTGAGGCGCGGACCTGCACCAGATGGTGCCCCTCCTGAAGCTTGCAGGTGAGCACCTGTTCGCTGCCCAGCACCTCGCTGTGGCTCAGGGTTGCGGGCAGGTTTCTGTTTGTGGCTGGGGCGACCCGCCAGCTTTCCGGCCTGAGCCCAGCCGTGAGTTGTTCTCCATCCCTTCCTCGCAGGGCGTCCGCCATGGGGCCATCCACATGCAGCCGAGTTGCACCGAACTGAAGCGTTGAAGCTGCTCCCACGGTCACGGGCAGCAAAGCCATCGGCGGGCTGCCGATGAACTGGGCCACGAACAGATTCGCCGGCCAGCGATACAGCTGCATCGGGGTCCCGAGCTGTTGCAACTTCCCCTGATTGAGCACGGCGATCCGATGCCCCATGGTCATCGCCTCCACCTGATCGTGGGTGACGTAAACCGTTGTTGTCCCCAGCTCCCGCTGCAGTTCAACAATCCTGGCCCGGGTGCTGTTGCGCAACTTGGCATCCAGGTTGCTCAGTGGTTCATCCATCAGGAACACAGCTGGCTCGCGGGCCATGGCGCGACCCAGGGCCACCCGTTGTTTCTGGCCGCCCGAGAGCTCCTTGGGTCTGCGGTCAAGCAGTGGTGTCAGCTCCAGTGCCTTGGCCACCGTGAGCACCCTCTGCTCAATGTGCTGCTCCCGGCGGGATCGAAACCGCAACGGTGAGGGCAGGCTGCTGCTGAAGCGATGCAGCTGATCCTGAACGTGCTGCAGAGGGGTTCGCGCGCGGCTTCGCCTCAGCCCGAAGCTGAGGTTCTCCCGAACGCTCAGGTGGGGATAAAGGGCATAGCTCTGGAACACCATGGCCACATCTCGCTGGCCGGGGCGGACTTTGCTCACAGGGCGAACGCCGATCCGTATTTCACCAGCCGTCGGCGATTCAAGGCCTGCCAGAAGGCGCAACAGCGTGCTTTTCCCGCAGCCGGATGGACCCACAAGCACCAGGAATTCCCCGTCTTCGATGGTCAGATCGAGGGACTGGAGAACCTCCACAGGGTCTGTTCCCCGCCGACCCGGGTAGGTCTTGCTCAGAGCTTCGAACTGAACGCCGGCCAACGGCAGTGCTGCAG
>CAJWZW010000062.1 GCA_913050565.1 uncultured Synechococcus sp.
TACATGCAGCAGCGTCGTCGCTACCGGGAGGTCTACGACGAGCAGGAAATTCAGGATCTGGACGCTCGCTTCGAGGCACTGTCTCCCGACGAGCAACAGGCTCTGCTGCGCAAGATCGGAGTGGACGACAAGGAGACCACCGCCGGCTCATAGGCTCTTCGGGTCTTCCACCCCGTTGTCCGCAGGCGATGCCGAGTTCGTCGATGTCCCCCATCGCTCAGCGTTTCGAGCAGGTTCGTCAGGCCAACCGGCTGGCGTTGATGCCGTTCCTGATGGCCGGTGACCCGGATCTGGAGACCACCGCTCAGGTGCTCCTGGCACTGGAGGGAGCGGGAGCGGACATGGTGGAACTGGGGATGCCCTACAGCGATCCCCTGGCGGACGGTCCGGTGATTCAGGCTGCAGCCGCCCGTGCGCTGGACGCCGGCACGACGCCTGGGTCGGTGCTGGAGATGCTGAAGTCCCTGAAGGGGCGCCTCTCCATTCCGGTGATCCTGTTCACGTATTCGAATCCACTGCTCAACGTGGGGATGGAACGGTTCTGCCGGCAGGCGGCTGAATCCGGTGCAGCAGGCCTGGTTGTTCCTGATCTGCCCCTGGAGGAGGCTGAGCGCCTGTCCCCTCTGGCGGAAGCGAATGGACTGGACCTGGTGCTGCTTGTCGCGCCCACCACACCGGAGGAGCGGATGACCCGGATTGGTCGCAGCAGCCGGGGGTTCACTTATCTGGTCAGTGTCACCGGCGTCACGGGTGAACGGGCCCAGATGGAAACACGCGTGGAGGGCCTGGTGCAGAAGCTCAAGCAATCATCGGCTGTGCCGGTGGCGGTTGGCTTCGGGATTTCGGGTGCGGAACAGGTGCGTCAGGTGCGCAACTGGGGTGCAGATGGGGCGATTGTCGGCAGCGCTCTGGTGAAGCGCATGGCTGCGGCGCCATCCGGTGGAATCGCTGAAGAGGCGGCGAAATTCTGTCGTGAGTTGCGTGTGGCGGCCGATTGACGAACAGGAGTGGATGTCTGAGCACGCGCGGATTTGGTTTATGGTTTTAGGTGAAAATAATCAGTGCAAATAAATCAATAAAAATAAGACGTAAATATCGACAATAACTGCCTTAATTGCTGCATTTAAGTCTAAAATTTGCAGATAAAATTGCCCTCAAAAAGGGAAAAATTGATGTGAATTGGTGCCTTCAGGCTGACGGTTAATCGCAGATTTGTGCCATCCTTGATAGTGCACTAATTGTGTTGATTCCGTTTATCGCCATGGCTCGTTTTGTTCTCTGGGGTACTTACTGCGCTGATGCTCTTGAGAAGCGCACCCCCTTCCGTGAAGAGCATCTGGCGCGGTTGCAGTCCCTCAAGGATGACGGGCCGTTGATCACCCTCGGTCCAACAGAGGGAAGCACCCATGTGTTCGGAATCTTTGAAGCCGAGTCGATTGATGTGGTGCGTCAGCTTGTGGAGGCTGATGTGTACTGGCGAGAGAAAATCTGGACGGCTGTTGAGGTTTATCCATGGATCCAGGCGTTCTGAGCCTGTTCCAGAACCCAGCTGGCGACAACACGATCACCGCCCTCGCTGAGAACGTCGCCGTAGCCACTCATCTGCCCGACGCCGTCGCGGGCGATGCGTGCAATGGCATCGACTGAGTCGAGGCCGCGGCGTTCCAGGGTTGCCAGCTTCAGGTTCTTGCCTCGGCGGATGATGTTGCCGCCGTTGACATGACAACCCGCGCAATGCTGTGAAAACAGCTCTGCTCCACTGAGGCTGTCGGGCTGTTCCGCCCTGGCTGCGGGAGCCGATGTCGTCACAATCACGACGGCCAGAACCAGGCCTGCGATCCAGCGGCTCAAATCAGACCATGGCGGATGGGATCAGTCTGAGGCAGAAACCGTGTCGCACCAGGGTTCGCGGCGGTGATTCTGTTGGACAGCTTCCGGTGCATCGGTGCTGAGTACGCCAATGCATTGCTATGACGATTCTGCTGTCGGGATGGCCTGACACCAGGGCTTCCTCCGCCATGGCTGAAGACGATCTGATTCGCTTTCTGGACAAGGTTCAGCAGCTTCAACAGCTGGCTGAGAGCCTGAAGCTTGAGCCGGAGCGACGCAGGCAACTGGCCGATTGTCAGGATCACAATTCCGTGGTCGGCCTGGCACGCCAGTGGGGTTTCGACATCGGTCGTCGCTGGGGAGAGCAGCAAACAGCATCCAGAAAGGAGGGCAATCTTCTAGGTCAACCTCTGCCTTCCCCTGGCACTGAATCAGAGCGCACGCTGATCGATGGCGAGCGCTGGTGGTTGCATCTCATCCATTCCAATGACTTCCAGACTCCGCAGGGGCAATGGCTTGTTCAGGAGGAGTCCGAATGGGTGCTGCTGCTGCGTGGCAGCGCTGAATTGATGCTGAAGGATCCTGAGGAGTTGATTGATCTCAGTGTTGGCGATCCAGTGCTGATCGATCCGCGTCGACCTCATCGTGTCGAGAGGACGGATCCCGACCCTGGAACCGTCTGGCTGGCGCTGTATTGGCGCGTTTGATCAGCCAGTAGGCCGCCGACAGCGAGACAACGGCGATTCCGAGGCCAACCAGCAACTGCGGTTTGTTCTCAGCACCGGTCGGCAGGACAATCACCTTCCGCGCCACGGCGGTGAGTGCTGTGACCAGCACGAGCTCGATCTGAACCACGTGCTGACGCAGATAGCTGGTGATGTTCTGCAGCACTTCGAGGGCGATCAGCACGGTGAGGAGGTCACCGAGCACCTTGATCAGGTCGTCTCCCAGCCAGGTTGCCTCCGATCCGGACAGCAATTTGGATCCCAGGGCCAGGACCAACTGCACCAGGGTGCAGATGATGACGACACCGGTGATGACCGTGAGAATGCGAGCAACCTCGCGTTCGCCTGAATCGACGATGGTCAGGAAATCAATTTTCAGACGACGCTTGCGGTTCACGGCGTCTTAGTCGTTGAAAGGGTTGTAGTACGGGCGGGCCGCTGAGCTGGTGCCTTTGTTCTCCAGCTTTGTGTCACAAGTGATCGAACCATCCTCCGCTTTGACGCAGTTGGTTGGCACCACAGTGCTGTTTTTGTCGTTGCGGCTGCCTGGGCCGAGAATCCAGCCCTCGCTCTGGGCTTGAGCAGCTGGAACGGCCATGGTCATCAGGCCCGCCAGGAGTGCCACGGCTGCGGAGGTCTTCGCCGAGATCATCCGTTGGATCGATCGAGTTCGATCCACTTTGCCCTTGAAATGCCTCAGTCGGGGCAGTCTTCTCGTATTTCCTGCAGAAGCATGTCCAGCTGACCGAAGGGATCGCCGGGGTCTCCGGTCTGCGCGGACGCGTCCTTCCCGCCATGCCACTCGGCTTCGACCGTGCAGAGACGGCTCGCCAGGCCGGCCAGGCCATTGTTTCGATGCTCACGTTCGAGCACCTCGAGAATGGCCGGCATGCGTGTGGAGATCGCCCGCAGGCTTCGGCGGAGATCGGCCTGTGTGCGCCCCTGCTGCTTGAGCCAGTCCTTGAGAAAGGAGGTCAACTCCGCTTCGAACTCGGGGGTCCAGGCAGCCATCGGGATCAGCGCGAGAGTCGTTACGTCCGGTAGGCCAGTCTGCTCTCCCTCTGTCAGGGAGTGGCTTCCACCAGTCCGCTCTGGATGCCGGTCTTGCGCAGTTTGCGCAGAGCTCTCTGCACCACCTGTCGGCAGTACTCCCTGGAGCAGTTCATGTGGCGTGCCACCTCAGCCAGGGTGCGCCATTCGTTTGTTCCATCCAGGCCGAAGCGGAGGGTCACCACCGTGCGCTCCTTGGGGGTGAGATTCGCCTTGTTCAGCAGAGTCCACACAGAGGCCGAGCGTTCAGCGATCTCAGCGCGCTCCATGGGCGGGAGTTCATCACTGGGCAGCACATCCACCAGTTCGGATGGATCCGATTTGGATTTCACCACTCCCTGAAGGCTCACGGTGACGCTGCGCAGCTCACAGGCCAGCAGATCCTCAACATCAGCGAGAGGGATCCCCATGGTTTCGGCAAGCTGCTCACTGGTGGGTGTGAGACCGTTGCGCTGCATCAGGCGAGCCTTGGCCGCCCGAAGCTTGGTCAGCTTCTCGTTCACATTCACAGGGATGCGAATGGTGCGGCTCTGGGTGGACAGAGCCCGATTCAGTCCCTGGCGGATCCACCAGTAGGCATAGGTCGAAAAACGGTGTCCGCGGGTTGGGTCGTATTTCTCCACAGCTCGCGTCAAACCGAGGGTTCCCTCCTGAATCAGATCCAGAAGATCGAGACCTTTGCCTTGATAACGCTTGGCAAGATTGACCACCAAACGCAGATTGGCGGTGATCATCTGATTCTTGGCCCGCTCACCACGACGAATCACCACTTTTTCTTCATCACTGTATTCACAGGCTGGTCCAGTTCCACCGGCAAGGTGGCAGCGGTCAGTGATACCAACCATCGCCTGAACCTTCCTCCCCAACATCAGTTCCTGCTCTGGCGTAAGAAGTTGGTGACGACCAATTTCACCGAGGAAAGCACTCAGGGAACTCACCATCTGCAAGACGACGCTGAATTGAACCTAGAACCAATGAGTTTTCTTTTGGCGGGTGTAATAAAGACTGCGGAATTAACTTTTGCTCCATGATTAAACGGTTTCTTTAATCTCTGGAAGACAATCTTGCGTGGATGTCTGCAGCTGCCGGTTAGGGTCGCTGCACCATTTGTTACAGCCCTATGCCCCTGGCGGTCGCCCTGTCCTCTGACGTCGCCAAAAGTGCCGGGGTTGCCTATGTGCACTACCTGAGCTTCATGCTCTGCTTCGGGGCCCTGATCGTTGAGCGTCGACTGATCAAGGCCAGCCCCAACCGTCGCGAGGCCACAGCGATGGTCATCACAGACATCATTTATGGCATTGCCGCCCTGACGCTGCTGGTCAGTGGAATCCTGAGGGTGCTGTATTTCGGTCAGGGCTCCGACTTCTACACCCAGAACCCTCTGTTCTGGTGGAAGGTTGGTCTCTATCTCTCGGTGGGTGGACTGTCGTTGTATCCCACTGTCACCTACATCCTGTGGGCCATCCCCCTGCGCAAAGGTGAGCTGCCTCAGGTCAGCGAAGGCCTGGCCAGTCGATTGAGCTGGATCATCAACATCGAGCTGGCGGGTTTCGCCTCGATTCCTCTGATGGCAACACTGATGGCGCGTGGTGTGGGGTTGCCGGCCGCCTGATGGCACCTGATCTCTGCCCCCCGGCTCAATCCGTTCGTGTTGTGGAGGCCGCGCCTCTGGAGCGAACAGCGGCAGCAGAGGCACCGGGTTACGTCGGTTCCCTTGCCACAACACCACTGGGCTGGCCCTCTCTCCCGCACTGGTGTGTCTGGGTGGAGCCACCAGCTCGCGGGGAGCCTGATCGCTGGGAGCAACGCTGGATCACATCGGTGGATGCAGCGCTGAATCGCTGGTCGGCGCTGGTTCCTCTGCAACGGGTGCAGGATCCGGAACGGGCCCAGGTTTTGCTGGAACGTCGCAAGCCCCCTCTCAGGGCCGTGGGTCGAGGTTGGCGAGCCAGCAACGGTCGCAGCCACCTCCAGCTGCTGGAGGTTCGTCGCCGGGATGTCTGGCGATTTGAACCTCAGGTGACTGTTCTGGTTTCACCCCATCTCAGGGCTGAGGTGCAGCAGGCCACCGCCCTGCATGAACTGGGACATGCCTTCGGACTCTGGGGGCACAGTCCTGAACCGACCGATGCGATGGCGGTGCATCAGGGGCAGCGTCCGGTGCTGGAGCTCAGTGAGCGCGACCGGCTCACGCTCAGATGGGTCCGTGATCAGCCCAATGACTTCGGACGCCCCGCGCTGCAGAGTTCGCCCTGAGGCGGCAAGCTGCCGACAGCCGCCTCAAGGTCGTGATGGCTTTCCGATCCCTGGCAGCAGTTGCGCTGTTGACCCTGCTCAGTTCCTGTGGTGACGGGGTGACTCCCCGGGACGCGTTGAACCGTGTCGCCGGCAAGCCTGTGCTGACGATTCAGCTCGATGGCGATGACCCCTCCGCCAGCTATGGCCTGTTGCAGCGATCGGGAGAACCGCTGCGGTTCAGCGTGGGGCAGGGTCGTTATGGAATTGCCTGTGCCGGAAGCCGGTTTCAGGAAGGGGTGACGCCGCTTGGTCGTTTCCGCGTCAATGCGATTCTCAGCGACGATCGCTTCGAGATGGATCCGGAACTGGTGGAGAGCTCCGGCAAGTCCGAGGACGAGTTGCGCAGCACGCTGTTCCGCAACATGAATTCGATCGATTTCAAGGGCGATGGCGAAACCGGTGAGTACGGCAACGGTTACATCAGCCTCGAGCCGGTGCCCCCGTCGGATCAGCCGTTCGAGTTCAACAGCTACGACGGCACCTTCCGCTGGTACAGCTTCGCGATTCACGGCAGTAACGATCAGAACCGGATCGGTCAGGCGGTCACCGGAGGCTGCATCAACGCAGGGCGCTTCACCATGGATGTTCTGGTGGAACGCCTGAAGCTGGGTGATCAGGTGGAGATTGCCAGCAACACGCCATGCCTCTCGGCCTCAGATCCCTGAACCTCCTGTGGAGATTGCTGTGAACCTGTTGGCTGGATCAAGGGCAACGATGTGTGGACGCTTTTCAGGCGTCGTTGATCAAATTGTCGGTCGCCTCTTTCAGGGCAAGAGCAATGTTCTGATCCTTGTCTGAATGGCCGGCGGCCTGAATGAACTGGAGTGAAGCGTTGCCTTCAGCGCCTTCATTTTTCAGACTTTGATGAAATCTCCATGCAGCGCGTGGCAGGCATACGGAGTCGTTTCGTCCATGCACAATATGAATGCGATGGTTTTTGATCGCACGGACGTTTTCGAGTAACTGTCCTCGCTTGAGAAAGCATCCATGCAACATGTAATGCACTTCAAGGGCGGCAAAGGGAACCAATTGCTCAGGATTGGAGAGGATGCCTTTCACACGTTCCTCGTTACGGCACAGGCACGAAATGGACAGCTCATATCCAGCAAAAGCCTCGGCAGCCTCAATGCGAAGCTCGGGATCGAGCAATCTTTTCTGATAAGCAGCGAGAAGATTTTGTTGCTCTAGATCCCAGTTTTTACTTGTTTTCTGAATATACGATGTGTATCGATTCCATTCCTCGGGATAGTGATTTGCGGCTGTACCATCCTGAAAAAGAGCGTCGATCTCATCGGGGAGAGCGGTGAATATGCCTCTCAGAAGGATCTGCCGGCATCGATCAGGGTGTTGCTCCGCATAGGCGATTGCCAGTGTTGTGCCCCAGCTCCCGCCAAGCAGAAGCTGCCATTGATCCACTTGTAGCTCCTCTCGGAGCTGTTCAATATCTTCAATTAAATACTGGGTTGTGTTGTTGAACAGCGCTCCTTCATAGTCCTTGCTTGCGTTGGGAATGCTTTTGCCGGAGCCGCGTTGATCCAGCAGCACAACCCTGTAATGGTCGGGGTTGAAAAAACATCGATCCCGGGGCGATGTGCCGCCCCCCGGCCCGCCGTGAAGAAACAGGGCGGTGGGACCATCGGGGTTGCCGCTCAGTTCGTAATGGATCTGATGTCCGTCAACGTTGAGATAATCGGTTTTATAAGGTTTTGTCTGCGGGTAAAGCCCATCACCAGGCAGTTGATCATGCATCTGTCAAAAACCGAGGATGGCGATTATTAAACACTGCTTTTCTACTGGGTGTTTCGCCCTGGCATGGTTGCCAGTCAATTATTCCGCTTGAATTTGTCAGTTATTGACTCTGCTCTTCAACAAGGCGCTCCTGTCTTTTCTCGGCTCGATTCAGAATTAACCACAGTGTGAACAGGCTGATGGACCCTGCCGGTCCGATGAAAACATGCCAGATCTGATCACCACTGGTGCTGAGCATCGCTCCAAACACCGTTGTGATCACCACACCGCAGAGTGGATAAACCCAGAGAAGTGGGTCGCGAAAACGTTTCCACCACTGGCTCAGAAACAGGATCGTGATAACGGATTGAAGTGAGGCTGTCACAGCTTTTCCCAGAACCGGATAAGCCGCGACACCGGCGATGGCAATCGAGAACACGACCATGCGAAGTGTCCTCTTCTCAGTGGCGGCAGCCGTCAGGCCTGCCAGGCCTCCTGCCAGTCCGGCATAGAACAAACCATTCCAGCCGCTGAGGTGATTGACATAAATCCAGTCCGTCTGGGTGTGATCCCACAACTCCGCAAACGCAGCCACGCTGAAACAGATGAAACCAAATCGGAGGAGAGCGATTCCTCCATCCGGCAGAACACAACCAACCCCGGTGGCCCGGATGTTGATTCGTTGAGCGATCCAGGCAGGAATCAGCACCGCCTGGAGATGAGCAAGAAGTAAAACAATGAAAAACAGCACTGTCCTGCCCCTGCTCAATGTCGACGCGGTGCGCCGCGTCGGGCCGCCAGCACCTCCTGCACCTGCCGCCAACTCACACCGTGGTGGGCAAGGGCCACCTGCATGTGGAACAGAATGTCGGCGGCTTCACCGCTGATCTCATCGGCGTTGTTGTCCTTGCAGGCCATCACGAACTCGGCACTTTCCTCTCCGATCTTCTTGAGGATGCGATTGTCTCCGCCCGCGAGAAGCTTGTTGGTGTAACTGCCCTCCTCCGGACGATCACGCCGCCCTTCGATCACCCGGAACAGTTCGGTGCAGGCATCGGCCGGTGGAGGTGAAGCGCCCTGGCCACCGGGAGTGCGTTGATCCCCCTCTTCGTAGAAGCAACTGCGGGCACCGGTGTGGCAGGCCACATCGCCGGTCTGCTCGATCGTCACCAGCAGCACATCCGCATCACAGTCGTAGCGGAGCTCGCGCAGGGTCTGGGTGTGACCGCTGGTGGCGCCTTTGTGCCACAGCTCCTGACGTGAACGACTCCAGTAGTGCACCTCTCCGGTGCGCAGCGTGCACTCGATCGCCTCGCGGTTCATCCAGGCCACCATCAGCACCGCACCATCCAGCCAGTCCTGAGCAATGGCTGGGATGAGTCCCGCTTCGTTAAAACGGAGCTGGTCGATGAAGGCGGGGCTGAGAGGCTGCATCAGTCCTCGGTTCCACGGTCAGTGCTTCTGATCCTCCCGCAGCGTTTCACCCGGTTTCTGGCAGTACAGCGTGCTTCAACCCCCCACCCGCTTCAGCTGCAGCAAGCTGTTTGAGGGCTACCCCTGCTGCCATCGCCAGTGGCGACACCCAGGCCACTGCCGCTTTGTTCATGGCTACAGCCGCAGTTTCATCCTGTGGTTTGCGGCCACAGCCCTCGATGAATGCGGTTTTGTGGTGGATTTCTCCAGTCTTCGACCCTTCGAGCAGAAATTGCGTCAGCAGTTCGATCACACCTTTCTGGTGAATGAGGATGATCCTCTGCTTGGCGAATGGCAGCGATTGCATGAGCTGGGGGCCATTGATCTGCGGGTGATGGACAACGTCGGCATGGAAGCCACCGCGGCTCTGGTGTGGGACTGGGCGAATGCTCTTCTGCAGGAACGGGATCGTGGTCGCACCTGCTGCTGGGCCGTGGAAGCCCGGGAAAACCCGCGCAATGCGGCTGTCTTCACGGCCATGCCCCCGTGGTTTGAAACGGCTGCGGCGCAGCAGCGCTGATGGGCTGCCTGGCGGGCCATCAGCCGCTTGAATTGCTCACCAACAGGCGTTCCCCGTCCACATCAACCCGGATGGTTGAGCCTTCGGGGGCTTGTCCGGCCAGGATCGCCTTGGCGATCGGAGTTTCGAGTTCCCGTTGGATGGCCCGTTTCAACGGACGGGCTCCATAGACGGGATCGCGCCCGATCTCAGCCAGCCAGTCCGCAGCCGACTCGCTCAGGTTGAGGTCGAGTTTGCGCTGCAGCAGCCGTGTTTTCAGGCGTTCCACCTGGAGCGTCACGATCTGGCGCAGTTCCGATTGATCAAGGCTCTGGAAGATGATCCGATCGTCCAGGCGATTGAGGAATTCAGGGCGGAACTGGGCCTGCAGCGCCTGGTTGACCCGTTCTTCCATGGCCGCATGCTGGCCAGGATCACCCGCCAGCTCGAGAATCGACTGGCTGCCGATGTTGCTTGTGAGGATCAGCACGGTGTTGGTGAAATCCACGGTGCGGCCCTGCCCGTCGGTGACGC
>CAJWZW010000063.1 GCA_913050565.1 uncultured Synechococcus sp.
GTACTTTTCTATATTTTTAATTCTTTATTATTGCTGTAAAATATTTATTTATTGCTTATAGTTCGTCTCAATAATTGTTATTGAAGGAATTCTGTCAACCAGCGAGTCTTTTTCGAGCCTCAGCTTCGACTGCACGCAGGTTGCTGCTCAGATCATCCCTGAGCCGCTCCTCAATCAAACCAATCGGCATCCCCAGGCAACCCTGAACGGTGAGTTCATAAAGAAGAGAGGATCCATCGGGAAGATCCCGGATCTGCCAGGAACCCTCAAATCGGCGGAAGTCCCCTTTAAGCATTGAAAAACGCAACACTCCATCGGAGTGGAACTCATTGAGTTCGAGCAAAACCTGAGCTGAAAAACGCAGTCCCAGTAATTTCTGACTTCCCTCCTGCTGCAATCGCACCGTTTCTCCTTCGCGGTGCACCAACTCACTGGAGGTGAGATTGGGGATGAACTGGTCAAGGCGCTCGTAATCCGTCAGAACCTCCCACAGAAGCTTCGACGGAAGCTCAGTCCGAAGTTGAGCGGCCAGTCGCCTTGTGCCTGAGGGAAGGCGCTCCATCGTCTGCTGAATCGCCTCGCCCTGTCCGAAGGAAGCTGCAGAACGAAGTCCGCCTGTAAACAGCGTCTGGGAGGGAGTCAAAAGATCAGCGACAACCTGGAAATCACCGGTTGATTTTAAGGGCGATGTCCAGAAACCCCGCCAGTGTGGAGAACAGCAACCGAATCCGGTTGAAACGTAGACCACTCTTATAGTCGCGCCTCCCATGCAGGCACTATTCGATGCGGGTCTCCCCGGCGACGACCAGTCATTCCACCTCGACACTGTTCACGGTGGTTTCGAGTGGTTGCCAAGTCGGCTCTATGCCAGCCGTGGTTCAGACCCAGACAGTGGCACTGAACCGGCTTTCAGAACTTTTCAAGCGGCTGGGTTCCACAGGCGCCAAGATTCTTTCGGTTACCCCTGTTGGTGAAGACCTTCACCCCGTGGCCACTGCCGCAAGTGCACCTTCCCCCGAAGCGAAACCAGTGACACAAACTCCCACACCGAAGACAAAGGCCCACGCAGACGTTCCCGTCAACACCTACAAGCCCAAGAATCCCTTCATCGGCACGGTCACTGACAACTACTCCCTGCTGAAGGATGGAGCCATCGGTCGGGTTCAACACATCACCTTCGATCTGTCTGACGCAGATCCGGAACTCAATTACCTGGAAGGCCAGAGCATCGGCATCATTCCCGAAGGAGAAGATGCCAAGGGGAAACCCCACAAAATGCGTCTGTATTCCATCGCCAGCACGCGCCACGGCGATGACATGGGCGACAACACAGTCTCTCTCTGCGTTCGCCAGCTGGAATACAAAAACGAGGCCGGCGAGCAGATCTATGGCGTTTGCTCAACCTATCTCTGCGATCTGGAGCCGGGTACGAAGGTGAAGATCACCGGCCCGGTCGGCAAAGAGATGCTTCTCCCCGATGATGAAGACGCCAACATCATCATGCTGGCAACCGGCACGGGGATTGCGCCGATGCGCACCTACATCCGCCGCATGTTCGAAAACCGCGAACGCGAAACCAACGGTTGGACCTTCCGAGGCAAAGCCTGGTTGTTCATGGGCGCTCCCAAGACCGCCAACCTCCTCTACGACGAGGACTTCAACAGCTATCAGGAGAAGTATCCCGACAACTTCCGCTACACCAAGGCAATCAGCCGGGAACAGCAGAACACAAAAGGCGGTCGCATGTACATCCAGGACCGCGTTCTGGAGCATGCGGATGAGATCTTCTCCATGATTGAAAATCCCAAGACTTACATCTATCTGTGTGGTCTCCGTGGAATGGAGCCCGGCATCGACGAAGCGATGACGGCTGCCGCGGCAGCAAAAGGGATGGATTGGTCGGAGATGCGCCCCCAACTCAAGAAGGCCCACCGCTGGAACGTGGAAACCTATTGATCGCACGATCAAAAAGCTGAAACGCCAAAAACCCACCCCCAGGGGTGGGTTTTTTACTGGTTGAAGACAAATCGAACGTCAAATACAGACAGATGTGTTCAGAGCACGGCCCGATCAGCCTTCCGTGCCTAAACCAACGTCAGACACCAATGAGCGCCATGCTCGCCACCGCCACCAACCCTCTGCGGGTCGGACTGCGTCAGGAACGCGTCATCGCGCCCCAATGCTTGGTGATCTTCGGGGCCAGCGGCGATCTCACCCACCGCAAACTCGTGCCGGCGCTGTTCGAGCTGTTCCGGCAGCGTCGCCTGCCCAGTGAGTTTGCCGTCCTCGGCTGCGCTCGCCGCCCCTGGAGCGATGAGGTGTTCCGCGAAAAGATGAGCGAGGCGCTGGCCCGGCGCATCGAGGAGGATCCCCAGGCCTGGGCTCAGTTCGTCGGCAAGCTGTTCTACGAACCGGTCGATCTTCAGCAACCCGATGATGTTGTGCGACTTGGAGAGCGGCTTGAGCGGATCGATGAACAGTGCGCAACCCACGGCAACCGCACCTTCTATCTCTCGGTGTCTCCCAAGTTCTACGCCGGAGGTTGCCGTGCTCTGGCTGATGCGGGACTGCTGAAAGACCCCAAACGAAGCCGGGTTGTGATTGAAAAGCCCTTTGGCCGCGACTACGGCAGCGCCCAGGCCCTCAACCGGGTGGTTCAGACCTGCGGCCAGGAGAATCAGATCTTCCGGATTGACCACTACCTGGGCAAGGAAACGGTCCAGAACATCATGGTTCTGAGGTTCGCCAACACCATTTTCGAACCGATTTGGAACCGCAATTACATTTCAAGCGTTCAGATCACCGCAGCTGAAACCGTCGGGGTTGAAGAGCGAGCCGGGTACTACGAAACCTCCGGCGCCCTGAGGGACATGGTGCAGAACCATCTCACCCAGATGCTGGCGATCACAGCGATGGAGCCTCCTGGTCGCTTTGATCCGGAAGCCATCCGCAACGAAAAAGCCAAGGTGCTGCAGGCGACACGCCTGGCGGATGAACTGGAGCCCTGGAACTGCTGCATCCGCGGCCAGTACGGCCCTGGAGGGAGCAACGACAGCCCCTTGTCGGGATACAGACAGGAGCCCGGAGTCGATCCGAACAGCACCACGGAAACCTATGTGGCGATGAAATTGTTCATCGACAACTGGCGCTGGCAGGGAGTGCCTTTTTACGTGCGCACCGGCAAACGCCTGGCCAAGCGCCTCAGTGAAGTCGTACTCACCTTCCGTGAAGCCCCCGTCCATCTGTTTGATGCAGCCGCCGGTGGGCCTACTGCCAACCAACTGATCCTGCGCATCCAGCCCGATGAGGGGGCCGAATTCCGTTTCGAGGTGAAGTCACCCGGATCGGGCATGCGCAGCCGACCGATTGACATGGAGTTCTCCTACGACGATTCATTCGGCGAACCATCCGATGAGGGGTACGTCCGCCTGTTGGCCGACGCCATGCTCAGCGATCCAACCCTGTTCACCAGGAGCGATGAAGTGGAAGCGGCCTGGCGGCTCTACACCCCGCTGCTGGAACTCATTGAAGACAGTCCATGGCAACTCCCCGTTCACCCCTATGAATCGCGCACCTGGGGGCCGGCCGCAGCAGATGCGCTGTTGGCCCGCGACGGGCTGCTGTGGCGCCGTCCCTGACCTCTGTTTTCAAGCCACGTCGTTGTCCCCATTCGTCTGATCCATGTCTCCGCAGCTCACTCTCCAGACCCCCCTGGAACTGGCTCCAGCTGACGTTCCCACCTATCTCGAGCAGCTCTGGTCGCCGGAACAGCAGGGCAGCACCGGAACCGGTGCCAACACCTTCTGCCTGTTGGTCTGGCAACCCGCATGGGCGGAACAGCAACTGATCCGAACCGGGCGACTGAACGGTCCGATCACAGGCCAGCAGTCCGATCAACTGGTCGCCGCCTGCCGACAGGCGGTGGTCGACGCGGACCTGCCGAGTGGCACTCCTCCTCTTTCGGAAGCCCTGATCCGCACCGCAGCGGGATGGGATGGAGACAATCCGAGTGAGGATCTGCGCGGTCAGTACATCGACCCGGCCCTCAGCGCGCTTCAGCCCCGAAGGCTGATCACCCTGGCTCCGACGATCGACCCGGAGCACAAACTGGAAACCCTGGTTGCGGCCTACTGCCCTCTGCCGGAGGAGGGAGGTGGCACCACAGCCTGCGGTGATGTTGTGGTTCTGCGGGGAGGCAGAAACGCCCTGAAGGATGGTCTCGCGATTCTTCAACCCTTGCTGCCGGAAAGGATGCCGGCCTGGGTTTGGTGGAACGGGTCCCTCGACGAAGCTCCGGACCTGCTGGAACAACTTGCCGGAACCCCACGCCGACTGATCATCGACAGTGCCGTCGGCACTCCACGCCAGTGCCTGGATCTGCTGCGGACCCGCGTGCAATCGGGGCAGGCCGTCAACGACCTGAACTGGCTGCGGCTCAGCAACTGGCAGGAAACACTGGCAATGGTGTTTGACCCGCCTCAACGCCGGGAGGCACTGGGCCACATCACCCAGATGGAAATCGACGTTGAAAGTCATCACCCGGCTCAGGGACTGCTGCTGGCAGCCTGGATCGCAGACCGACTGGGCTGGGAGCTCATCAGCAGCGAGAGCGACGATGACGTCATCAACGCGCGGTTCCAGCGTGGCGACGGTGAAACGGTGCGCTTTCAGTTGATGTCGGTGCCCATGGGTCAGCCCAGCGTCCATCCCGGCCAGATGGTGGGATTGCGTCTGATCTGCCAACCCGACGACGGTCGGGGGGTCTGCGTGATCCTCTGCGCGGAGTCAGGCGGCTGCATGCGGCTTGAAAGCGGCGGCATGGCCGATCTTGAGCTGCATGAAGAAATCGTTCCCGTGCAGAGCAGAACACCGGAGATGGATGTTGCACGGTTGCTGGGTGGCGGACATGACACCACCAATCCACTCCTGGCTTCCGCTGCACCACTGGCTGCCAGGCTGCTGCCCTGACATCCTCCACGCCTGATCCATGGCCGTTGTGATCGCCGCACCGGCCAGCGGCACCGGCAAGACCCTGCTGAGTCTTGTGCTGATCGCCTGGGCTCGTTCAAAGGGGCTCACGATCCAACCGTTCAAGGTTGGGCCGGACTACCTCGATCCCCAGTTGCTTTCGGCAACGGCTGAACGCCCCTGTCGCAATCTTGACCTGAGCCTCTGTGGCGAATCCTGGGTGAATCAAGCCTTTCGGGGCTACGGGGGCGAGGCGGAGCTCGCACTCGTGGAAGGGGTGATGGGTCTTTTTGATGGCATTGGGTGCAGCCAGGAGGGCAGCACCGCTGCAGTGGCGCGCAAACTCAATCTTCCCGTCGTGCTTGTGGTGGATGCCGGCGGTCAGGCGGCATCACTGGCTGCTGTGGTGAAGGGGTTCCGTGATCACGATCCAGAACTGCGCATTGCCGGTGTCGTGCTCAACCGTGTCAGCACTGAACGACACAGGGACCTGCTCAGAGAGGTTCTGGCTTCGATCGAGGTGCCCATGCTGGGATGCCTTCCACGGGATGAGGCGCTGAACCTGCCCAGCCGTCATCTGGGTCTGGCGCCTGCCCATGAACTCGAGCGCAAGGCCGACCGCCAGAAGCAATGGGCCCGGCTCGCCGAACAACATCTCGACCTGAATCGGTTTCATTCTCTGCTGGAGGCTCCTGCGGCTGGTGCCAATCCCCTCGCCACCCTCAACTCCGCCCAAGGGGAAGAGCTTCCGGTGGCGGTGGCCTGCGATGAAGCCTTTCACTTCCGCTACCCCGAGACGGAAGAACTGTTGCAACACATGGGAATGCCAGTGCTGCGCTGGAGCCCGCTCGCCGATGAACCTCTGCCGTCGCACGCCAGGGGCGTGATCATCCCCGGAGGCTTCCCCGAACAACATGCGGCCCGGCTGAGCCGTTGCAGACGCAGCCTTCAAAGCCTGGTGGCCTGGGCGGATCAACGACCGATTTACGCCGAGTGCGGCGGGATGCTGATGCTGGGGGCATCCCTGACGGATCTGGAGGGTCAGCAGCATGCGATGGCAGGTCTTCTGCCATTTCAGGCCAGACGCGGTCGCCTGCAGGTGGGGTATCGGCAACTGACTCCGCGACAGGACGGCCTGCTGGTGCGACGCGGAGAACAGCTGCGGGGACATGAGTTCCACCGCTGGTCACTGGATCAGCACAGAGAGCCACAGGACGCCTCCGTGCTGTGGGACGTCGAAGGATGGCACCGCAACAGGGAACCGGAGGGATGGGGCAGCAAAACCATCCACGCCAGCTGGGTTCATCTGCACTGGGCCAGCTCTCCGATGCTCGGCTCACGCTGGCGCAGTGCGATGGCAGACGGAAACAGCTTTAAAGATCCAACCGCTTGAGGCTGATTCTTATTGGGAAGCAAGTGAGAGAGAAGAATTAACTTGCACGATTCAATCAAAAATTTCACAGCTTTTATCTCCAAAAAGATCTTTCTAATACTCATATATATGGGACAAATTTCACGTTCCAAAGAACACTTAAGCCGTCTCCACCGAACATCCAGCGCACCGTCAGACGAACCTGCGCTGTGGGAGATTGACAGCAGGCGACGCGACAAGGAGCCGACAGCATGGGGCACGCGGACGATTCCCGCCGGATGCAATCACCTCCACTGGGCAGGCTGTTCGACGATCTGCTTCCCATGGCGCGGCGCACGCGCAGCCGGGCAGAAACCATTGCCCGACGTTTCATCACCCGATCGCAACCCACCCGCGTTCAACCATTTGTTGAACGCTGGCGATTGATCATTCAGGGTCGCGTTCAGGGAGTGGGTTTTCGATCCGCCTGCAGTCGACGAGCTCTCGACCTTGGCGTGAAGGGATGGGTTCGCAACCTGCGAGACGGAAGCGTGGAGGTTGAGGTGGAAGGAACACCTCGTGCGATCGCGGAACTGCGAGCCTGGTGCGAGCAGGGTCCACCGGGGGCTCAGGTCCGCAGCGTTCGCCCGAGTCAGATGCCGGCCACTGGCAACGACTGGTTTGAGGTGCGTTACTGAAACAGTGATCTGAAGAGATCACAAACTGTCGACAACGGTGTCGAGGTGCTGGCTACGGCAGGGATGATGCTTCTGCTGGGCAGCGATGCTTCGTCTCGGTCTCGTCCTTTCCGTTGTGACGCTTCCTCTGGTTGGGATGGAAGTGATCAATGCCCGACAGCAGGAACCACTGCACGTGTTTCAGTCAGCTGAGGATGCTGTTCTGGCCTGCAGAATCTGGCAGGAGGCGGAGGGGACCTTCACAGCAGGCAGCTCCGGCGAAATCGTGCAGTCAGCGCTTCGCAGCTGTGAAGCTGATCTGGATCATCCCGTGATTCTTGGGCGTCGCTTCAGTGTGGTGGCCGGTGCCCAGTACAACCGCCCCATCAGCAGCCTGCATCGATCGATTGCACAGCGTTTTCCCTATCTGGTCCGGAACGAGCAGACTGGCTTCCAATGAGAACGGCCATGGACCCCAAAGCATTCCTGAACACGCGCGATAAAGCGTTCTGGAGAGCAACACTTGGTGTCGTGAGCCTGGGGGTCAGCATCGGGCTGGCGGCATTGATCCTTCGTCTCTGAACCCGGCGGCTGGAGCTCATCCCGCCTGGATGGATGCAGCGAACTCCCGCCGCCATGCCTCAGCGACTGAAGCCGGTGCACTTCCACCGATCAGCCAGACCCCTGTCCTGGCTCGGGACACGGCGACATAGCTGAGTTGCTGACGGATGGATTGATCAGATCGGAAAACATCCGGTGCCACAAAGACCTCCCCGAAGCTGCTGCCCTGGCTGCGATGAACGGTGAGCACCGCAGCAGGTCCAAGGGAGGCAAACGCGTCGCGAATCAAAAAAAACTGACGCCAGATCGCCCGTCCGCCCTTCTTGCCGGCATCACGCGCCTGCTGTCGCAACCGCTGCATCACACCATCCAGTTGCCGACGGGCCTCACTTCCAACAGGAGGCTGCAGACGCAACGTCAACTCCAGCTCTCCGGAGGAGACCTGAGCCGAAAGAGTCTCAATCACCGGCACGAATCCATCAGCGGACGAGAGCCCGAAATCAACAAGGTCACACGCTTCCGGCTTCACATCTCGCACCACCACCTCACGGTTCGACCCCAGAACCATGTCGGGTTCTTCGCCCGTTTCTTCACCATCCCGTGAGGCTGGTGCCATCACAGCGGTGCGACTGATGAGCACCTCCCCCGGCAGCACAGGCATCTGATCAGCCATCTCTCCATGGATTGCTCTGCGGGCATGGGGCACGAGGCGATCCAGGCTGCGATTTGTGTAGCAGAGAATCCTTGCTGCATCAGGATTGTCCTGCCGAGCCGCATCCCGCAGTGCGCGTCGCGCCTGATCAAGCCAATCCTTTTGTGGCAAACATCGAACCTGTCCCTGGGAATCGCGGATCGGTGGCAGCGAGGGGGGGTTCTGGCAGGGAAGCCCCCCATCCCGCAATCGGCTGGCAAGCTGCAGCACCGGCCCCTGGTGACGCACCACCTCCGTAAGCGTTGCGGAACAGGCTCGCTGCATGGCAAAAACAGGACTGCTGTCCTCCCCCACCGGTGGCAGCTGCGCTGGATCACCGACAAACACAAGCCTTGTCTTGAACGGATGGGCACATTGCAAGGCAATGCCCAGCAAGGTGCTGTCCACCATTGACGCCTCGTCGATCAGAACAAGACCAAGGTTCTCCAGAGCCATGGCCGTCTGCTCTGTCGGCTCGCAGAGTTCTGCCTCTGCCGATCGTTTGAGCTTCAGCCGCAGTAATCGGTGAATTGTTGAGGGAAACCACGTGGCTTGCAGCCCTTCAAGGTCCAGGGCCTGGCGCAACACACCGACGGCCTTGTGCGTTGGGGCCACAACGGTCCAGCACAGCCCAACCTCCTCCACCTGCCGTAACAGGTGCATCGACAGGAAGGTTTTCCCGCTGCCGGCAAAGCCGCTGAGGACAAAAGGAGTTCCATCGGAGGGTCCTTTCAGCCAGGCTGCGAACTCCTCAGCGGCAGCCTGCTGATCAGCGGTGAGGTCTTCCGGATCAGTCACATTCAATCAAGCCCCGCAAACTCTAAGCGAACAGAAATAATCCGATGCATAAACACATATCCCAAAAACCATGGACAAAGAAGACCACCTGGAAATTAACCGCATGAAAACACCACCTGAAAGCAATATCGGCATGCAGTCAGTTAACAAACTCCAGACACAATCATCCATAACCACAGGAGGCT
Source organism: uncultured Synechococcus sp. (assembly GCA_913050565.1). GTDB lineage: Bacteria > Cyanobacteriota > Cyanobacteriia > PCC-6307 > Cyanobiaceae > Parasynechococcus. Next base: position 9,232 of record CAJWZW010000063.1, read on the forward strand.
GAAGCATCAGCAATTTCACAAAAAATATTCACCGAATGAAGCAACCTGTCTGTTCCTCTTGAGGAGGACAAGCTTTCCGTCCCACCTGCCGCCAACCAACCCACAACAGCAGGAGCAGTTCAGTGATGCAGATGAAATTTCATCTCATCGCGCCTCAGACTCCGAAGCTGCATGCGATGTCAACCTTCAATCCCAATATTGGCCTTGGGAAACATTTCACAGGCAATGCTTTAAAGTTCGGTCAGTAGTTTTGAAATACAACTTGTTCAGCAGAAAGAGGCTATTAATTGTCGCCGGACCGACCGGGTGCGGTAAGTCAACATTTCTCAGGTCTGCGCTCGGCAACAAGCCATCACCTCTCACCAAGAAAATCCTCAGAAAGGCTTTTAAGCGAAGCGATTTTAAAATACAACAACTCTATTTCCGCAGACTTCAAAAACTGCACGAAAAGCAAGAGAGTTACAAAAAATTTATTCGCAATTACAATAATTTTATTCTAGATATTGATACGACAGGCCCTAAGTTTAAAAAAAATGCATTAATTTTCCCCGATTTTCTATCAAAATTCAATCGCATTACTTCAGTACAGATCTGTACTCCTTATGAACTGT
>CAJWZW010000064.1 GCA_913050565.1 uncultured Synechococcus sp.
TCGCTATGCCTGATCAAATGACGCCTGTCATTGAATCAAGTGTCGTGATGGCCCAGGTCTTTTGCAGCAGCAGTGCAATGCCTGTTTCAGCCGCGTCGCAAAGCGTGGCTGAAACAGGCATTGCCTGAAGACATGATTCATTCATGGCAGAAATCGCTTCTGTTCAGGGCCTAGAGGCAATCTGTTGCCTGCATTTCAAGCAGGTTTTTTGATTGGTACGTCTGGTAATACCGTGAATTTTGTAAATAGCTAATGGCAGTTTTCATCGCGCCCTCTGCGTCGGACTACCTCTGGGCAGAATCGTGGGCATGAAACCTGTACTGCGTGACTGCTGACGGCGTCCAACCTGAGGATCAGCACTGGCCCTGGTGGCCGCTGCTGCCGTTGTATCCCTATGGACGGCGTCGCACGGTTTTCAGTGAGCTGATCCATGGTCAGCTCTGGAGTCTGGAACAGCTGCAAGGTGTGTATTACGTCGCAGTTCCTGTTCGGCTCACCGTCGCCAAGGTGTCCGGTGGCCTGATGTTGGTGAATCCTTTGCCGCCAACGGGTGAGCTTCGTCAGGCGATTGCCAGCCTTGAGCAGCAGCACGGACCAGTTCTCAGCATCGTTTTGCCGACAGCATCAGGGCTGGAGCACAAACTTCCGCTGGGTCCGCTGGCTCGTGCCTTTCCGCAGGCTCAGATCTGGGTCAGTCCCGGCCAGTGGAGCTTTCCGATTTCGCTTCCATCGTCCTGGTTGGGTATTCCATCGGATCGCACCAAGGTTCTTCTCGACGATGGCGTGCCCCATGCGGATGATTGTGAGTGGATTTCCCTGGGTCCTCTCGATTTGGGAGTTGGTCGTTTCCAGGAGGTGTCGTGTCTGCACCGCCCCTCTGGTGCCCTGTTGGTGACGGATGCTCTTGTGGGAATCAGCGCTGATCCACCGGCACTGTTTGATCTTGATCCAACGCCGCTGCTGTTTCATGCCCGTGAGCGGGGCGATGAACCACTTACTGATACAGCTGAAGCACGGCGCAGAGGTTGGGCGCGTCTGGTGCTGTTCGCGTCTTATCTGAGGCCGGAACCGTTGGAGGTGCCGAGCCTCCCGGAGTTGCTCCGCCACGCTTTTCGGCCTGGGCTTCGTTCCATCCGAACTCATTTCGGCCTTTACCCCTTTCGCTGGAAGCCGGGTTGGCAGTCCGCCGCCGATGGGTTGATGGGTGCTGAAGCCCCCCGCCTGCAGGTGGCTCCCGTCCTGGAAAGACTGGTGTTGCCGCGAGCTCAATCCGCGCTGCTGCGCTGGCTGGAGCAGCTTTCAACGCATGCTGATCTGCGCTGGTTGGTGCCAGCCCACTACAGCGCTCCGCTTGAATTCGACTCTCAGCGCGTTGATCAACTTCTTGCTGACCTCAGGCAACGCACCTGGGCCCCCAGTTCTGAGAACTGGCAGTTTCTGGGCTCAATTGATCAGAGCCTGTTGGACCTGGGAGTTGTGCCCAGGGAACCGGTGCTCAGAGATTGAGCTCGTCTTCCGGTTCAATCGCCATCTGTTCATCGGAGAACAGTGTTTCCTCCAACTCTTTGCGCTGTTCCATCTGGCGCAGGAAGTAACCCGTCATCATCGCGGAGGCCAGCATGTTGGCCAGGTTGTCGCGGTTGGCGGTGACCTTCACGTCGAAGTGCTCACCGGGAAGCATCCCCAGGAGCCCCTGAACGTTGTGGCGAATGATGTCTTGAATATCGTTGCTCGCTGATTTGGCCACCCGTTGGAGCGTGTCGGGCGATTGTTCCTGCAGGTACTGGATCAGGCTGTTCCCCGCTTGACCGTCATTGCTGTCGGTGGTCAGGAACTCGGGGTTAAACATCCCGTGTTATCTGCATCACGAACCCGACACTACCGCAGGCACTCATGTCGGTCTGTCGTTGCTGGTGGCGGAGATCCGTAATGGACCGAACCGTTGCAGGGGCCAGTAGCGCCACACCGCAGTGCCGATCACATTGGTTTCAGGCAATGGTCCCCATAGATGGGAATCGAGGCTGGCATTGCGGTTGTCGCCCATGACCCAGAGCTGATGCGTCGGCACTGTGACCGGCTCCATCAGGTAATCCATCTCGTCCTCAAGCCACGGCTCGTCCACCGTTTGCCCATTTCTGAACAAACGGCCATTCATCACGGCCAGCTCGTCGCCAGGCAGACCCACCACCCTTTTGATCAGCGCAGCGTTGCTGTCGTAGCCCGCATCAATCAAGGCCTGTGGTGGCGCGAACACCACCACATCACCTCGATCCAGATGGCTGTGCTGGATCTGGACAAGCCTTGGACGGATCTTCTCCACAAGGATCCGGTCCTGCAGTTGCAGAGTTGGCAGCATCGAACCGGAAGGAATCCAGCGCGGCTCCACCACCAACCAGCGCAGCAGCAGAGCCACAAGGCCCCACACGATCAGGCTGCGCCAGAAGCCCAGACCTGTCTCGTTTGAACTGGTTGGTTGGGTCATGGTTGAACGAGGATCTCACCAGCCTGACTGTTCGTTCTGTCCGTCGCTCGCGCCAACCTGCAAGCAGCCCTCTGGCTTCTGGGGAGGCTCAGAAGCGAGGGTCTGTGTTGTCTGGTCCTGTGCCCGGGCAGTCGCTCAGGGCCTCTGGCGATGGCGGCGGGGATGCTCGCTGATCAGGCCGGGCTCAGGCTGATCACAGCGGTGGATGAACGTTCCGCTGCTTTTCTTGCCCTTGGACTGGCGACGGCCTCCGGGCGGGCTGTGGCGGTGGTGACCACCTCCGGCACAGCGGTTGCCAATCTGCTGCCGGCCGCTGTGGAAGCGGATCGCTCCAATCAGCCGTTGTTGCTGCTCACGGCCGATCGGCCGCAGCGGCTGAAGTCGTGCGGCTCCAATCAAACCGTGAATCAGGAGGATTTTCTCCAGCCGGTTTGCAGGTGGGTTCAGAACCCTGCCCCGAATGGTTTGCATGGCATGCCCCATTCCGATCTGGAGGCACTGGCCGCTCGATCCTGGCGCTACGCCCATGGCCCCACGGCCGGCCCGGTTCAGCTCAACCTGGCATTCGAGGAACCGTTGCATGCCAGTACAGATGAACAGCTTGGGCTGATGGCTGCTGCCAGCCATCGCCCGATCGATCGCCAACCGTTGCCGTGTGAGTCGGAGCTTGCTCAATCTCCGCCCACTCTTGATCCAGCCAGGCCAGGAGTGGTTGTTGCCGGGCCCTGGCGGGGGCTTGCCTCTGAGCTCCCCGCCTATCAACGCGCTCTGCACCGGTGGCTGGATCTCAGTGGTTGGCCTTTGCTTGCCGATCCCTTGGCGGCGCTTCCCGCTGAGTTCCCTGGGCGTGTCGAGTTCTGGGATTTGCAGCTTGATCCACTCATTGCACCAGCGGAGCTGCAGGTGTTGCGTCTCGGCCCCCTTCCCGCCAGTCGCAGGCTGGAGCGCTGGCTTGGGGCCATTGATGGGCCTCAGCTCCTGGTGAGTGAAGGGGAGGAACGCAGCCTCGATCCACTGGGCAAAGCGCAGCAGTGGTCCGGTGGCATGGCGGCATGGATTCGTTTTCAGCCAGGCCAAGCCAGTGATGGTCGGTTTGCACTGCCCTTCGCTGATGACCTCGTCGAATCGGTTCTGGATCAACAACTCCCCCTCCGGGGTGTTGTGAATGAACCGGCTCTGTCCCGTCATCTCGCTCGGCTCTTGCCATCCGGGCTGCCGGTGATGCTGGCGGCCAGCTCACCGGTGCGGGACTGGCTCACCTGGAGCGGTTCCGCGGGATCGGATCGGCATTGCTTCAGTTTCCGTGGTGCTTCTGGCATCGATGGCACCCTGTCGCTCGCGATGGGTCTGAGTCTTGAGCTGGGCAGGACGGTTTTGATCACCGGGGATCTGGCTCTGCTGCACGACAGCAATGGTTGGCTGCATGCCCGAGCCAGTGCTCCCCCGCTGCTGGTGCTGTTGATTGATAACAACGGAGGAGGCATCTTTCGGCAGTTGCCGATCGATGTCGCCAGCCGCTCCGGTTTCGACCAACTGTTTGCCATGCCGCAGGACGTGGATCATCTGGCGCTTGCGGCGGCCCATGGTGTTCCCGGCCGCAATGTGGCTTCCCTTGAGGATCTGCCGGCTGCTCTGGAGTGGGGGCTCGCACAACCCGGACCAGCTCTGCTGCGCTGTTGCACCGATCGCGATGCTGACGCTCGCCTCAGGACAGCTCTGCGCGCAGCTGTCCAGAATGCAGAGCCACTGCTCTGAAGCTGATGGCCGCCTCGTGCCAGGTGCTGCCCGGTGATTCCGGAGTGTCGTGGCAGCCCTGGGGGCACTACCAGGACATTCTTCTGGATCGCTGCGTGGAGGGCATCGCCCGTGTTGCGATCAACCGGCCGGCCAGACGCAATGCCTTTCGGCCCCAAACCGTGGCTGAACTCTGCGATGCCTTCAGCCGGATCCGCGATGACCGCGATATCGGTGTGGTGCTGTTCACCGGAGTCGGCCCTGCTGCGGATGGTGCCCATGCCTTCTGTGCCGGTGGTGATCAGAGCGTTCGGGGTGACGGGGGGTATGTGGGGGAAGACGGCCTTCCCAGGCTGAATGTTCTCGATCTCCAGCGGATCATCCGCAGCCTGCCCAAGGTGGTGATCGCGCTCGTGGCCGGTTACGCGATCGGTGGAGGCCAGGTGCTGCATCTTCTCTGCGATCTCAGCCTTGCGGCTGACAACGCAGTCTTCGGTCAGACGGGACCCAGGGTCGGCAGTTTCGATGGTGGGTTCGGTGCGGGGTATCTGGCGCGGGTGGTCGGTCAGCGCAAGGCTCGGGAAATCTGGTTTCTGTGCCGTCGATACGGTGCGGACGAGGCCCTGCAAATGGGTCTGGTGAACGGAGTTGTTCCCCTCGAACAACTGCAGCTCGAAGGGGTGCGGATGGCCCGTGAGGTTCTCCAGCACAGTCCAACGGCGATCCGGTGTCTCAAGGCCGCTTTCAATGCCGAGACCGATGGCCTGGCTGGAATTCAGGAACTGGCAGGACAGGCCACACATCTCTTCTACAGAACCGATGAAGCCGTGGAGGGTCGCAACGCATTCCTGGAGAAACGGGATCCTGACTTTTCCGAAACAGGCTGGCTACCGTGATCCGATGCTTCCGATCAGTCTTCCAGAACCTCTGCCGCTGCTGAAGTCAGCGTCAATTGATTCTGTGATGACGGCGTTGGCATCGGTCCCTGCTGAGCTGCGTGAGCGCCCTGAACGTCACATCGTGATGCTGCGGGAACAACGCCGGTTGCTGTTGCTGGAGAACGGCAACCTGCGTCTTGCCTTCCCGGTTGCCGTAGGCATGCCCGGATGGGAAACCCCCACCGGCAGCTTCAAGGTGTTGGAGAAAATTGACCGACCGGTCTGGGTTCATCCGGTCACCGGAGAGCGCGTGGTGCAGCAGGGGCCTGACAATCCTCTCGGCAGTCACTGGATTGCCTTTCATCGCGATTGTCTCGGCCGCGATGCCCACGACGGTGACAGCTGGATCACGATCAAGGGCTGCACAACCACGGGTTTCCACGGAACGCCCCATCGCTGGACCGTCGGGAGGGCCATCTCCCATGGGTGTGTCCGCCTTTACAACGAAGATGTGAGTCGGCTGTATCGGGATGTTCGACGGGGCACGTCTGTGACTGTTCTTCCCTGATCTTCGTAATGGAGATTTCCCCTTAAAGTCGCCGCGCCAACGCTGATTTCATCCATGCGCATCCTGTTCGCAGCTGCGGAGTGCGCACCGATGGTGAAAGTTGGTGGAATGGGAGATGTGGTCGGTTCCCTGCCGCCGGCTCTGGCTCGTCTGGGCCATGACGTGCGCCTGATCATGCCGGGCTACGCCAAGCTCTGGAGCTCCCTTGAGATTTCCAAGGAACCCATTTGGCGAGCCCAGACCATGGGCACGGAATTCGCGGTTTATGAGTCGAAGCACCCCAGCAACGGGATGACGATCTATCTCGTCGGTCATCCGGTTTTCGATCCTGAGCGGGTGTATGGAGGTGAGGATGAGGACTGGCGCTTCACCTTCTTCGCCAGTGCTGCGGCTGAGTTCTCCTGGAATGTGTGGAAGCCGCAGGTGCTGCACTGTCATGACTGGCACACCGGCATGATCCCTGTCTGGATGCACCAGGACCCCGAGATCAGCACGGTGTTCACCATCCACAACCTCAAATATCAGGGCCCCTGGCGCTGGAAGCTGGACCGGATGACCTGGTGCCCCTGGTACATGCAGGGTGATCACACGATGGCGGCAGCTCTGTTGTATGCGGATCGGGTCAATGCTGTTTCTCCCACTTACGCCCAGGAGATCCGAACCGCTGAGTACGGCGAGAAGCTCGAAGGACTGCTCAATTTCGTTTCGGGCAAATTGCGCGGCATTCTCAATGGCATCGATCTGAAGGCCTGGGATCCAGCCACTGACCAAGCTTTACCTGCCAATTTCAGTGCCGATGATCTCTCAGGCAAGGCGGTCTGCAAGCGGACCCTGCAGGAGCGCATGGGGCTTGAAGTGCGGGAGGAAGCCTTTGTTCTCGGCATGGTCAGTCGTCTTGTCGACCAGAAGGGAGTCGATCTGCTGCTTCAGGTTGCCGATCGCCTGCTTGCCTACACCGATACCCAGATCGTCGTGCTGGGAACCGGCGATCGTGGATTGGAAAGTGGCTTGTGGCAGCTGGCCTCTCGCTATCCAGGTCGGTGTGCGGTGTTTCTCACCTACGACGACGACCTGTCCCGTCTGATCTATGCCGGAAGCGATGCTTTCCTGATGCCAAGCCGCTTTGAGCCCTGTGGCATCAGCCAGCTGTATGCGATGCGTTACGGCTCGATTCCTGTGGTTCGCAAGGTGGGCGGGCTTGTGGACACGGTGCCTCCTCACAATCCTGCCGAGGCGAGCGGAACCGGGTTCTGTTTCGATCGATTTGAGCCGATTGATTTCTACACCGCTCTTGTCCGAGCCTGGGAGGCTTATCGCCATCGCAGCAGCTGGGCCGAACTGCAGCGTCGCGGCATGACGACGGACTACAGCTGGGACCGTTCCGCCGCTGATTACGACGCCATGTATCGCGATGTCTGCGGAATCAAGACACCAACACCTGATGCTGCATTGGTGGAACAGTTCTCTCAGGGCCAGGGCGCAGATCCATCCCGCGTCGATGATGGTGAGGTTGATGCAGGTCCGGACGCTCCGATGCTCAGTGGATCCAGCCGTAACCCCTTCAACCGTCTCTTCGGCCGCAAGGCCGGCTGACCTTGCCCAATCTCCCGGCGCCCTACGTCAGTCCCTGGAAGGATCTGGCCCGCAATTTGCGGGCTCTCTGGGCTGATCTGGGTCTTCGGGTACGTGAACTCTGGCGCCGGAACCGGGAGGGTGATCTGTCTGTTCCGGCGTTCTGGCCCGCGGATCTGGCACCGCTCTTCTGGCCTGTCCTGTTGACGATTGTTGTGGCCTTGGTTGTCAGCGCTGCCGTGAAGCTGAACAACCTGAGAGCTCCGGCTCAGCTCGAAGGTGAGCAGAGTGGCGGTCCGACGCAGGCCCAGGTCATCACCACAGAGCCGGCATCGCCGAAGCAGCTCCGGGGTGTAACGACACTGCAGACTCCGATCCGGGAGATCCCGGCCATCGAGACGTCTCTCCCGGATGAACCTGTCGCACCGGTTGAGATGGAGGAGGTTCAGCCTCCCGTTGCGCTTCAGCTCGATCCACTGCTGGATCTGTTTCTGGATGGATCGGCTCCCGATGGAGTCCTGAACGAAGCGCGTCCGGAACCTGCCGACAACCGCTTGGTGCTGTGTGTCACAGAGGCCTGGTGGGAGCTGGGGGATCTTCAACGCTCGGAGCTTGCAAAAACCTGGCAGGAACGCAGCCATCAGCTGGGGTACAGCGAGTTGCAGCTGGTCAATGTGGAAGACCGTCTGCTCGCTCGCTCAGCCCGTGTCGGCGACGGCATGATCCTGTTCAACAACGTTCCACCGGCATGACCCTGCTGTTGCAGCAGCTGAGCGATCTCTGGGGCGAACCGCTCGCTGGATCTGTGGAACCCTCTGCGCGACTCGGCAGGATCTGCACCGACAGCCGGCAGCTCAGTCCGGGAGATTTCTTTGTGCCGCTGGTCGGTGAACGCTTCGACGGGCACCGGTTTCTGGATCAGCTGCCTGAAAAAGGAGTTGCTGCCGCTGTTGTGGCAGACAACTGGGGTCATTCGGTGCCCCCGGGGGTGACGTACTGGTGTGTGGAAGACACCTTGGTGGCGTACCAGCAGCTGGCTTGTCTGCATCGTCGTTCCCTTGCCCAACCTCTGATCGCGGTCACAGGCTCAGCAGGGAAGACAACCACCCGTGAATTGATCCGTGCCGCCCTGGCACCCCTCGGTTCCATCTGTGCCAGTGAAGGCAACAACAACAACGACGTTGGTGTGCCTCTCACGGTTCTGAAGTCTGTTGGCGACGACGCTGCTCTGGTGATTGAAATGGGGATGCGCGGGCCTGGTGAAATTGCCCGATTGTCCCGCTGCTGTGAACCGGATGTTGCTGTGATCACCAACATCGGCACAGCTCATATCGGACGGCTTGGAAGTCGCGAGGCGATCGCTGCTGCCAAGTGTGAGATCACCGCTGCAGTGAAGCCCGATGGTCTCGTGGTGATCCCCGCAGGTGACGCACTTCTGGAGTCATCGTTGGCGTCGGTCTGGAGCGGCCGTGTGCATCGGGTGCGGTTGGCCGAGGACATTCCCTCAAGCTCGGAACTGCCGCCGGCCGACCTGATGGGTTCCGTTGTGGCTGATCAGCTGCTTGTTGATGGCGTTTCTCTGCCATTACCTCTGGAGGGTCGACATAACGCCCGCAATCTGCTGCTTGCCGTTGCTGTTGCTCGCGAGCTCGGAGTGGACACAGCTCAGCTTCGGTCCCTGCAGGTGGCGATGACCGGTGGTCGCAACCAGCGGTTGCAACAGGGTGGGCTCACCGTCCTGGATGAGACCTACAACGCCTCCCCTGAGGCGATGCTTGCCGCACTGGATCTGTTGGCATCTCAGTCCGGTCGGCGTTTCGCTGTGCTGGGAACCATGCTGGAGCTGGGTGACAACAGCCTGGAACTGCACCGTCAGGTCGCCAGCCGTGCCGCTGAACTCAAGCTCGATGGCCTTGTGATTGTTGATGCAGGCGAGGAGGGGCGGGTAATGCAGGAGGCCGCCTCTGGTCTGAAAAATCTGGCTCGGGTCGCCACTCCCGAGGAGGCCGCATCACCCCTGAAGGACTGGCTGAATCCTGGTGATGTCGTTCTGCTCAAGGCCAGTCGTGGTGTGGCCCTTGAACGCCTGCTCCCGAAGCTGCCGATGATCTGACGAGACGATGTCAACTGCCTCGAGATGTCCAGCCCTCCTTGGTCATCTGTTTGGCTCGACCGATGGCAAGGGAGCCGTCGGGAACATTTTTGGTGATCGTTGAGCCTGC
>CAJWZW010000065.1 GCA_913050565.1 uncultured Synechococcus sp.
GGAAAGAAGTGCCCCCGAAGGGACGGTTTAAGGAAGAGCAGGTAGCCCTGCCTGAAAATGATTGTAACGGAAGGTTGAGCAATGTCTCGGAAATGTTCTGAATCCGCAGACCCCCAGGCTCACAAGGAGAGACGGACTGCAGAAAGGCTTAAGGTTTCTGGGTCCAACGCGACGCATTGTGGTTTTGATTCGCTGGCTGCAGGCCGGCCTCCGTCAGGAGGAAACGGTGCCACTCACCAGGGCCAGGCACCGTCGCCAGGAGTTGGAAGCTCAGGGCGCAACCGTGTATTGGAGTGAACGACTGGTGCCCAGCTCTCTGAGCTGAGACTCTGGGACAGACGCATCCGCTGGGATGAATCGCCGTTTGATGACTGCCGGCCTCATGACGTGTTTGGTCGCTTGCAGCGGTTGCACGGCAACAGCACCAGACGCAGACAGCACAAAGGCCGAACTCGATCGGTTCGATCGCCGTTTAAGTGAGCTGGAGCGGCGTCTGGGCACAACCGCTGCGGATCAGACGGACACCGATTCCAGGACACCGGCTGGACCCATCCGCTCTCTCACCCTCCGACTCGGCAGCGAAGACGATCGTCTGCGGCTCTATTGGGCGGATGGACAGACCAGTGATCTGCTCTGCACGGAGGAAGGTCAGAAGACCTGGGCATGCGGTTGAGCCGCGGCCCACTCATCAGCCATCCATCAGCTCCTTGAGCGCCTCCATCCATGTGGGAAGCACGGGCCAGACCTCGCGCCTGGTGAGGGACAGTGCAATCCGCTTCTCGGCATAGGCGGCCTCATTGATGAAGACCGGCGTCAGGTGCGCCGCATCCTCCGGAAGATTCAACACCGTTCCATCAGCCCGTCGCAGCCAGGGAGCGCCTGCTTCGAGAGGGCGCCAGTCCGTTCCGTGAAGTGATGGATGCAGCAAGGCCGAAGGCTGCCCGTGCTCATCACGAAGCAGATCCAGACTTCTCAGATGACGATGAACCACAAGAGCTCTGGGCAGATGCCCCAGGCCTGAACGCGCTTCGCTGAGAACCTGCAGACAGGCCTCCAGCGCCAGCTGGGTCTGAATGACAACACGACTTTCCAGCACTCCCTGAGGAACCGGACCAACTTCAATCACCAGACCGCATGGCCAGCGCTCCACAAGAAACCCGGTCTGGGCCGCATCGGATTCATGCAGGTAAACCGGTAGCCCGAGCAGTCGCTGGACTCCTCCGGCGAGGGCCAGGTCAGCAGGTCTTCGTCCGTACACCACCAGGGACGAGCCCATGCCGGCGGTTGTGCTGTGCAGGTCGAGAGCCACCCGGCAAGGAGAGGCTCCGGACGGCCCATGGTCCGCCAGCAGTTCACGGGCACGCCGAAGCTCGACCTCCTGTCCATCGCCGGCCAGAAGTTCCGGTTGAAAACTGCGATTGAGGTCCCGGTCGAGGTAGCGGGTTCCGGCCGCACGAGCGTCGGGATTGCCAATCACCCGCCGGCAGGAGAGTCCAAGCGAATCGATCAGCTCCGGCTGACGATCCCACTGTTCCAACAACCAGGGGGCGTTCAGTTCATTCCCATGGGTTCCGGCCACCACCAACACATCGCAGCTGGTCATCACAACGAGCCCGGATGTCGTGACTGAAGCATGCGTTCGAGCAAAACTGAAGCGTCCGCATCAGCGCAGTGGCCATCCCCCCGGTTCTGGTGAAAACGGCGCGCTGCGGCTGGAACTGGCAATGGCTGCAGCTGATGGGAGGTCTGGGCCCTGCGGATCACGAGGGCAATTACCGCCGCCCGGCCGGTGATCACCCCACAGCGACTCTTCCGGCACAACCGCTGGAAGGACGCGGAAGAGACCATCGTGCCCGTCTCATCCTGGGGCGGAGCTGTCCCTGGGCTCACCGCACCTGGCTGGTCCACACCCTGCGGCAACTGGGCGAAAGCCTCGACCTGTTGATGGCGAAGGCTGATCACCAGGGGGGGCGATGGCAACTGGATCCACCCTGGAGGAACTGCAGCACCCTTCTCGAGCTTTACCGCCACTGCGGTTCTCCCCCTTCCCACCGCGCCACGGTGCCGGTGCTGGTGGATCCACTGGAACAACGAATCCTCGGCAACGAAAGCTCCCAGCTTGTTGAGCTTCTGAACCGCTGGCCCGCTGCCGCTGATGCCCCCGACCTTGCCCCCGCAGACCTCGGAACCGCCATTGCTGAATGGCAGGAGCTTCTGCAGGGAAATGTGAATGACGGGGTGTATCGGTGCGGCTTCGCCAGAAACCAGACGGCCTACAACCAGGCGGAGTCTGCCCTTTTCGCCGCTCTCGAAGAGGTGGAGCGCAGTCTTGGCAGCCGTGGGCCCTGGCTCTGCGGGGATCGGTTGACCCTGGCGGACCTGCGACTCTTCCCCACATTGATTCGATGGGAATCCGTCTACGCGCCCCTGTTCGGATGCAGCCGTAAACAGCTTTGGCAGCTGCCCAACATCTGGAGATGGCGGCAGCAGCTGCTGGCACTTCCCGGAGTGATGGCCACCTGCGACGCAGAGGCCTGGAGACAGGACTACTTCGGCGCGTTGTTTCCGTTGAACCCTGGAGGAATCGTTCCCGCGGGGCCTGAGCTGAGCACACTGGTGAACAGTGGAGCTCCGGGTTCATGACCACGGCGAATCAACAGTTCCAGGGGGTTTACGGCCCCTACGTCATTGACGACACCGACCGCAGGGAGGTGCAGAACTATCGCTTCGCACTGCTTGTCAGTGGCCTGTCTCTGCTCAGCGGAGTTCTGAACTGGTGGCTTGTGGGCGCGCAGTGGGCTGGCATCTGGGCCATCCCCTTCGCTGCGGGGATTGGATTGGCCCTCCGATGGATCCACATCTATCTGAAACCACTGCATCAGCTGCTTCAGCTGTTCTGGCTGCTCGGCTGTCTGGGCTGGATCACCCTGATCGCCAGGGAAGGACTGTTTAAAAGCCTGCCGGCCCTTAACGAACAACCCCTGTGGCTGCTGGCGATCGGCCCTTTGTTCGCAGCTCTTGCCGGAATCGGCTTCAAGGAATTCTTCTGCTTCCAACGACCGGAAGCCATTGGCCTCACGTTGCTGTTGCCCATTGCACTTCTGGGACGACTGCTGGGGTTGATGCCAGGCACGCCCTGCCTCTCGCTCATCGGTTGTTCGGCAGCACTGCTGGTTCTTCTGGCCTGCCGCAAATTCGGGGTCGACGCCGCTGCTGATGTCGGAGACAAAAGCGTTTTCGCTTACCTGAAGCAATCCCAACAGGATGGCCTGGATGGGAACGAACGGAGGATCTGAGACACACAAAACAACCGAGCTGCCAAGGTGGCGGAAATCACTTGGAACAACTCAACTCCACCTCAAATCTGAGAACGATGTTTTCATCATCGAAACCATCGTTTTCTGTCGACGAAGCACGACACACGATGGAATCAACGCCACGGAATCAACGCCATGGTGATCACATCCAATTGCAGGCAGGTGAGTCCGACGCCTCAACACGTCTGCGGACCACCTGAGTCAACGAAACGAGCCCTCGCTCGATGCCTCAATCACTTGATAATTCCAACTAACTGAGACGAACCAGTACATCCGATACCCGGACAACGACAAGAAAGAACTGACCGTCCTCAGGGCAGGCCGATCCAGTACCAGCAACGCCTGGATCGCCTGAGTCATCAGTCTCACCGTTTGACCTGCTCGACGAAACGGTTCCGGCTCATGACTCCTGATTCATCTGTAGCCGCAGCCGTTTTGCCAGTGCCAGAACATCTGCTACCGGAGCACTGACAAGAACACACCCTCCAACAGGAAGCTCATGATTCAGCCCAGCCTGATCGTCAGCGCTGGATGAACAAACTCTGTTCAAATTCAGCGATCCAGACACAAACATCTGGATCTCACAAAATCAGTTGGACTTCCCGGAGGCCTTGATGGCATCAATCAGATTTGTTTTCGCATTCAGGAGTCGACCAACAAGTCGCGTGGTTTCACCCTCACCAACATTTAAATCAGAAAGTTCATCAAATTTTTTCAGAAACAAATCATCAATGTCATCAGAAAACCTGGAAAAGTATGCGGTCAACGCTTTCTTTTTGTCCTCACCGTAAAGACGTTCTTCAGTCATCTTGCTGGGGTTGCCGGCACCTCAACGGCATAGTACGCATTCCTCAGGGGGACGAAACAAGATGTCCCGCTTCGGCAAGGTTTTCAACAAACAGGTTCAGAAATCAGCCGAAACAGCCATGACGGACCAGTCAATCCCGAGGATTGTTCAGACCACACTGGTCCGCTCTCTACCTTGACTGAGCCAGGCAAAACGCTGAAAAGCTCTTCCGCCAGGAGGTTCAACGCCAGCCCGGCTTGATCAATGGATTTGAGCCGTGGAGACAGGAGCGCAATGGGCGAAGCCTTCTGTCCGACGGAAAGCTCAGTGCTTGTGCCCGCTGTGATCAGATTCACCGGGAGGATCACGCCAGATCACCCCTTCATGGGTCATCTCATGAACGTGGTGACCGAGATGAACACTGCTGGCAGCAATCACCACGAGAGAAGCTGTTTTAACCAGGTCCAGAACAATCGGAAGATGATTGTTCAAAATATCCCGAGCAGAAGAAGTTTTTGCTTCCTGATCGCTCATTGTGAACGTTTCAACCATCTCAATCCTGCCATAAATCGATGGTGGTGCAAAACACCACAGGAGCGCTTTTGGGGCAGCGAGACCTCTGCAGAACTCGCAAAAGCTGAAAAGTCAGTGCGAAGGCCTCGAGGCCTGGTCCCCCAAACCCGCTGGAACTCAATTCCAGATCGAGGTGAGAAGACTATGAAGCAAAACCAAAGGTGCGATCGGCGCCATTGAATCCGCAACCAGAGCAACCTCGGATCGCAACTGTTTTTACACTCAACCAGGGAATTAGTTTCACAGCCCCGAAAGCTGTTATCAATCGAACCGAAAGATACGCAAGGTTGTTCGACATGAAACGGCATCAAATCTGAACAAGAATCATCTTTGAATTAATTGCAAATCAGTCATGGTGGAAGCTTTTCTCTCCGCAGCCATGGTTTGGTGTTTTGTTGTGATTTACCGCGAGCGGTGGCCCAGAAAAATCAGAAACTGAAAACCATCCCAACCCTCCAAAAAAGAGTTGCGGAGTGATCGGTGAAAGATAAGCCTGCGTAGCGATTGGGACTCGCAAACCAGCCTCCGCAACAGCCTTGCATCCGGGCTGTTGAACGTCGATCAGGGGACCAGGAGAACGTCGGGATATTGACCAAGCAAAATCATGGATGAAACCTCGACATCCCAGTTAGCCATCGTCTTTCGCGGAGCAGATTCCTTACAACTCACGTCATCGGCTTTCTGAAAAAGACGAATCACAACCCATCAGGATCAGCCGATCAATCGCTTCCCTTCATTGACAAAAGAGCAGCATTCTTCCCTTGGCTTTTTTTCAACGTTGGACGACCTTCAACAAGCCGAACAAGTGAACTGAATGGTGCTCTGATCCCTCATCGGTTGCATGTTTGCTTATCTGGTCAGGTAATCGCCTGACAAGCCGTCGTGAGCCTGATCAGCCTGGTGGGTGCCGCCAAGGACTTCGGCATCCGCACTCTGTTCGCCGATCTGGACCTGCACATCGGCGATGGAGAACGCCTTGGGCTGATCGGACCGAATGGAGCGGGGAAATCGACCTTATTGAAGGTGCTGGCGGGTGTTGAACCACTGGGAGAGGGAGAACGCCGCTGCTCACCGCGACTGCGCGTGGAGCTGGTGGGGCAGGACAGTCGCATCTCTCCAGGGCTCACTGTTCTGGAACAGGTGCTGGAAGGGTGCGGCGCCAAACGCGATTTACTGCTGCGGTTCACCGCTCTCAGCGACGCCATCGCCGCTGAACCCAACAACGAAACACTGCTGGCCGAACTCGGGGAACTGAGTCAGCGAATGGATGAAGAGGAGGCCTGGAGCCTCGAGCAACAGTGCCGTGAGGTGTTGCAAAAACTGGGGATCAGCGATCTGATGCGGCCGGTGGAAGCACTCTCAGGCGGCTATCGCAAACGGGTGGGGCTGGCTTCAGCACTGGTGGCATGCCCGGATGTTCTCTTGCTGGATGAGCCAACGAACCATCTGGATGCCGAGGCCGTGGAGTGGTTGCAGAGCTGGCTCGACCGCTATCCGGGAGCCCTGGTTCTGGTGACCCATGACCGCTACGTGCTGGACCGCGTCACCAGCCGGATGGTGGAAGTGGACAGGGGGCGGGCTCGCACTTACCAGGGGAACTACAGCACCTATCTGCAGCACAAGGCCGAGGAGGAAGCCTCGGAAGCCGCCTCAGCGGCCAAGTTCAAAGGGGTGTTGCGCCGGGAGCTTGCCTGGTTGCGCCAGGGGCCGAAGGCTCGCAGCACCAAACAGAAGGCTCGACTGCAGCGGATCGAAGCCATGCGGAACGAAAAACCGCTTCAGGCCAGGGGAAAACTTGAAATGGCCAGTGTGAGCCGCCGCATCGGGAAACTGGTCATCGAGGCTGAGGGTGTCGGTGTCACCGCCGATGGTCAGGTCGAGGGACGCTCTCTTCTCAGGGACTTCACGTACAGCTTCAGCCCCGAGGACCGGATCGGCATCATTGGTCCCAATGGCAGTGGCAAGTCCACCCTCCTCGATCTCATCGCAGGCAGGCGAACGGCCACGGCCGGAACCCTGAAACTCGGGGAAACCGTCCACATCGGTTATCTCGATCAGCACACCGAAGCCTTCACTCAGGGAAAGGGGCTGGAGCGAAAGGTGATCGACTTCGTGGAGGAAGCCGCCACCCGCATCAACCTCGGCGGAGAGCAGGTGACCGCATCGCAACTTCTGGAACGGTTTCTGTTTCCGCCATCGCAGCAGCACAGCCCCCTCGCCAAGCTCTCAGGCGGGGAACGGCGGCGCCTCACGTTGTGTCGAATGCTGATTCAGGCGCCCAATGTGCTGCTGCTGGATGAACCCACCAACGATCTCGATGTCCAAACCCTGAGCATCCTCGAGGACTTCCTCGAGGACTTCCGTGGCTGCGTGATCGTCGTGTCCCATGACCGCTACTTTCTCGATCGAACCGTGGATCGGCTGTTCTGCTTCGAGCAGGGACAGCTGCAGCGCTTTGAGGGCAACTACAGCAACTTTCTCGAGCACAAACGCTGTCAGGAGAAGGAACGAGCGGCCCTGGAACAGCAGGTCAGCAGCCCGAAGAAAAGCCCTCCGAAGAAGCAGCCCTCCCAGGGCCAGCGACGACGCAGTTTCAAGGAAGGCAAGGAGCTGGCACAGCTCGACCAACAACTGCCGGAGCTGGAGGCTCGGCGCGGCAGCCTTGAGCAGGCCCTGGCCGGTGATTGCAGCGACCGGACCCAGCTGAGCCTGGAGCTGGCGGACCTGATCACCACCATCGAAGAGGCCGAGAATCGATGGCTGGAGCTGAGTGAACTCCAGGCTTGAGAGCGCCACTCGGACGTCATTCCGTAGCCAGGACTACCCGTTCGGAAGGTTCAGCGCACATTGGTTTGTCATAACGCCGACACGGCATCAACAAATCGTTTGACGGTTCTAATGTGAGCGGTGGAACCAGGGGATCGCCATGAAATCCATCGACGAGCACATCCAGAAGGATCAGTCAGAGATTGAACAGGCCAAAGCCGCCGGCGATACCGCCAAGGTGCGCCACCTCGAGAGTGAGTTGAGCTCGCTGAAGGAATACAAGGAGCACAACCCCGGCGACAAGCACGATCCCACCTCACTCGAGTTGTACTGCGACGCCAACCCTGAGGCAGAAGAGTGCCGCGTTTACGACGATTGAAACCGTCCGGTTTTTGAAGAAGTGCCGGATTCAGCGCGTGAATCCGGCGCACCACACCAGCGGAGTCAGTACTCCTCGTCGTATTCGGAGGGGCTCCCCGTGAGGCTGCAGACAACAGCTTCCTCGCTGCGCATGGGTTGAACATCGGCAATCGGCCGACCCATGCGTCTGAGAACCTGGATGTCTTCCGGGGTCTGGCAGCGGGCAATCATCTGGCCCTGAGGATCGAAGCAGGTGTAGAAGGTCATGGACACGACTCCACTGACGGGTCTGTCTCCGTTATGGCTGCTGCACCTCAGCTTCACAAGTGATCGTGTTGTGGCTGAAACCGATCGATCACACCCCCAGTTCGCTCCAGATCCTCTCCAGAAGCAGATCCAGATTGGTGCCCATGGCTGCCGAGATACAGAGAGGCGTCAAGCCACTGGCGTTGGCCAGCTCAGCCATCAGCTCTGGGAGTTCATCGTCAAACCGCAGCTCCTGCTTGTTCAGCACCAGCAGCCGGGGGCGCTCCACCAACCCATGGCCGTAGGCCTCAAGTTCCTTCTCCACGGTGCGCAGATCTTCGAGCGGATCCTCAGCACCGGCATCCACAAGATGGATCAGCAGTCGGGTGCGCTCGATGTGGCGCAGGAAGTCATGGCCAAGGCCTGCCCCCTGAGCCGCACCTGAGATCAGACCAGGAATATCGGCAAAAACCGTTCCATCTCCACTGGGACGACGAACCACGCCGAGGTTGGGAATCAGCGTTGTGAAGGGATAGTCCGCGATTTTTGGACGCGCAGCCGAGAGAACGGCGATCAACGTGCTTTTGCCGGCGTTGGGAAGACCAATGATTCCCACCTCAGCCAGAAGCTTGAGCTCAAGCTGAATCGGCCATTCCTCTCCATCCCGGCCTTCGGTGAACTTCTCTGGGGCCCGGTTGCGATTACTGAGGTAGTGGGCATTGCCGAGCCCGCCACGACCACCGAATGCAATGGTGAGTCGTTGACCGGGATCGGTCAGATCGCCCATCAGGATGCCGGTGCTGAGGTGACGCACCTCTGTTCCGCAGGGCACCTTGATCACCAGATCGCGGCCGGAAGCACCGGTGCACTTGTTCGGACCGCCCCGACGCCCATCGTCGGCGGCGAACAGGCGCTTGTACTTGAAGTCCAGCAAGGTCTGCAGGTTGCTGTCCGCCTCCAGCACAACAGGACCGCCCTGACCGCCATCGCCACCGGAGGGACCCCCTGCCGGTACATATTTCTCTCTGCGGAACGACGCGATGCCATCGCCCCCGCGACCGCCCCGCACTGTGATCCGCGCCTGATCGATGAACTGCACGGCGCTGCCGGATGGATCCAACCAGCAACCCTAGGATTCAGCCGCTGCAGCACTGCCGTTGGCCGGCGTTCAGTTCGAAGCTCTGAGCAAGACCTACCC
>CAJWZW010000066.1 GCA_913050565.1 uncultured Synechococcus sp.
TATGCCCGTCGCGATGAGCGCAAAACGCCGAAGATTCAGCGTCGATAGGGAGATCCACACCCCAAACCCCGGTCACCGCTGGCAGGATGTCAGAAGCATTCTGTGTACTGGTCGACATGCCAGCCAGCAGCAATTTTCAAGAAGCCATCCGCGACGCGCAATCGAGTGCGCTTGTGGGACCCAACGTGGTCAACAAAGCTCTCCCCTACGTGGGTGGAGGGATGGTTCTCACCTCGGTGGGCGTGCTGGGAGGCATCTCTCTTCTCGCTTCCGGCAGCCCCCTGTTCACGCCCCTGTTCTGGGTGGCGCTGATCGGCAACCTTGTGCTGTTCTTCGTCGCCCAGAACGTGGCGCTGAAGGGCAATAATTCCACCGCTCTGCCGCTGCTTGCGGTTTACAGCCTGATCACCGGTTTCACCCTGAGTGGCCTGGTGGCCATGGCGGGTGCTGTTGCGGGTATCGGTGCTGTCGGCACTGCGGCTCTGGCCACCGGCATCACCTTTGTGATCGCTTCGATCGTGGGTCGCCGTATGAGCGATTCCGTGGGCCAGGCCCTGTCCGGGGTTGTCGGTCTCGGACTTGTTGGCCTGATCCTGGCGATGGTTGTGCAGTTCATCGGGGGAATCTTTGCTCCCGCGATGTTCCACGGCACCAGCTTCGAACTCCTGATCGCCGGATTCGGCACCGTTCTGTTCGTTGGCGCCGCCTTCGTCGACTTCTACACGATGCCTCGCTCCTACCGGGATGATCAGTACCTGGCGGGCGCTCTGAGCATGTACCTCACCTACATCAACCTGTTCATCTTCATTCTGCGGTTGATCATTGTTCTGAACGGTGGCGGTCGTCGCGACTGAGTCCGCACCCCACGGTTCTTCGCGCATGCCCCGGTTGAGCCGGGGCTTTTTTTTGCCTTTTCAATCTTGAGAGTTTTCAGCCTTTTACTCCTGTGAAGGCTGTTCATCGCTCAATTGGGATCATTCCCGCTGCATTCGATTGGGCTCCTCAACGTCGCCTTCTGAACTGAAACGGCAGCGCAGACGTCTGCGCTTCATTCTTCAGATTGCGATGTCCGCCGCCCTTGGCGGCTTTCTGTTCGGGTACGACACCGCTGTGATCAATGGTGCCGTGGGCGCCATCGGCGAGGTCTTCGCGGTGTCCTCCGATGACCTGGGCCGTGCGGTGGCCTCCGCTCTGATTGGTTCTGCCCTGGGTGCTGTGGCGGCGGGGTGGATGTCCGATCGGATTGGTCGACGTCACAGCATGGCTGTCGCAGCTGTGTTGTTTCTCGCCAGCGCGATTGGCTCGGCTCTGGCGCAGTCCCTGACCAGCCTGATCATCTGGCGTGCGATCGGTGGTCTCGGTGTCGGTTTCGCCAGTGTGCTGGCTCCGGCCTACATCGCCGAGGTGTCGCCGGCCGAGCAGCGGGGACGCTTCGGATCGCTCCAGCAGCTGGCGATCGTGATCGGCATTTTTCTGGCCCTCGTTTTCGACTACGTGATCGTGCTGTTCACGTCGGACCAGAACCCGGCGTCGATGGTCGGCCCCATGGCGGCCTGGCGTTGGATGTTGATGTCGGAGGTGCTTCCCGCCACCCTCTATGGCGCTCTGGTTCTTGGAATCCCGGAAAGTCCCCGTTATCTGGTCCAGAAGGGTCTGCCGGCAGAGGCGAGGGTCGTCATTGAACGAACCCTGCACGAACCTGCCGAGGCGGTGATCGCCAGGATCCAGCGAAGCCTCGAGAACACCCAGCACGGACTGCTGGCCGATCTTCTGGACCGTCGCCGTCTGTTGCTGCCTGTGGTGTGGACCGGCGTGATGCTGGCGGTCTTCCAGCAGTTCGTCGGGATCAACGTGATCTTCTACTACTCGAGCGTGCTCTGGCAGGCGGTGGGTTTCAGCACCACCGACAGCTTGATCGTCACGGTGATCACCTCCGTCACCAATGTGCTGACAACCTGCGTGGCGATTCTGTTCATCGATCGCATCGGCCGGAAGCCCCTGCTTCTGATCGGCTCCGTGGTGATGGCGTTGACCCTGGGTGCGATGAGCTGGACCTTCGCTGGTGCCCCTGTGGTGGATGGATCGCCGCAGCTGGTCGGGTTGGCGGCCACCGTTGCTCTGCTGGCCGCCAACCTGTTCGTGTTCGCTTTCGGCTTCTCCTGGGGCCCGGTGATGTGGGTGATGCTCGGTGAAATGTTCAACAACCGGATTCGCACCGTTGCCCTCGGTCTCTGCGCCATGGTCAACTGGCTCGCCAACTGGTTCATTGCGAGAACCTTCCCGCCACTGCTGGAGTCATCCGGCCCGGCCATGGCCTACGGGTTGTATGCGACAGCGGCTGCGATCTCCTTTTTTCTGGTGCTCTTCTTCATCCGCGAGACCAGAGGCAAGGAGCTGGAGGACATGGCCTGAGGCGGGTCTTCAACCATCGGCCACGGCGTAGATGTTGTTGCCGATGGCCTGCTTCTGTTCCGCGTCGTAGCCCCACTTCTCCAGGAAGGCGACGTCGTCACCGCGGTTGTCGAGGGCGGCGGCCAGGAGCTGCTCCAGCCGTTCCTTCACCATGGTGGGCTCCAGCTGACGCAGCAGTTCCGTGCATCGGGCGGTGACCCGTTCCGAACCGGCCTGCTGGGCGCTGTCGCCGGATCGGCGATGTTGAACGGCCATGGCGCTGCTCATGGCCAGATTTCGCACACTCAGGTCGACAACGCCCTCGCCGGCGTTGCGCAGCTGCCCCACCACAGCGTCGGGCAAACGGTCCATCAGGGCGCTGTCCCCGGCGAGGCTCACCACAAAGAAACCGCGTGCTCCATCACGACTGGCGACGATTTCTCCGATGCGGTCCGCCAGAACCTCATCGGTCATCTCCTCATTTTCCCAGTGCTGCAGCCAGGCCGCTGTGATCTCCATCGCCTGCTGAAAGCTGGGTTGAAGATCGGCCATGAGCGCTGCGTCAGTCCTGGCCAGGTTATGGGCGCATTCCCTTGACCACGCAGACTTGTGGGATGGTTTCCACCCCGCATCCGGAGGATCATCGCTCCGGTTTCATCGCTCTGATCGGCCGCCCCAATGTGGGCAAGTCCACGCTGGTGAACCAACTGGTGGGAGAAAAGGTTGCGATCACCTCCCCGGTGGCGCAGACCACGCGGAACCGCCTGAGGGCCATCCTCACCATGGAACAGGCTCAGATGGTGCTGGTGGACACGCCCGGCATTCACAAGCCGCATCACCTGCTCGGGGAACGGCTGGTGCGAAGCGCCCGCAGTGCCATCGGTGAGGTGGATCTGGTGCTGCTGCTGCTGGAGGGGTGTGAGCGCCCCGGCCGCGGCGATGCCTTCATCGTCAATCTGCTGCGGCAGCAGTCTCTGCCGGTGGTTGTGGCGCTGAACAAGTGGGACAAGGTGCCCCCGGCAAATCAGGATGAGGCCAGGGCGGCTTATGCGGAGCTGCTGGCCGATTCCGACTGGCCCGTGCACTGCTGCAGCGCACTGGACGGTGACGGCTGTGCGCCGCTCACCGAGGCGATGGCGGCTCGGTTGCCCCAGGGCCCGCAGCTGTATCCGCCGGACATGGTTTGCGATCAGCCGGAGCGGATTCTGCTGGGGGAGCTGATCCGCGAGCAGGTGCTGATGCATACCCGCGAGGAGGTGCCCCACAGTGTCGCCGTCACCATCGATCGGGTGGAGGACATGCCTGCCAAGGGTTCCGGCCCCGGACGCACCGCTGTTCTGGCCACGGTGCTGGTGGAGCGCAAAAGCCAGAAGGGAATTCTGATCGGCAAGGGCGGAGCGATGCTCAAGACCATCGGGCAGGGGGCCCGGCTGCAGATGCAGACCCTGATCGATGGCCCGGTGTACCTCGAGCTGTTCGTGAAGGTTGTGCCGGACTGGCGCAGCAAGCCGGCTCGGCTGGCTGAGCTGGGATACGGCCAGGACGCCTAATTTGCTTGCAGAGACGTCCAACCCGTGAAGCCGGCTGAGAGGATGCGCCCATGAGCGATCACCCCTTCCCTCCCACTGATCCGGCGGCGTTTCTGGCTCTCTGTGCCGGCGAGTGGATGAGCCTGCGCAGCAGCTTCGAGCTGTCCAGTGGCGGTGACGACGCCTGGCACAGCAGTGAACGGGGGGAACTGCTTGTTGCGTTCTCGGAGCCACTGGATGAAGGCCTGGGGCAGCTGCAGGTTTCAGCTCCCAGTGGAGTGGCAACCGCCCTGGCCTTTGCAAAGGATGGCGGGCTGAAGATCGATGGTTCCGCTGCCGGTCAGTGGCGCTTCTGGCCGGACGGAAGCATGGAGCTGAACCTGGCCCGTGCTGATGGCAGTGTTGTTCAGGAAAGGATCTGGTTCACCCGAGCCAACCTGCGGTTGCGCAGCACCACTGCGGTGGATTCCGAGGGGGTGCCGCTGCAGGGAAGTTTCTGCACGGACATCCGCCGGGTTTCCAAGCCCGCAGCCTGAACCGCCATGGAGCCCTACCGCCTCGATGTGGTGAGCTTGGCTCCCCAGGCCTTCACCCCACTGCCTGAACTGGGCGTGATCGGTCGTGCGTTCGGCAATCAAATCGCCGAGCTGCATCTTCACAACCCCCGTGATTTCGCCACCGATCGCTACCGCAAGGTCGACGATGTGCCCTACGGCGGGGGAGCAGGAATGGTGCTCAAGCCGGAGCCTGTCTTTGCAGCCGTTGATGCGATTCCCCGCCGCGAGCGCTGCAGGGTGCTGTTGATGTCACCTCAGGGACAGCCTCTGCAGCAGGCTGATCTCCAGCGCTGGGCCACAGAGCATGATCAGCTGGTCTTGCTCTGCGGCCATTACGAGGGCTTCGATGAGCGGATCCGTTCACTGGCCGATGAAGAGGTCTCCATCGGCGACTTTGTGCTCACCGGAGGTGAACTCCCTGCGATGACCCTGATCAATGGGGTGGTGCGCCTCCTCCCTGGAACGGTGGGAACCGCGGAATCTCTGGTGGAGGAAAGCCACACAGCCGTGTTGCTGGAACATCCCCACTACACCCGGCCCGCTGAGTACAACGGCAGGGCTGTTCCGGATGTGCTCCGCAGTGGGAACCACGCGGCGATCGAGGCCTGGCGACAGCAACAGCGGGAGCAGCGCACCCGTGAACGACGTCCCGATCTCTACGCCCGCTGGACAATGGCCGATGAGCCCCGGCCTTCCGCCATGCAGATCAGAATCGGCAACGGCTACGACATTCACAGGCTCGTGGCGGGCCGTCCCCTGATCCTCGGTGGGGTGACGCTCGAGCATCCCGAAGGGCTCGGGCTTGATGGCCACAGTGATGCCGATGTGCTGGTGCATGCCGTGATGGATGCCCTGCTTGGTGCTCTGTCCCTTGGAGACATCGGCAAGTACTTTCCGCCGACAGATCCCAAGTGGAAGGGCGCTGACAGTCTGTTGCTGCTTGAACAGGTGGTGGAGCTGGTGAAACAGCGGGGCTGGTCTGTGATGAACGTGGATGCCGTGGTGATTGCGGAGCGCCCCAAACTCAAGCCCCACATCGAAGCGATGCGCAGCAACATCGCTGCCCGGATCCGTCTCGATCCCGAGGCGGTCGGCGTGAAGGCCACCACCAACGAAACCCTCGGTCCTGAAGGCCGAGAGGAAGGCATCAGCTGCCAGGCCGTTGCTCTGCTGGGTCAGGCATGAATCGCACCGTTGCCGTGCTGTTGGCCATGCTGCTGGGGTTGGCGTCCCCGGCGATGGCGATGGATGGCGTGATCGAGCAACTCCGTCTTCAGGTTCCCGCCGCCCACCGCACGCTCTGGTTGCAGGCTGAAGCGCGCACCTGGCAGCCCTGGCTGGAGCAGCAGGCGGGGTTTGAAAACCGATCCCTTTACTGGGACCCCGCCCGCGAGGAGGGGGTGCTGCTGATCCGCTGGGCCAGTCGATCCCAGTGGAAAGCGATTCCAGAGGAGGAGGTGAACCGGGTGCAGGGTCTGTTTGAAGCGGAGGTGAATCAGGCGTTGAAGCGACCTGCGAATTCAGCTCCGCTGTTTCCTCTCCTTGCCGAGGGCGAACTGGAGCAGCAGGAGCTGCCGTCCCAGTCGTGATCGATCCGGTGCAGGACGCCCGGTTGGATCTGAATCGCCGTCGCCGCCTGGGGATGGTGGAAGCGATCTGGGGCGAACACAAAACAGCGGATCAGATCATCAACATCCTCGAGGGATTCTCTGAGGCTGGTGAATTGGGTCTGGTCACCAGGGTTGATCCGGACAAGGCAGCAGCTGTGCTGTGTCGTCTGCCAGCTGTGCAGGTCCATCCGGAAGCCCGCTGCCTCAGCCTTGGGGAGATTCCTCAGCCTCCTCAGGGGCCGTCAGCGGTGACGGTGGTGAGTGGAGGAAGCAGCGATCGCACCGTGGTCTGCGAGGCAGCCCTTGCTCTGAAGCTGCACGGAATCGGAGTGGATCTGGTGATGGACGTGGGCGTGGCGGGTCTGCACCGGCTGCTGGGCCAGTTGCCGCGCCTGGAGACAGCCAAGGTGCTGATTGCCTGCGCGGGCATGGAAGGAGCTTTGCCCACCGTGCTTGCGGGGCTGGTGCCACAACCGGTGATCGGGGTTCCTGTTTCGGTTGGCTATGGCGTGAGCAGAGGAGGCCGCGCAGCCCTTGACGGGATGCTGGCCAGCTGCGCCCCAGGGCTGACCGTGGTCAACATCGACAACGGCTACGGCGCCGCCATGGCTGCCCTGAGGATGCTGCGTTCAGGCTGAATCGACCGACGTCGTTGTCAGAGATGTTGCAGGTTGGGATAGGCGGTGATCAGTTCCTCAGCGCTGAGCACATCACCACGTCCCTCCGGCTGCCAGATCACTTCCAGAGCCATCAGGTCGCTGGAGGAGGTGGAACCGAGGATTCGCAGGGTCTGTCGCAGTTCCTCTCCCGTGGAGGCTCCTTTCAGTTGCGCCGTTGCGGTGGAAGCCACCAGCAGGGTCACCACGATGAACTCATTGGTGGCATCGGCATCGCCCACAACATCCGCTGTGCCGCTCAGGTTCTGGCCGGCAACATTGCTGGTGAGTTCGGCATCAAGCTTGCTTCGCTCGTTGATCGACAGTCGATTGAAGGTTGATTCAGCGGTGTTGAAGGGCACACTGCCGCTCTCAGCGTTGGCGTAAACCCAGAGATCGGGTTGGCGGAGCAGCGCCAGCGTCGATTCCTGAAGCACCCGCTGCAGACCGGTTGAGGTCGAGGTGTCCGCTGATTTGGCAAGGCTTCTCAGGTCATCCTGCAAAGCCTTCGCTCCCGCCAGCAACCCCACCTGAAGCTGAATCATGTTCACCTTGCTGGGCATGGCCGGTGCAGCAGCAGCTCCACCGATGCCGGGAGCTGAACCTGCCCCCCTCAGTGCATTCACGAGCACTCCGGCGATCGCCATCAGGATCAGCAGCCCGAACAGGCCGCCACCGCCGAAGCCGAAAATCGGAATGATGAAGGGGAAACCGAACCCACCCCCTCTGCCGTAGCCGCCGTAGCCACCGCGGTACCCACCGCTCGAGCGCGGCATGCTGCGAGGCATGGATGGTGCCCGGAAACTGCCTCCACCCATGCGACCCCCGCGGGCTGCATCCGCCTGCTGCGGCGAGGCAAGACTCAGACCCAGCATCAGGCAGGGAACCAGGACGAAGGCCAGAATTCGGCGACTCCAGGACGATTTCGACACGGCCACGGCCTGACTTCGACGTTCCGCGGACTTTAGGAACCCCCTCCAACGATGGTGACGATTTCAAGCGTGTCGTCATCTGCCACGGTTGTGCTGGTCCAGAGCCGTCGCGGTGTGATCGAGCCGTTGTGTTCGGCAACCACCAGCAGAGGGTTGTGACCCAGGGCCTCGATCACGGCTTCGAGGGTGGCGGGTTCAGGGGCGGGATCCAGTCGATGGAGCGCTCCGTTCACTTGGAGTTGCAGAACCATGGCATCAGGCGAGTGGCGTCAACCGATGCAGCAGCTCCGCACATGCCGCATCCGGGTTGTCGGACCCCATGATTGCCCCGATTACGGCAACCCGCCGGCATCCGACCTCAAGGAGCTGATCGATGTTGGCCGAGGTGATGCCGCCGATGGCAAAGATCGGTCGTTCACTCTCCTGAACAGCCTTGGCCACCAGCTCGCTGCCAATGGCATCCCGATCGGGTTTCACCGTGGTGGTGTTGACCGGTCCGAGTCCCAGATAGTCGCAGGCTTCGACGTTTGCCTTTCGAACCTGATCGAGGCTGTGGGTGCTGCGGCCGAGCAGTCGTTCGGCTCCGATCAGTCTCCTGGCGACATCCGTCGGCAGGTCGTCCTGGCCCAGATGCACCCCGTCGGCATCAACGGCAAGGGCGAGGTCGATGCGGTCGTTGACGATGAAAAGAGCTCCATGCTGATGACACAGCTCGGCCAGGGTTCGGGCTTCCTGCAGCCGTTCGAGATCGCTGCCGCTCTTGGCTCGGTACTGCACCATCTCCACGCCGCTGCGCAGGGCAGCGCTCACCGTTGCGCTGAGGCGGTCGCTCGGACTGGTGATCAGGCACAGCCTGCAATCCTCCAGTCGCCTGCGGCGGTTGCTTCCCGCCGTGGCCTCCAGGCAGGTCACCTCCAGGTCGTAGAGGCCGTAGCGGATCGCGCCAGCCTCTCCAGCCAGCGCAGGGTCCATGCCCCGGGCGTACTCCTCGAGCACTCTCAGGGCCTCCTGCACCCGGCCGCAGTTGGCGGCAACAACTCTGCGGGGGCTGTGGCGGTCCAGCTGGGCCGGGTGTTCAAGGCCGGCTGCTGTGTCGGTGGAGGTGGAACGAGCCTGCTTGTAGCGATCGTGATGCAGTCGCCCCAGCCGTTGTCGCCAATCCTTGAGGGTCACCACCAGATCCTTGCGATCGAGCCCGAAACGGCACCAGTCCTCGACCACCCGCAGCCCTTCACGGGCGCGGTCCAGGTTGGCGTCGATCAGCCGGGCCACACGCGGATCGAGGCTGGGGTCGCAACCCATGGCTTTCATGGCACTCTGAGGAGGATGGCATTCCCACCGGTTATGGAGAACAGCGGATCCGACAGCGCCATGCGCGTTCTGATCTGGGGCAT
>CAJWZW010000067.1 GCA_913050565.1 uncultured Synechococcus sp.
TCATTGGTCCTGGAAATAAAAATAAAACTTCCGAAAAATGCAATCGTCGCAAGCGATAGAACCAACACTGTCGTGTCATCCAGAATCAGATGACCAAGCGTGAGACTTGCAATCACAATGTTCATTTTGCTGCTGATTTCGGCTGAAATTCTCGATACAAAGCCCCTGCTTCCTCAAGCAAACCCGATTGAATCAACAATGAAATTCTCTCTTCCCACCACGGACTGACACGGGCCTCAGCAACCAGAAAAAATGCACTTTTCGCCAGGAAATCCCTGAAAGTACATATTTCAGGATCAACAGGCCTCATTCATATTAAAAAAATCTGTACAACATTACGTCACAGCCCTAAACGAGGTGTGACGTTTGCGGCAACTCTTCTGACACCTAAAGCACACCAGCTTTCAAGAAACGGGCTTTCAAAGCATTCACATCCTCTCCATAAGCGATAACACTCATCACCATTGATCTCAGCCATGCAGGCATCAGCTGAAGCGCATGCTGATATCGAGCCAACTGCTGCGGGTGACCGGAGCACTGGTGGAGATCAGATCGATACCGGTGGCGGCATAGGCCTTCAATTCCTGGGGTTGCACTCCCGACGCCTCCAGCACAACACCCGTGCTGCACAGTTGCCGCAGCTTCGGCACCAGATTCCCAAGCTGGACCGGTGTGAATTCATCCAGCAACACTCCATTGGCACCGGCCTGAACCGCCTCGATGGCCTGAGCTTCGGTTTCCGCTTCCACAATCACCGAAGCCGGCCATGGCGACCTCCGCCGAACAGCCTCGATGGCAGAGGTGATACCCCCAGCCCAGGCGATGTGGTTTTCCTTGAGCATGGCCGCATCATCGAGACCCATGCGGTGGTTCACGCCACCGCCGCAGCGCACCGCATATTTCTCCAGCACCCGTAATCCCGGCGTGGTCTTGCGGGTATCCGCCAGCCGCACCCCGCTGCCCTCCAGATCAGCCACCAACGCTGCTGTTGCCGTGGCAACACCCGAGAGATGCATGGCGAGGTTCAAGGCTGTGCGCTCGCCGGCCACCAGGGCCGTCGCCGGACCAGCCAGCTCCAGCACTCGATCACCGTCCGTCACGGCAGCACCTTCACCCACCAGCAGCTGCACCTGAACATCAGGATCCAGCCTCTGGAAGAGGCGCTTCACCAGCGGCCCCCCGCAGAAACAACCGTTCTGCTTGACGATCCAATGGGCCTCCCCCTGGCGGTCCTGCAGTGCCGCAGCAGTCAGGTCGCCGCGGCCGAGGTCTTCATCAAGCCATCGATCCAGGGCATGGGTGAGTGCAGGGGTCTGCCAGTCCACACAGGATTAGACGGTTCCGCTGAGGCTATTTGCCAATGCAGAAACGCGAGAAGACTCGATCCAGCACCGCTTCCGTGAGCTCCTCCCCGGTGATCTCCCCAAGCGCACGGATCGCTTCCCGCAGATCGATGGTCCAGAAATCCCAGGGCAGTTGCTGAGCCGCCACCTCCTGGCTGCGGGCCAGAGCCTCGGCCGCCCGGTCGGCCAGATCGCGTTGGCGTTGGTTCAGCGCGACCAGCAACCCAGCGGCCTCACCGGCACCACAACGCCGCAGCAGCGCTTCGACAAGATCCTCTTCACCAAGCCCTTCCAGAGCCGAAAGGTGCACCTCCGCCGGCACAGGCACAGCCCCCGGTGGCAGATCCGACTTGTTCGCCACAACCAGCCGGGGAACCGCAGCGGGAATGCGGTCCAGCAAAGCCTGGTCCTCCGCCGTCCAGCCCGCATGACCATCGGCGATGAGCACCACCACATCAGCGGAGCTCAAGGCTTCCTCACTGCGCGCGATCCCCAACTGCTCGACGGCGTCATCCGTGCTGCGGATTCCGGCCGTGTCCAGCAGCGTGATCGGAACACCCTCCAGAACGATCTCGCTCTCCAACAGGTCGCGAGTGGTCCCCGGCAGGTCGGTCACAATCGCCCGCTCACGCCGACTCAGACGATTGAGCAGTGAGCTCTTGCCCACATTGGGGCGCCCCACGAGGGCCACACGCAACCCGGTGCGCACGGCATCGCCTCGCTTGCCGTCCTGCACCAGCTGCAACAGGTCCTTGCGCACCCGCTGCAGCTCCGCCAGCAATGCTTCCGCATCGAGCGAGGGCAGGTCGTCCTCAAAATCCACCCGAGCCTCCAGCTCGGTCAACTGATCAAGCAACCGCTCCCGCAGAGCCGTGATCCGGACCTGAATGCCCCCGTCGAGTCCGGCAAGGGCGAGATCGGCCGCTCGGTGGCTGCGGGCGGCCACCAGCTCACTCACCGCCTCGGCACGGGTGAGATCCATTCGTCCATTCAGAACAGCCCGCTGACTGAATTCCCCCGGCAGGGCCCGCCGCACCCCGGGTTGATCCAGAACCCGCTGCAAAACACGCTGCACTGCGATCAAACCGCCATGGCAGTGGAGCTCAACAACGTCTTCACCGGTGAAGCTGCGTGGCGCGCGCATCAGCAGCAGCAGCACCTCATCCAGCCGCTGCTGACCTGCCGCATCGAGCACATGGCCGTAGAGAACACGATGGGAGCCCCATTCCTGGCAGCCGGGGCAATGCACCACCGCACGACCGGCCACCTCCGCTGCGGGACCGGAGAGTCGAATCACCGCGATTCCCCCCTGTCCAGGGGCGACCGCCGTGGCCACTGCGGCAATGGTGTCGGAGGTGGTCAGCGCATGAACAGCGATCTGAACACCATCTCTAGGATCCGAGGATTCATCAGGGCGACCCGCTGTTGTTAATGCGCCGGCTGCGGCACCGATTCCGGACTCGCCTGCAGCGGGGCATTCACTGGTTATGGAGCCAGGAGGGGTCGCCAGGTGAACGGGCGCGCGGGATAGCCGCGGGTGTGTTCTGCGGATGTTTCCCGTTCTTCGGGCTGCAGATGGTGCTGAGCGTTGCACTCGCCTCGCTGGTGCGCGGGAATCATCTGCTCGCAGCGGCGGGCACGTTGGTGAGCAATCCCCTCACGTATGTGCCCCTCTACTGGTTCAACTACAAAGTGGGCTGCTGGCTGCTGGGGCCTGCAACGAGCATCGCCGCACTGGAGGGTCTGAACCGCAGCAACCTCTGGAATCAGGGCTGGGATTTCAGCCAGCGGATTCTGCTCGGTTCAGGACTGGTGGGCGCGGTGTTGGCACTGCTGCTGGGTGTGCTGGCGTTCAACCTCTACGGGCGCAGCACCCATCCCATCAGCTCGTCCCGGTCCGGGCGATATCGATCACGTCCGCCATCGAACGGATCTGATCCATCGTGCGGCTGAGCTGAGCTGATCCCTGCAGCTCCACCCGCAGATCAATCCGTGCCGGCCGGCCGGCACAGGTCGTCACCCGCGCGTCGCTGACGTTGATCGCCCCGTCGGAGAGACGCATCAGGATGTCCTTGAGAATGCCGACGCGATCAATCACCTCAATGCGCAACTGAACCGGGAAGCGCTGACGCTCGGCGTCACGATGGTCGTTCCAGCGCACCGGGAGGCGCCGTTGGCTCGGGATGGCCTCCACATTCGAGCAGTCCTGGCGGTGAATCGTGATTCCGTGGTTGCCGAGGGCCACCGTGCCAACGATTGCCTCTCCGGGAAGCGGACTGCAACAGCCTCCAAGCCTGTAGTCCAGGCCTTCCACTCCCAGAATTGCATCGTCATGGTGAGGTTTCTGAGGTGCGGCCTCGCGTGATGGGGCAAGAGCACGGGCAACCTCCTCATTGCTCGGGGGCCTGCTGTCCTGCTCGGCCAGCAACCGGATCTCCTCCCGGAGACGGTTGAGCACCTGATGCAGGGTCACCGCACCGAATCCGAGACATGCCAGCAGGTCATCGGTATCGCCGACATTGCAGCGCTGAGCCACACGCGCCATGGCAGCGCCATTCAGCAGAGCGTCAAAGCCATCCCGACCCAGCTCCCGCTCCAGCAGATCCTTTCCGCGCTCGATCGTCTCGTCACGGTGGCTGCGTTTGTACCACTGGCGAATGCGGTTACGCGCCGTTGGTGTGGCAACAAAATTCAGCCAGTCGAGGCTGGGATGGGCGGTGTTACTGGTGAGAATCTGAACGAAGTCGCCGTTCTGCAGAGGGGTTGCCAACGGGCAGAGACGATCGTTGATCCTCGCCCCGTGGCAGTGGTTCCCCACCTCCGAGTGAATCCGGTAAGCGAAATCAACCGGTGTTGCCCCATTGCGCAGACCCACCACATCGCCGTTGGGGGTGAACACAAACACCTCTTCGTCGAAGAGGTCCTCCTTGATCGAAGAGAGGTAGTCGTTGTGATCATCGTCTCCGCCCTCCTGCTGCCAGTCCACCAGCTGCCGCAACCAGTTGAACCGGTCGGCCTCGCTGCTGCTGCTGGCGGGGGAGCCGCCTTCCTTGTAAGCCCAGTGGGCGGCGATTCCGAATTCCGCCACCCGGTGCATCTCCACCGTGCGGATCTGCACCTCAATCGGCCGATGACGACCGATCACCGCCGTATGCAACGACTGGTAGCCATTGGGCTTGGGTAAGCCGATGTAGTCCTTGAACCGCCCGGGGATCGGCCGGAAGGTGTCGTGCACCACCGCCAGAGCCCGGTAACAGGTTTCAACGCTGGGGGTGATGATCCGCAGCGCCGCCACGTCGTAGATCTCGTGGAAGGCCTTCTGCTGGCGTTCCATCTTGCTCCAGATGCCATACAGATGCTTCGGACGGCCACTCACCTCACAACCGCTGAGGCCGGCTCGCTCCAGCCGCTCATTCAGCAATCCAACGGTCACCCCGAGCCGCTCCTCCCGTTCGCTGCGCTTGGTGGCCACCTCCTCCTGCATTTCGCGGAAAGCGTCGGGTTCCAGCAACTTGAAAGCCAGATCTTCCAGCTCCCACTTGAACCGTCCGATGCCGAGACGGTTGGCAAGCGGGGCGTAGATCTCGCGGGTTTCCCGCGCGATGCGCTGCCTCTTCTCCTCCTTGAGCGCCCCGAGGGTGCGCATGTTGTGCAGCCGATCCGCCAGCTTCACCAACACCACGCGGATATCGCTGGCCATGGCCAGAAACATCCGGCGGAGATTCTCCGCCTGAGCCTCGGTGCGGTTGTTGAAATGAATGCCGCCGAGTTTGGTGACGCCCTCCACAAGCTCACGCACCTCTGCACCGAAATGGGCCTCGATCTCCACGAGGCTCACATCGGTGTCCTCCACCACGTCGTGGAGAAAGCCAGCGGCGATCACCGGTGCACTGGCCCCGATATCCCGAAGCAGATCCGCCACCGCGACAGGGTGAACGATGTAGGGATCACCGCTGGCTCGGAACTGTCCTTCGTGGAGCTGAAAGCCGAAGTCGAACGCAGCGACCAGCAACGCCTCCGGATCCGTCGGGCAGCTCTGACCGATACCGGGGGGCACATTGACGATGCATTCCCTCAGCCAGTCCGGCAGAGCGATGCCGTAATCATCGGGATGCCTGACGGGGTGGCGTCGCAGTTCCGGAAGGCCGCGCGGTCGCTGCACCGAACCACTGGTGGTTCGGGGGGTCTCCGGTGGCGCAGCTGCGTTATGCATCCGACCCTATGGGTCAAACCATGGTATGCAGAGCTCGCCCCCCCGTCCTGCCCATGGACCGGACTGTTCTCGAGCTCGAACAGCTGCGCCTGCAATATCCCGGCAGCAACAACTGGACCCTCGATGGCCTGGACCTCCGGCTCGAAGCGGGAGAAACCCTTGCCCTGGTTGGATCCTCGGGCTGCGGGAAAAGCACGGTGGCACGCGCGGTACTGCAGTTGCTGCCCCCCGGAACCCGCTGCGAAGGGAGTCTGCGACTGACAGGGGAGGACCCGCGCCAGCTGAAACGCGCCGAACTGCGGCAGCTGCGCGGACGGGCGGCGGGACTGGTGTTTCAGGATCCGATGACCCGGCTGAATCCGCTGCTGAGTGCCGGCGGACATCTGATGGACACCCTGCGGGCCCACCGTCCCGACCGAGCGGCGGCATGGCATCGACGGCGGAGTGAAGAGCTGCTCGAGCGGGTTGGCATCGGCAGCCAGCGCTTTCGCGCTTATCCCCACGAGCTGAGTGGCGGCATGCGGCAGCGCCTGGCCATCGCCCTGGCCATATCACTGGAGCCACCGCTTCTGATCGCTGATGAACCCACCACCAGCCTCGATGTGGCGGTGGCCAATCAGGTGATGGCCGAGCTCAGTGGTCTCTGCCGCGACCTGGGAAGCGCCCTCCTGCTGATCAGCCACGACCTGGCGATGGCAGCCCGCTGGTGCGATCGCATGGCCATGCTTGATGGGGGCCGCAAGGTGGAGGACGGACCGAGCCGGCAGCTGTTGACGGCACCCCGCTCCGATGTGGGCCGACGGCTGCTGGCCTCCGCAAGAGAGAGGGAAGGGGGCCACACGCCGGCGAGACCAGCCATCGATCCGGTTCTGCGGGTGGAGGAGATGCGCTGCTGGCATGCCATCGGTGGCCTGCCCTGGTCGCCCCTCTGGCTCAAGGCCGTCGATGGCGTCAGCTTCGAACTCAGTGCCGGAGAGAGTCTTGGGGTGGTGGGAGCTTCCGGCTGCGGCAAAAGCACGCTCTGCAAAGCCCTGATGGGCCTCAGCCCCATCCGCGGCGGCAGGGTGGATCTGCTGGGACAGAACCTGCTGCAGCTGAGGGGGGAATCGCTGCGAAAAGCCCGGCTGGCGCTGCAGATGGTGTTCCAGGACCCATTGGCCTGTCTCAATCCCGCCCTGAGTGTGGGGGATGCCATCGCTGATCCCCTGCTGATCCATGGCATCTGCAGCCGGGCATCAGCGAGGGAGCGCAGCCGGAAGCTGCTTGAACGGGTGGGCCTCAGCCCAGCGGACGACTTCCAGGATCGTCTGCCACGACAGCTGTCGGGCGGTCAGCAACAACGGGTGTCGATCGCCAGGGCCCTGGCACTCCAACCTCAGGTGCTGATCTGTGATGAAAGCGTCAGCATGCTGGATGCCGAGGTGCAGGCCGATGTGCTGGGCCTGCTGCGCACCCTGCAGGAGGAACTCGGTCTGGCACTGATTTTTGTGACCCATGACCTGACCGTGGCCAGTGGCTTCTGCCACCGCGTGATCGTGCTGGATCACGGCAGGATTGTGGAGGAGGGACCCGGTGATCGAATTTTTGCCGCGCCCCAGGCCGGCATCAGTCGCACCCTGGTGGAGGCCTGTCCGCGACTGCCGAACCGCTAGGAGCGGCCAGGCATGTCAGCAGCGCGGCACATCCACCACAATCAAGTGGCGCCGGACTGTTGAAGGGACGATCTGATTGCGGAATGAACGCATCAGGGAAGAAATCCACATGCGACGACAGCGCAGACGGATGGCCACAGGCAGATCGCTCAAGCTGGGTTTATGAAAAGGAACCGAAATGATTTGTCAACCGATGCATAACCGCAGCAGCACTTCCGTCCGCTGCTTTCCATTTTGAATGGAGTTCTGGTCAGTATGTCTTTCAAGGATTTTCTGGTTGAACTTGGGAAGCTGATTCACGATCGATCGGTGATCAGTTGCGTCTACCCGAGGCTTGTTGCCCTTGAAGCCGTCAATGAACTCACCACACTGAATCACTCAAACCCCGGGTTGATCAGCACATCCGGGGAGGCGGTCCTGAACCATCTCAAAAGCAGTCCTCGGCTCGCTCTTGTGTTCGTCACAGAACATCTTTTCGACGGTTCAGGGCTCGAACTGATCCAGGAACTGAACAAGTCAGCACTGGATCATCGATTCATTCTGATCCTCACGCACAATCACGCACTGAATCCAACCACGGTGCAAAATCCTTCCTTATCCGGTGTTGTTCTCGACCACAACATCGGCGGGCCTACATGCGTGCTGGTGGAAGCACTTCGAGCCGTCAATCGCAATCAGCAGTTCATTGATCCTGAACTCCACCAGAAAAAATCTCGCCCCACAGACCAGGCACCCAAAATCCTCAGCGAAAGAGAGCTGGAAGTGCTGCAACTGGCCGCCAACGGCATGAGCAACAAAGAGATGGCAGCAGAGCTTTATATCGCCCCCACCACAGCCCGTGATCACATGCAATCCGTGATGCGCAAGCTGCAGGTGAACAGTCGCACCGCGGCAGCTGTTGCAGGACTCAAACTCGGACTTCTGGATCCATGAAACAGCTCATCCATTCACCCTTCGCCTGATCCGTAACGCCGCCGCAACACCCCCAGCAGCTTCTCCATCACCGGCGGCAAGGGGGCTTCAAACAGCATCCGTTCACGGCTGATCGGATGATCCAGACCGAGTTGAAAGGCATGCAGCGCCTGCCCGGGCAGATCAATCGGCAACCTGCGGCAACGGCTGTAAGTGGGATCACCCACAACGGGATGATTCATGTGTGAGCAATGCACCCGAATCTGGTGGGTGCGGCCGGTGTCGAGCTTGAAGCGGAGAAGCGAATAATCGCCCAATCGCTCCTGCAGGCTCCAGTGCGTGCAGGCGTGGCGTCCGTTCTCACCGCTCACCACCGCGTACTTCTTGCGATCCGCGGGATGACGCCCGATCGCTCCCACAATCGTTCCGGAATCGCCGTCCGGCACCCCGTGAACAACCGCCAGGTACTCACGGGAGGCAATCCGTTTCTGAATCTGCACCTGCAGGCGCACCAGAGCCTCCTGGCTTTTGGCGATCACGATGCAGCCGGTGGTGTCCTTATCCAGCCGATGCACGATCCCCGGCCTTAATTTGCCGCTGATCCCCGGCAGATCCGGGCAATGGTGGAGAAGGCCATTCACCAATGTGCCGTCCTTGTTGCCGGGGGCGGGATGCACCGTGAGCCCTGCAGGCTTGTTGATCACGATCAGGTGGTCGTCCTCAAACAGCACGTCCAGATCCATCGGCTCCGGCTTCAGGTAGGGCAGCGGTTCCGGCGGCGGCATCCATAACTGCACTTCATCTCCCTGCCGCAACGGCGTCTTGGCCTTGCCTGTTCTGCCGTTCACCCGCACATAGCCGGCATCAATGAACTTCTGGATGCGGGCACGGCTCTGCTC
>CAJWZW010000068.1 GCA_913050565.1 uncultured Synechococcus sp.
TGGACGACTGCAACGACATCCATCCCAAACGATGCACTTTCCCTGACAGGGAAACGCCCTTAAGAAACAATTCATGGAGCAATGGGATGCACTCCATAGCCTGACAAGAGCCTTGGGCTTTCTCAATGCAGATCCCATCAGCCATTGTCACTCTGATCCTTGGAATGATCCTGGTTCTGGGTGGACTTTGGATCGGGCAGTCCATCAACCTTTTACCGGTTGAAGCCAGCGCGAATGCCCCGATTTACGACGAACTTTTTCAGGTTCTGTTCACAATTGGAACCATTCTTTTTGTCGGCATCGTTGGTTTATTGGTTTTCAGTCTGATTCGATTTCGACGTCGAAACGATCAACTCGGTGATGGCATTGCCATTGAAGGAAATCTTCCACTGGAGATTTTCTGGACTGCAGTCCCTGCCGTGGTGATTCTTTTTGTTGGTTTATACAGCTACGACATTTACGACCGCATGGGCGGGATGGTGCCTCTGGCCCATGAAGGCATGGCGCATCACTCCATGGCTGACAGCAGCGAAGACCGCATCTGGGGAGGAATCAGCTCCATGGCCGCCGAAGGTGATGCGATGGCTCTTCCAGTGGACGTGACCGCCATGCAGTTTGCATTTCTC
Organism: uncultured Synechococcus sp.; assembly: GCA_913050565.1. Taxonomy (GTDB): domain Bacteria; phylum Cyanobacteriota; class Cyanobacteriia; order PCC-6307; family Cyanobiaceae; genus Parasynechococcus. Next base: position 627 of record CAJWZW010000068.1, read on the forward strand.
TTCCACTACCCGGAAGGAGACATCACTGCCGGTGAATTGCATGTTCCTGCCAACCGGCCGGTGACCCTGCGAATGGAAGCCAAGGATGTGATTCATGCCTTCTGGGTTCCTGAATTCCGGATCAAGCAGGACGTGATTCCAGGACAACCGACACAGCTCAGCTTCACCGCCACGCGACCTGGAAGTTATCCAATCGTCTGCGCCGAGCTTTGCGGTCCGTACCACGGAGGAATGCGCTCCACAGTTGTTGTTGAGGAACCGGAGGCCTGGGAGGCCTGGTTCAACAGCAACGCCAAAACCGACGGATCCACCACCACTTGAAACGATGACGGTCGCCACTCCCCCCGATATTCAGAGCGCAGCTCCCCGTCTGCAACCAAGCGGCTGGATTCGCTACTTCAGTTTCAGTGTTGATCACAAGGTGATCGGCCTGCAGTATCTCGTCTGCGGTTTTGCCTTTTATCTGGTGGGCGGGGCACTCGCGGGAGCCATTCGCACGGAACTGGCCAGCCCGGTTTCAGACTTCATGGCCAGGGATGTTTACAACCAGGTGCTCACTCTCCATGGGACGGTGATGATCTTTTTATGGATCGTTCCTGTGGTGAATGGAGCCTTCGGAAATTATCTGATTCCCTTTTATGTCGGGGCTCGGGACATGGCTTTCCCGAGGCTGAATGCGGTTGCGTTCTGGCTCATCCCACCGGCTGGACTGATGTTGATCAGCAGTTATTTCCTCACCGGAGCAGCACAATCCGGATGGACAGCCTATCCACCCCTGAGCATCACCACACCTGCCGCAGGACAGATCATCTGGATTCTGAGTGTTCTGCTTCTGGGGGGAAGTTCGATTTTCGGAGGGATCAATTTCATCGCGACGATTCTCAAGCTGAGGCGACCCGGCCTGAAATTGATGCAACTGCCGATGTACTGCTGGGCCATGCTCGGCACCAGCATCCTCGTTGTTTTATCAACACCGGTTCTTGCGGGAACCCTGGTGCTCCTCAGCTTCGACATCGTTGCCCACACAGGATTTTTCAACCCGGGGATGGGTGGAAATGTGGTTGTTTATCAACACCTGTTCTGGTTTTATTCCCATCCAGCCGTCTACATCATGGTGCTGCCCGCCTTTGGCCTGGTCAGCGAAATTCTCCCCGTGCATGCACGTAAACCCCTGTTCGGTTACGTCACCATGGTGTATTCGATCATGGCAATCGTTGGGCTGGGATTGATTGTTTGGGCGCATCACATGTTCACCAGCGGCACACCACCCTGGATGCGACTGTTCTTCACAATCGCTACAGCATTCATCGCCGTCCCAACGGGCATCAAATTCTTCAACTGGCTCGCAACCCTTTGGGGAGGACGCATCAACCTCAACAGCGCAATGCTGTTCTCCTGTGGATTCATCGTGAATTTCGTGCTCGGGGGCATCACAGGAGTGGCTCTCGCCCAGGTGCCATTCGACATTCATGTGCATGACACCTACTTCGTGGTCGCCCACTTCCACTACATCGTCTTCGGTGGCTCGGTGTTTGTTGTTTTCGCCTCCGTTTATCACTGGTACCCGAAGTTCACCGGCCGGATGCTGAATGAAGGACTTGGACGGTTTCACTGTGCTCTCACCTTCATCGGTTTCAACCTGTGCTTCGGGCCCCAGCACTGGCTTGGTCTCAACGGCATGCCGCGACGGGTGGCGGAGTACGACCCCCAATTCACCCTGATCAACCAGATCAGCTCCGTTGGTGCCCTGCTGATGGCGGTCAGCACGCTGCCGTTCCTCTGGAATGTGGTGCAGAGCGCGTTCTCCGGTCGCATTGCAGGCGACAACCCCTGGAATGCGCTCACCCCCGAATGGTTGACCAGCTCACCGCCACCGGTTGAGAACTGGGTGGGCGAAGCGCCCCTTGTGGAAGAGCCCTACGGATACGGCGTTCCGATCGACCAGCTCGACCTGGCCGCCGCAAGCGGCCGCGATCTCTGGAGCAGCGGCAAATGACCAGCACCCTGACCCGGACGGGCGACGACGCAAGAGACGATCACAACCATGAAGAGCATGGTGATCACCGCATGTTCGGCCTGGCGACCTTTCTGGTGGCCGATGCCATGACCTTTGCGGGGTTTTTCGCGGCCTATCTGACGTTCAAGGCCGTGAATCCCCTGCCTGAGGGAGCCATTTTCGAACTGGAGTTACCCCTTCCGATCCTGAACACTGTTCTGCTGCTGGTGAGCAGCGCCACGTTTCACAAGGCTGGACAGGCCATCCGCCAGGGCGATCACGGGCGCTGCCGCCGCTGGCTGTTGATCAGTGCGGCACTGGGGATCGCGTTTCTGGCCAGCCAGATGCTGGAGTACTTCACGCTGCCGTTCGGGCTGGCCGACAACCTTTACGCCAGCACGTTTTATGCCGCAACCGGCTTCCACGGACTGCATGTCACCCTCGGTGCACTGATGATTCTCATCGTGTGGTGGCAGGCCAGACCGGAGGGGGGCCGCGTCACGGCGGAAAATCATTTCCCGCTGGAGGCCGCTGAGCTCTACTGGCACTTTGTTGATGGCATCTGGGTGGTGCTGTTCGTGATCCTCTATCTGCTCTGATCCCTTGCCATAGCAGACTTACAAGGCCACAATTCTGTTGAATTAGTAGCGCCAATGCTCGTCGGCAAAGAACTGCTTGACAAGGCGAGATCCCTGAGCAATCGGCCTGAGGATGACATCGCCCGGGGCTGTGGTTACGTCGGACCAAGCGGACGGCTTCTCAAGAAGAGCTTCTACAGAGCCCTGGTCGAAGCCAAAGCTGAGGCTCAAGGGTGGCAGCTCCCCAGCGCCAGCAGCCGATCCAGCGCATCCGGTGAAACCCGTGGACGCCAGGCTGACTTCCGAACGAGGGTTCATGGGAACGGCAACCTCCTGATCGGCCATGCCTACACCCGCAGGCTTGGACTGGAACCGGGCCAGGAATTCCGGATCGAACTGCACCGGGATTCCGGTTCCATCTGGCTGCATCGCCTGGACGATGAGCAGGCCGATCAGGGTCAGAGCCAACCATGCTCCGACAGCCACTCCGAGGAGATCCCTGCCGACGCCTGATTCGAATCCGCATCGGCAACCAGCAGACGCTCGGCGTAACGGGCCAGCTGATCCGCTTCCAGATTCACGGCATCACCGACAGCCCGGTCCCGGAGGCTTGTCACGCTCCACGTGTGCGGAATGACGGCAAGCCGGAATTCCGCGCCATCCGGAGAACAATCGGCCACGGTGAGACTGATTCCGTCGACGGCCACGCTGGCCTTCTCGCAGACATAGCGACCAAATCGGGGATCACCCCACCGCAACGTCAGCATCCAGGACTGAGGCAGTTCCTCGATCGCCTGAACATGGCCGATGGCATCGATGTGTCCGCTGACCAGATGACCTCCCAGACGATCGCTGAGTCGCAGAGCCGGCTCGAGGTTGACGGCCGCCCCTCGTTCGGACTTCCGCCCCAGAGTCGTGCGACTCAGCGTCTCCTCGCTGACGTCGGCACGAAAACCGTCACCAACACAATCCGCAACCGTCAGACAGACGCCATCAACCGCCACGCTGTCCCCGAGGGACAGCGGTCCGAAGGGAGCGCAACCTTCCACCACCACCCCTGAACCACGCCGCTGGATCCAACCCACCGCCTGCACCAGCCCCGTGAACATGGCGGTTTCTCCGCACGTTTCTCCTTAGCCATAATCGGATAAAGGCGCTGCACCGCCATGGTGGAAATGAGCGTTGCCGGCATCGCCCTCGATGCAGCTAGCCGCACCCCGATCGTTCTGCTCAGAGATCCCAGCGGACGTCGCCAGGTTCCGATCTGGATCGACCAGGCGCAGGCGCACAACATCATGGCGGGACTGCAGAGCAGCGAATCACCGCGCCCGCTCAGCCATGACCTGATGGCGGCACTGCTGTTGGCCGGAGACCTGACCCTGCAGCGGGTGATCATCCATGCGATTGAGGACGACACGTTCCGAGCCGTGCTGAAACTGAGCCGCGATGCCTCCTCGACTGAACAGGAGGCCCCGGGGGAGGAGGACGACGACATCGACGTGGATGCCCGTCCCAGCGATGCCATCGCGCTTGCCGTCCGCACCGGCAGTGGAATCTGGATGTTGGAGGAGGTGGTGGCGGAGGCCTCAATCGCCGTGGATGCAGAGGCGGATGCCAGGGATCAGAGCGATTTCAATCGCTTTGTGGATGAACTGAGTCCAGCGGCCCTGGTCCGTCACCTCAGGGGTCGTGATCCAGACCCGGGGTCCACGGAACCAACCACCGACGACGGGTGAGACGGACCTTCGGGCGGGGCCGGGCCATCAGCTTGTTCAGCCTGGGCACCATGCGTGCCCTCGGCTCAGCTGATCAGATGACCGAGGTTGTTGAGGCGGCCGTTCAGGCGGAGATCAATCATCTGGAAACCGCACCGGCCTACGGACCAGCGGAAGATTTCCTGGGCCAGGCCCTCCAGCGCAGCAGGCGGCGGCCCGACGGAGGCTGGGTGATCACCAGCAAGCTCCTGCCTGGAATCTCCTTTGAGCAGGGACGACGGCAGCTGAGAGGAATCCTGGAACGGTTGCAGTGTGAACGGCTGGACAATCTGGCCGTTCACGGCCTCAACAGGCCGGAGCACCTTCACTGGGCTGAAAAAGGCGAAGGCCGGGCTCTTCTGGAGTGGGCGATGGAATCCAACCTGGTCGATCAGGTGGGATTCAGCAGCCATGGCAGTCAGCGACTGATCGCGGAGGCTCTGGATGTTGAGCTTTTCACGTTCTGCAGCCTGCATCTGCACCTGCTTGATCCTCAGCGACTTCCCCTGGCCAGGCGGGCCCTCGATCGTGGAATGGGAGTCCTGGCCATCTCACCTGCCGACAAGGGTGGCCGGCTCCAGGCCCCCAGCGCTCAACTGATCGAAGACTGCTGGCCGATTGCTCCCCTGGAACTCGCCTACCGATATCTGCTGTCCCAGGGGATTTCAAGCCTCACCGTGGGGGCGTCCCAGGCCTCTGATCTGCAGCTGGCAAGCCAGCTGGCTCAGCGGTGCGGACCACTCAACCCCGAGGAACAGCAATGCATCCGCACCCTGGAGGAGCGCCGGGGCCATCGGCTCGGAGCTGAACTCTGCGGACAGTGCCAGGCCTGCCTGCCGTGTCCCAGTGAGGTGCCGATTCCGGAGCTGCTGCGGCTGCGCAACCTGGCCCTTGGACACGATCTGATCGAATTCAGCCAGGAGCGCTACAACCTGATCGGTCGTGCTGGCCACTGGTGGGAAGAGCTGGACGCCAGCGCCTGCGACGGTTGCGGTGACTGCCTCCCCCGCTGCCCGAATCAACTGCCGATCCCCCAGCTGCTCGCAGACACCCACGGTCGTCTGAAAGCGACGCCCCGACGTCGTCTATGGGGTTGAGGCCTGCCAGCGCTCGACCAGGACCTTCTGATCCTTGTCGTCGACTGGGGGCAGCGACCAGCAGCGCTGCCAGGTCGCATCGGGAGGCATCAGGAGGTGACGCCATGGCCTGGGCAGGGATTCCGGAGCGGAGGTCAACGCCACCGGAGATCGCCAACCCTCCCGCAGCAGAGCGAGGCTCAACGGTTGCCGCCAAGCCGTTTCAATCCAGGCCTGCGGAACCGGTTCCCGCGTCTCGGCTGGACGCGCCAGCACAGTCCAGTGCAGAGGTGCACCGAAGTCGGGCAGCACGGCCGTCAGGCGTGGATCCTGCCGGAGCAGCGTCATGCAGCGTTGCAGCGGCAGAACAACCACCCGCGCGTTCCCCTTCAGCAGCCAGCTGGTGGCCTGCCGGTCATCCATGGTGAGCAGCTGTGAACGCAGACGCTTCAGGACCGCGTCTCCACCGATTCGATCCGCGAGATCGATCACAAAGCGAGGACTCGCCGGCAACACCACCCTCCCCTTCAGCGCGGGGTCGAGCAGCACGGTCCAGTCCTGTTTCGCCGCCTGAGCCCAGGAGGAGCCATCGCGAAACAACATCACCCAGGGACTCACGCCCACAGGCAGAACCCGAGCGGCCTGCTCAGGACCCAGCTGTTCCAGGAATCTCCTTGCCTGAGCATCCAACTGCTGCTGCAGATCGGACGCATCCAGAGTCCGCAAACGCGATGGAGCAACGGTCGACAACCAGCCATCACCCATGGCAACCAGATCAACCGGTTCACCCCCCTCCGCCGGCCAGAACTCGGAGTCTTGGCTGGACGTCAGCTCCCAGGGGGTGGGCAGTTGCTTCAGCCAGGCCTTGGGCAAGGTGCCGCTCGCCGCAAGAAGCCTCGGAGATCGCAACCCGGAACGGCATCCTGACAACAGGGTCAGACAGGTTCCCGCACCCAGCTGCAGCAGATGGCGCCGGCTCAGGGAAGCCATGGACCCCGCACGCATGTCGATTCGACGTTACGGGGACGCCTGCAGCTGATCCACCGCCAGCTCACATGCCTGCACCAGTGCGGACGAGCTATGGCCCTGCAGCTGGGCCAACAACAGAAGCGCGCCGGCACCAACCCCCTCCTTAACGAAGCCGCGCTCGTAATCCCTCAGCGCCTGAATCCGGCTGTTGTGAAAGCGGATGCCGCTGGCAGCACCGGTCAGGGACACGTCGAAATGCCGGCCGATTCGATCCAGCAGAATTCCCAGGGCAGGCTGATGCTCAGGGCCCAGCCGTTCCTCCGCCAACCAGGCCGTGGTTCCCAGCAGAACCCGGTCACTCAGGGCATCCCGCTCAGTCCTGTCCAGGGCCGAAAGGGCCAGGGCCAGCACGGCCGCCATCTGACTTCCGCCGCCCAACAGCACCGGTTGCCGGGCGGCCACCAGAAACCCCGCCGCAACGACCTGGAAAGGGTCACCCACCGCCGCCAGCACAGCTTCTGGTGACGGCCGCTCCGGCAGGGCCGCCCGCTGCAGTCCCTGTTCCACAAGCATCCGCTTCAGCGTCTGGGGCGGCTGCCGGGCACTGCCGCTGATCAAGGCGCCGGCGGAAATTCCCAGCGCCGTCAGAACAGCCTGAGCTGTGGTGGTTCCTCCCGGCACACACTCCGTGAGCAGAACCGGCCGCCGAAGCCTGGCGCCGAGATGCATTCCCTGACGCCAGAGCCTCTCAACGCGCGCCAGGGACATGGCCTTGCCACCCGACAGGCAGTCCGCCGGGCCCAGGCCAGGGGGCTCAAGGCGCAGGTGGGGAAACGGTGCCGGGTGCTCCAGTCCCACCGCGGCCAGAAGCGGTGACAGAGGCAGAAGGCCGAGTGCCACATGGCTCAGCAGAGCTGGAGTGACCCCGGCCGGCAGAGGAGGCAGCGGCCAGCGCCGTTTGCCGCCAGGGCCCTCCAGCAGCAACTCCGCATCGGCAAGGGCCGTGAAACGCCTCGATTCCGGCGTGGCTCCCGCTGCGGAAATACCGGGATGCTCAGCGGTGCGGGTGGCGGCCAGAAGCACAAGCAGATCCCACGCCTGACCGGCACTGCGCCAGGGCGACAAGCGCTGCACCAACCGCGCTTCAGCGCAGGAGCCACCAAGAATGCGGCAACCCTCGGGCAGGGCTCTGGATTCAGAGGGGATCGAGGGCGACGAGTCCATGCAGCATGCGCGGAGGCCCGGGAATCGACGAGCGCAGACGCGGGAAAATCCAGAACGCCAGCGCATGAAGTGACAACACATAAATCACTTCCTGCACCACCACGAGAACCAGAGCCATCAGCTGCACGCTGGTGAGATCAGCGGAGATCGGCAGATTCAGCAGGGAAATCACCCGATCCAGCATCCCTGCACCCGCTCGGGTGATCACAACCCAGAGGTTTTCCCCCACGAGCAGAGAGAGCACCAACACCCGCATCAGAAAACCCAGCGTTCCCAGCACCACGCCCACCGACCAGCTCAACCACCAGCTGAAACCTCGGCCCCAGCACCATCCGAGCCACATCGCGAGGATTCCATAGGGAAAGAGCAGCAGCGGCCCACGCACCGGTCCCATCAGGGCCGTCATCAGCAGCACCGACAGCAACAGTCCCTCCAAACCGCATCGACTTCCCCGGCGCAGGAGCAGCAGGGCAAGGGGCAGTGGCAACGCCAGCCGGAAAAGGGCACCTCCCACCGGCAGGTAGTAGAGAGCCAGCCAGATCAGGCCTGTGGTGGCCGCCAGATAAGCCCCCTCCACGAGGCGCAGAGCCTGGTGTCGACTGAGCGCAGGCGGCTCACGCCTCATGGCACAACCCGTTCAATGCGCTCCACCATGAACTCCACGGCCGATGTCCTCAAAGCCTGGGTGACGGCCTCAGCCGGGGCCGCCGGATCAGC
>CAJWZW010000069.1 GCA_913050565.1 uncultured Synechococcus sp.
GGCGTTCCTTTTTTGAGTGTCAGAAGCAGGTCTGCCGTTGCCTCCACATCTGCGTCTGTTTCCGTCGGCAAGCCGACCATTCCGTAAAGCTTCAGCCCGGCAAGTCCGCCTTGTTTTGCGTGGTGAGCTGCCTCATGGATCGCTTCGGTGGTGAGTTTTTTGTTCACCACATTCCGCATGCGTTCGCTGCCGCTTTCGATTGCAATCGTCAGCGACCTGCTGCCCCGTTTGGCAAGGATTCGTCCCAGTTCCGGGGTCACGGTGGCCGCACGCACCGAGCTGACGCTGACACGCGTGTCGTCAAACCGATCCTGATCCAGCCACTGCAGCAGATCGCTGAACTGGGGGTGCTGGGTCACGGACGCTCCCAGCAAACCGAGACGTCGGGTCGCCTTCATCCCTTTTTCAACGGCTGGAATCAGGCCGTCATCAAGGGATGGGGTGCGGAACGGCAGGGTGAGATAGCTCGCCAGGCAGAAGCGGCACAGTTCCGGACAGCTGCGCACCACCTCCACCATGTGGATGTCCGGCCAGGCTGCGTCCGGCGTGACCACCGTCGAATGGCTGAGGGTGTTGCCCCGCCAGGTTTGTTTCTCCACAAGACGGGGGATGTCGGAATCCACCGGCTCCACGGAAAGCAGTGTTCCCGCCTCGTCGTAACGCGGAATGTAGAGGCTGGGCACGTAGACCCCCTCCACCATGGCCAGTCGCCTGAGGCGTTCGGGTCGTGGCGCATGGCGGCATTGCTGCAGGGCATCGATGAAGGCGCCGAGCAGCAGTTCGCCATCGCCCAGCAGCACAGCATCGAAGAACGGGGCAAGGGGTTCAGGGTTGGCGGTGAGAACCGGACCACCACCGAACACGATCGGATCGTCATCGCCGCGGTTTTCGGCCCAGATCGGAATGTTCTGGTTCTGCAGCAGTTCAGGAAGAACAGGTCCATCCAGCTCCCAGCTCAGAGACAGTCCGAACAGATCGCAGTGTCGGGGCAGCGGGTCTCCCTGGTCCGTGAATAAACGACGAACATCCACATCGCTGCGCTGGGCCAGGGTCGCCCAGACGATCTGATAACCGAGGCTGGTAATGCCGACGGAGTAGGTGCTGGGAAAGGCCAGGACGGCTCTGAGAGCGTCGTTGTCCGGCTGAGCCGGATCGAACAGCAGCGTTTCCTGATTCAGCTGAGGTCTCCTTTGGGGGACTGTGGTGGTGTTGGCGGACTGAACGGTCGGCGGTGGCGGTTGAGTTGTTTCTCCATCCGCTCTTCCGAATCGAGTTCCATCCCCATCTGACGTTCGTAGATGGAGTGGGGGTGAAAGAGCCTCGCCACAACAAAGCTGGTGAGACTGGCCACCAGAATCGGCTTGAGGATCAACAGATCCTTGGTGAGGGCGAATGCCAGAAACATCGCTGAGATCGGCGTGCGTGAGCAGCCGGCCACGAAGGCTCCCATGCCTGCAAAGACATAGGTGGTGGGGACATAGCCAGTGAGGGATTCCACTCCAGTCCCGCAGGTCAGCCCCAGTGCACCACCGAGGGTGAGCATCGGCATGAACAGTCCCCCGGGTGCCCCTGATCCTGCGGCCAGTCCGGTGCAGAAAAACAGCATCACAAAACTGGACAGCGCCAGGCCGATATCGGCTTCCCCGGCTCCGATCAGATGTTTCAGTTCACTGGGGTTATGGAAGGTGTCGGGCAGGGCGGCATAAACGCAGCCGAGCACAACGCCACTCAGGGTCATTCGCAGAATGAGTCGGTCGCCGAACCAGCGACTGCCCTGGCGCTGCATGGTGAGCACATAGCGGGTGTAGAGCTCCGCCAGCAAACCCACCACAACCCCCAGGGCGATCAGATAAATCAGGTCGATCGGCAGGAAGCGCACAAGCGGGGTGTATTGCCGTTCCAGCTGGAAGCCCAGGGTGCTGTTGAGACCTCCTCCACCCATCACATCGGCCCAGGTGTCGGCGGAGAAGGTGGTGATCAGCACCAGCAGCAGCACCACGGGCCGGGCTGAATGGAGCAGTTCTTCGATCGCGTAGATGAAGCCGCCGATGGGCGCGCTGAAAACAGCCGCGATGCCTGCACCACCGCCGGCGGCGACGATGACGCGGCGGAACGCCACTGGCGCCCGCAACCAGCGCGACATCTTCCAGGCCACCGATCCCCCCATCTGAACCGCCGGACCTTCGGGTCCAAGGGGAAACCCGCAGCCGATGGCAATGATCCCCGCGACCAGCTTCACCATTCCAACCCGTAACCCCATCGGCACGGGTCGGTGCCTGAGAAAGCCCATGATGTGCGTGATTCCGGCGCCACCGGCAGCAGGTGAAAGGCGAGTCACCAGCCAGGCGGACACCATCCCGCCAAAGCCGCCGAGGGCCGGCAGCACCACCCAGGCCGGCAGTTCATCCAGCAGGTCGAGGCGCCAATCCCGAAGCAGATTGATTCCACTGGTGAACAGCAGACCTGCGATGGCTGCCCCCAGGCCGGTGAGCGACAGTGCCAGCACCACCACCAGCCAGCGCCGTTCCAGCAATCGCTGGATGCTGCGGCTGGAGCCGAGAAGATGGCGGCGTTTCTTTGGTTCGCTTAAGGAGGGCACAGGCAGGTTCGTCAGGCCTGTGCCAGAACGGCAGCTTCATCAGTGCTGCTGAGAACGCGGCCCTGATCTTCGAATCCGTCGATCTGGTCGAAGTTCAGGTACCGGTAGAGCTGATCGGAGAGTGGGTCGATCTTCGCTGCCGCGATACCCCGATATTCCTCCGGTGTGGGGATTCGTCCCAGCTGGGCGCACACGGCCGCCAGCTCGGCGCTGCCCAGGTACACCTGAGCACCCTTTCCAAGTCGGTTGTTGAAATTGCGGGTGCTGGTGGAGAACACCGTGGTGTCGTCCTCCACCCGGGCCTGGTTGCCCATGCAGAGTGAACATCCCGGCATCTCCATTCGAGATCCCGCTGCCTCAAAGGTGGCGTAGTAACCCTCAGCCTTCAGTGTCTCCTCATCCATGCGGGTGGGTGGGCAGACCCAGAGTCGCGCCTCGTTCTGGCCGGCACCTTCGAGCACCTTGGCCGCAGCCCGGTAGTGGCCGATGTTGGTCATGCAGGATCCGATGAACACCTCCTGCACCGGATTGCCAGCCACCTCGCTGAGCAGTTTCACGTTGTCGGGATCATTGGGGCAGGCCACCACCGGTTCGGTGAGCTCGTCGAGGTTGATGTCCAGCACTTCAGCGTATTCAGCGTCCTCATCAGCGGAGAGCAGCTGTGGATTGGCCAGCCAGCTCTCCATTTCCTTGATCCTCCTGGCAAGGGTGCGTGCATCGCTGTAGCCCCTGGCAATCATGTTTTTCAGCAGAGCCACATTGCTGCGCAGGTATTCGCTCACCGTCTCCTCGGAGAGCTTGATGGTGCAGCCGGCACAGGAGCGTTCGGCACTGGCATCCGTCAGTTCAAAGGCCTGCTCAAGCTTCAGGTCGGGAAGACCTTCGATCTCCATGATCCGGCCGTTGAACAGATTTTTCTTGTTGGCTTTTTCAACGGTGAGCAGGCCTCGCTGAATCGCGATCCAGGGAATCGCATTCACCACATCGCGCAGGGTGACGCCCGGTTGCAGGGAGCCGCTGAAGCGCACCAGCACCGACTCGGGCATGTCCAGCGGCATGGCTCCGATGGCGGCGGCGAAGGCCACCAGTCCGGATCCCGCCGGGAAGGAGATGCCCAGCGGAAAGCGGGTGTGGCTGTCACCGCCGGTGCCCACGGTGTCCGGCAGCAGCATGCGGTTGAGCCAGCTGTGGATGATTCCGTCCCCGGGACGCAGGGCCACGCCGCCCCGTTGCGCGAAGAAATCCGGGAGGTCCTTCTGGGTCTGCAGATCCACGGGCTTCGGGTAAGCCGCGGTGTGGCAGAAGCTCTGCATCACCAGGTCGGATGAGAACCCCAGACAGGCCAGTTCCTTCATCTCATCCCGCGTCATCGGTCCGGTGGTGTCCTGGGACCCGACGGTGGTCATCAGCGGTTCGCAGCTTGTGCCCGGATGAACCCCGCTCAGGCCGCAGGCTTTGCCCACCATTTTCTGAGCCAGGGTGAACCCTTTGCCGGTGTCTTCCGGTGCGGAAGGTCGGATGAACAGATCCGAAGGAGGCAGTCCGAGTTTTGCCCGCACCTTGTCGGTCAGAGCACGACCGATCATCAGCGGGATGCGGCCACCGGCACGCACCTCATCGCGGATGGTGCTGGGATTGAGCTCAAAACGGCTCACAACCGAGCCATCCCGTTCGATCGTTCCGTCGTAGGGACGGATGGTGATCACATCGCCGGTGTTCAGGATCGTGACATCGCACTCGATCGGCAGCGCGCCGGAGTCTTCCGCGGTGTTGAAAAAGATCGGAGCGATCTTGCCGCCGAGGATCACACCGCCGGCCCTTTTGTTGGGAACGAAGGGGATGTCATCACCGGTGTGCCAGAGCACGGAGTTGATCGCGCTTTTGCGGGAGCTGCCCGTTCCCACCACATCGCCCACATAGGCCACGGGATGCCCGTTCTCCTTCAGGGTCTCAATGGTTTTGAGGCCCTCTGGATCGCGGGTCTCCAGCATGGCCAGGGCATGCAGGGGGATGTCCGGCCGGGTCGTGGCGTGGGTGGCGGGAGAGAGGTCGTCGGTGTTGGTTTCACCCTCGACCTTGAACACCGTCACGGTGATGCTCTCAGCAAGTTCCGGCTTGGAGGTGAACCACTCGGCTGCAGCCCAGCTGTCGACCACCTGCTTGGCGAACGGGTTGCTCTCCGCCAGCTCCATCACTTCATTGAAGGCGTCATAAACGAGCAGGATGCGGCTGAGGCCGTTCGCGGCGCAGGCCGCCAGTTCGGCATCGCTGTGTTTCAACAGCTCGATCAGAGCGGCCACGTTGTAACCGCCCACCATCGTTCCCAGCAGCTTGGTGGCGTCCAGAGGCGACACCAGTGGGCTGCTGACATTGCCCTGGGCCACTGCGCTGAGCCAGGTGGCTTTGACGTAGGCCGCTTCGTCCACACCCGGCGGGATGCGTTCACTCAGAAGATGCAGCAGGGCGTCGTCTTCCCCGCTTGGAGGGTTCTGCAGCAGTTCGGTCAGCCCCTGCGTCTGCTCAGCAGTCAGAGCCAGAGCAGGAACGCCCTGGGCTTCCCGTTCAGCGGCCAACTTGCGGTAAGCGCTCAGCATGGGATGTCGGTGCGGGGCTTCACACCATTCTTCCGGACCGCCTCTGTTGCTTATGGCCAAGGTGCGTAGCCTGGGCTGGTCCCGGTGCTTTGGTCATGGCCGCCACCTCAGATCTGCATGTGGTGGAAACCCGTCCGCTGGTGGCTCCTGCGCTCCTGCATCGTGAGCTGCCGATCGATGCAGCCTCCACCGAGACGGTGGCTTCTGCGCGTCGGAGGATTCAGGCGATCCTGCGGGGGGAGGACCTGCGCCTGCTCGTGGTGGTGGGGCCCTGCTCTGTTCACGATGTGAAGGCTGCGCGTGAATATGCCCAGCGCCTGGCCCCGATCCGGGAGCGGCTGAAGGATCAGCTGGAGGTGGTGATGCGGGTGTATTTCGAAAAGCCGCGCACCACAGTGGGCTGGAAGGGAATGATCAACGACCCCCATCTCGATGGGTCCTACGACATCAACACAGGCTTGCGGCGCGCCCGTGGGTTGCTGCTGGATTTAGCCCGGGAGGGCATGCCGACGGCCACGGAACTGCTGGATCCGGTGGTGCCCCAGTACATCGCTGATCTGATCAGCTGGACCGCCATCGGTGCAAGGACCACCGAAAGCCAGACGCATCGTGAAATGGCTTCAGGCCTTTCGATGCCTGTCGGATACAAAAACGGCACGGATGGCAGTGCCAAGATCGCGATCAATGCGATGCAGGCATCGGCAAGGCCCCATCACTTTCTGGGGATCAACAGGGAGGGCCATGCCTCGATCGTGAGCACCACCGGCAATCCCTACGGCCATCTGGTGTTGCGTGGCGGAAACGGAGGCAGCAACTATCACCTGGAGGCTGTCCAGGCCGCGGCGTCTGAGTTGAGCAAAGCCGGACTGAAACAGCGCCTGATGGTGGACTGCAGCCATGCCAACTCCAACAAGGATTACCGCCGTCAGTCCGAGGTGCTGGTCTCCGTTGCCGATCAGCTCAGAGCCGGATCGCAGCATGTGATGGGGGTGATGATTGAAAGTCATCTGGTGGAAGGCAACCAGAAGTTGTCGGCAGATCTTTCACAACTCACCTACGGCCAGAGCATCACCGATGCCTGCATCAGTCTGGAGACCACGGAAGGTCTGTTGCTGGATCTGGCGGCTGCGGTGAATGAGCTGCAGCCCGCAGTGACGGCCTGACCAGCCGATTTGAGCGTTGAAGTGAAAATCAGGGTTTGAGTGATTTCACTGCTCAGCTTCATGTGAGATCGAGATATCGACTCAATGGATGGTTGTTGCCCAGAGAAAACCCACCGCCAGGGGAACACTGAGGTTGTCGATTCCAGCTGGACTGATCTGTTCCAAGCCCGTGGCCACAGCTGCCAACAGCAGTGCACCCGTTCCGTTGACACCCGAGCCGTCAGTGATGGTCAGGGCCAGCAGCACCCCGAATGAGACCGTCAGCATGGTGGCTGTCCCCGCCAGGGATTTCGTCTGCCCGGCAACCGTCCACCGTGGTGAGGTCACAGCGCGACCAATCAACCCAGCCAGACCGTCACCGCAGGCCATCACCAGCACGCCTGCGCAGACGGCCTCCGGCTGATACGGCCAGTACATCACCAGCAGTGTGGTGATGGCCAGGCCGTAGGCGGTTGTCCCGTAGCTGTTGCGATCAACATCCTCAACGGCGGGAATCAGGCGCCAACGCTGGTTGATCGCCGTCGCCAGCGTGACGACTCCAGCAAAGGGAATGGCGATCACGGCAGGAATGGCGAACCACCAGGCCATGGGGATCACAGCACCGGTGCCGATATGCACAATTTTTCGGCTGAGTTCACGCTGGTCGGGCCACCGGTTACGCGCCAGCAGAGCTGATGCAACAACGATCACCATCCACGCGATGATCGCTGCAATTCCAGGTCCCGGGAGCGGAGTACTCAGGCTGCCTGCTGGTGGTTGGTCATGGCCCGCAGCTTGAGAATCGCCTTGGATTCGAGTTGTCGAACCCGTTCGCGGGACACATTGATCTGACGGCCTATTTCCGCCAGCGTCAGAGGCTCTTCACCGCCCAGTCCAAAACGCAGCTTCAGAATCTTCTGCTCCCGCTCGTTGAGTTGTGAAAGCCAACCCCCCAGGTGCTCTTTCTGAATGCTGCGATCCATGCCTTCCATCGGCTCCTCGCCGTTGGGGTCAGGGATCAGTTCGCCGAGCGTGCTGCGATCCTCCTCTCCCCGGGCGTGGGCATCGAGGGATGCGCAGGGGGCGCTCTGGGAGATCAGATCCTCCAGGTCGCGGGGTTCGATTCCCATGGCACTCGCCAGTTCCAGCCGGTTGGGTTGACGGCCAAATCGGTGGGAGAGCTCCCGGGAGATGCGACGCATCTTGGAAAGTTTCTCGCTGACGTGGATCGGCAGGCGGATGGTGCGGGCGCTGTTGTCGATCGCCCGCGTCATTCCCTGACGAATCCACCAGTAGGCATAGGTTGAAAACTTGTAGCCCATGGCGGGGTCGAACTTGTCGACGGCACGCTCCAATCCGATCGCTCCTTCCTGCACCAGATCCAGCAGCTCCAGCCCCTGGTTCTGATACTTTTTGGCGACGCTCACAACCAATCTCAGGTTGGCGGCCATCATCCGGTCGCGTGCCCGTTTGCCCATGCGGATCTTGTGCCGCTGTCGGGAGGTGAGGTCCTCTTCCGGGACGTCCTGCAGTTGCTTCATTGCCTGCACATGATGTGCAAGCTCAATTTCTTCGGCTGCCGTCAGCAGTGGTATTCGGCCGATGCTGCTCAGATAAAAGCCAATGGAATCAGTGGCTAATCGTCTGTTTTGACCTGAAGTTGACCGACGTCCAGTGGACGGCAGTGCAGGTACCTTCTGAGAAGACTTTTCAGACTTCCCAGAAGAGTCCAGAGGGATCCCCATCACCCTGGTCTCCTGAATGAATTTGGGCTGAACTTAGCACTCAGTGTTGAGAAGGAACAACGCAAATCCGAAAACTTTCAGCAGCTGAACTTCGCTGATTTGAAAACTCTCAGGATTTTTACCTTTCTGGTTGAAAATTCATCGGAATCAACATTTTTACTTGTATCGAAGGTGACAGATCAAGATGATTTTTAATGATGAAGCATTACAAGGCGGTGAGTCCCTGACTCCATGCATTGATTAATTCAACCTGCGAGTTCATCTCCACTTCGTCATTTTTCGGTTTTCGCTGGGTGAAGCTGCCGTCGCTGTGCATGTCCCAGGCTCCACGATTGTCACTGAGATAGAGCGTCAGGAGTCGTTCCAATTTGCCCTGCAGAGCAGGATCTTCCACCGGCGTCACGGCCTCCACGCGCCGATCGAGATTTCTGGTCATCCAGTCGGCACTGCCGATGTACACCTCTGGAGTTCCACCGTTGCTGAACCAGAAGATGCGGGAGTGCTCCAGGAACTGGCCGATGATGCTGATCACGCGGATGTTGTCACTGAGTCCCTTTTTCCCGGGGATCAGGCTGCACATTCCGCGGATGATCAGGTCAATGGTGA
>CAJWZW010000070.1 GCA_913050565.1 uncultured Synechococcus sp.
CTGATCAGGTGATCCAGCACAAGGCCGAGGTCGCTCACATGCCTTGGATTGCTGCTGTTTTCCCCGTCTGAACGGGTTTCTCCCACAACCCATACTTTGCAGCCGGCGGCAAGAGCCGAGGCGGTTCCGGCCTGCGAATCCTCCAGCGCCCAGCAGTCACTTGCTGATACCCCCAGCCTTGCTGCGGCCAGAAGGAACGGAGCTGGATCGGGTTTGCCGGCCTCGAGTTCAGGATCATCGCCGTAAATGCGCTCTGAGATGCGTTCCAGCCAGGGATGGGGAGCTGCTTTGAACGCAACGGCCTCGCGGCTGCTGCTGGTGACGAGTGCCATGGGAATACCGCTGGTCGCGCAGTGCTCCACCAGGGTTTCGGCATGGGGCATGGCCTGGGCGTTGATCAGCAGTGCCCGCACCAGAGGTTGCTGTACGGCGAGCAAGGCCTCCGTCCCGACGGCGTGGGGTAACCAGGCATCCACCTGCTCGGCACAATCCAGACGGCGACGACCTCGCAGCTGCAACAGCTGTTCCTGACTGAGTTCCGCACCGAACCGCGCTGCCGCCTCAGCCCAGCCCCTTCCGTGCAGAGGCTCGGTGTCGAGCAGCAGTCCATCGAGATCGAACAGGCAGGCCGCGGGCGACGCGTTCAAGGCGATCACCGGGTGATTGCTGCCAGTCAAACGCGTCAGCTGTCCGAAAGATTGATACGGGAACTGGATTCATGCCGGTTCCTCTCCTTACCCTGCCTCTGAGTGTTCCGCCCTCTGCTGTGACCGACGCCAAAACGACGATCGAAAGCGTGCTGCAGGAGCAGCGGGTGTTCGATCCTCCGGCCGAGGTTTCCGCCCAGGCAAGGATCGGCAGTCTTGAGGCCTACCGCGCTCTGGCGGATGCAGCGAAAAGCGACCCCGATCGTTTCTGGGGAGACGCGGCCCGTCGCGAGCTGCATTGGTTCGAACCGTTTCACACCGTTCTCAACTGGTCGGATGCTCCATTCGCCCGTTGGTTCGAAGGGGGGACCACAAACCTCTCCTACAACTGCCTTGACCGTCATCTCGATGGCCCCCGGGCAGAGAAGACAGCACTGATCTGGGAAGGTGAACCCGGCGATGTGCGGACCTTCACCTATCGGCAACTGCATGGGGAGGTCTGCAAGGCAGCCAATGCCCTCAAGGCCATGGGAATCGGTAAGGGCGACCTTGTTGCGCTCTACATGCCGATGGTTCCCGAAGCGGCCATCGCGATGCTGGCCTGCGCCCGGATCGGTGCGCCCCACTCGGTGGTTTTCGGCGGATTTTCATCGGAAGCGCTGCGGGATCGGCTGAATGACGGCGACGTGAAAGCCGTGATCACCGCCGATGGCGGTTTCCGCAAAGACAAGCCGGTGTCCCTGAAACCCGCTGTGGATGCTGCCCTGTCCGGCAACGCCTGCCCTTCCGTGTCGGCCGTGCTGGTGGTGCAGCGCACCAAACAGCCCGTTGAGATGGTCGCTGGCCGTGATCAGTGGTGGCATGAACTGGTGGATGGCCAGAGCTCAGAGATCGCTGCAGAGCCGATGGCGAGTGAGGATCGTCTGTTCGTGCTTTACACCTCCGGCTCCACCGGCAAACCGAAGGGAGTGGTTCACACCACAGCCGGATACAACCTCTGGGCCCACCTCACGTTTCAGTGGATTTTCGACATCCGTGACGACGATGTCTTCTGGTGCACCGCCGATGTGGGCTGGATCACGGGTCACAGCTACATCGTTTACGGCCCCCTGTCGAACGGCGCGACCACGGTGATGTACGAGGGTGCCCCTCGCCCTTCCAATCCCGGAGCTTTCTGGGAGTTGATCCAGAAGCACTCCATCTCGATCTTCTACACAGCTCCAACCGCCATCCGTGCGTTCATGAAGAGCGGCCGAGCGGTGCCGGACCAATTCGACATGAGCAGCCTTCGTCTGCTGGGGACCGTTGGTGAGCCGATCAACCCAGAGGCCTGGATGTGGTACCGCGAGGTGATCGGCGGCAATCGCTGTCCGATCGTCGACACCTGGTGGCAGACCGAAACCGGTGGCGTGATGATCAGCCCGCTGCCCGGGGCGACTCCCACCAAGCCTGGTTCAGCGACACTTCCCCTGCCTGGGATTCAGGCCGACATCATCGATTCGGAGGGCAACAGCTGTGATGCGGATCAGGGCGGTTACCTGGCCGTTCGGGCCCCCTGGCCGGGGATGATGCGCACCGTGCACGGAAATCCGCAGCGATTCCGTGAGAGCTACTGGGAGCACATCCGCCCGGCCGATGGGTCGTACCTCTATTTCGCCGGTGATGGTGCCCGCCGGGATGCCGACGGCTACTTCTGGGTCATGGGTCGGGTTGACGATGTGATCAATGTCTCCGGTCACCGCCTGGGCACCATGGAGATTGAATCCGCCCTGGTCAGTCATCCGGCGGTTGCCGAAGCGGCAGTGGTGGGTCGCCCGGATGATCTCAAAGGCGAGGGAATCGTTGCTTTTGTGACTCTGGAAGCTGGGAGAGAACCTTCAGAGGAGCTTGTTCAGCAACTCAGATCCCATGTGGGTGTCGAAATCGGTCCGATCGCCCGACCGGATGAAATCAAATGCAGTGATGCACTGCCCAAAACCCGAAGCGGCAAGATCATGCGGAGGATTCTGCGTGCACTGGCTGCGGGGCAGGAGGTGAGTGGAGACACCAGCACCCTCGAGGACCGCTCGGTCCTCGATCGCCTTCGTTCCTGATTCAGCTCTCCGATTTGTTCTCCAGGCGGCGTCCCACCGTCGCCTGGGCGATCAGGTAAGCCGCAATGGCTCCTCCCATGAAACCCACACCATTGCGCAGCAGCGGCATCACATCGGAGGTGCGGGTGACCACCGGAGCAATGCCAAAGACTCCGAACAGCATCACCCACAGCGGTGAGAGCAGCAGCACCCACGCCCACGCGATCGTTTCACCCTCCTTGCGGGGGTAGGAGGCGAAGCCGGCGATCAAGCCACCGACCACCGATGTGGTCAGGGTCCACAGCCACTGCTCCAGTGGTAACCCAGGAACCACCTGGCATCCTCCGCGCTCCAGGCAGATCTCGACGGCATTGAGGGAGTCGAGGATCGCTCCGTCTTCTCCGTGATCTTTCACATAGAACTGATTGCCGAAACGCGTCTGCAGCTCCACCCAGTAGGTGCGAGGCATCAGTGCGAACAAGGCATCGCCCACATTGAAGTTGAGCAGATTGCCGCCCCGTGGATCAGCCACCAGCAGAAGGCTGCTTTCGTCCAGCCCCCAGAATTCTCGGATGGCCAGGCCAGGGGTTCGCTCGTACTGGGTGAGGACGCGAAGTTTCCAACCGGTCTCCTCCTCAAAACTGTTGAGGCTGTCTTCGAGATTGGCGCGTTGCTTGTCGCTGAAGGCTTTGGCCAGATCGATCACCGGTGTCGGGTGATCGGGGAGCAATTCCGGATTGTCGTAGGCGTTTGCCGGGGTTCCAATCCCCAGAACCAGGGCCACCGCCAGGACGAAAGCCCATAAGCCGCCGTTGCGATGTGTTCCCATGGATCAGCTTCTGCGAACGGCATTCTCTCCAATGAATCCGACGCCTGCGGTTTGCCCGGTCTGGTTGGCCAATCTCTTCCGGCAGGCCGGAGGCGTGGTGCCGTTTCGGCAATACATGGAGTGGGCCCTTTTTCACCCGGAGCGCGGCTACTACGGCTCGGGTCAGGTTCGGATCGGTCCGGCCGGTGACTTCGCCACATCGCCCTCCCTTGGGTCTGACTTTGCCGAATTGCTGGCCCAACAGCTGATCGCGCTGTTGCAATCGCTTCCAAGTGATGGGCGACGTCTCTCGCTTGTGGAGGTTGGCCCCGGTGAGGGTGACCTGGCCGCTGATCTGCTCCAGGCCATTGCCGACCGTGCACCGGACCTGCTGCAGCGTCTTGAGCTGGTGCTGGTGGAGCGCAGTGCAGCACTCCGTTCGCGGCAGCAGCAACGCATCGCCAAGACGCAGATCGATGGAGCTTCCATGCCGCCGCTGCGTTGGTGTTCCCTGAAGGAGTTGGCGGCTGCCCCTGTTCAGGGTGTTGTGCTGGCCCATGAACTTCTGGATGCGCTGCCTGTGGACCGCGTGGTGTTCAAGAACGGACGCCTGCAGCTGCAGGGCGTGGCGTTGCAGGCCAGCGGCTGTCTCGACTGGTGCCTTCTGCCTCTGCCTGAGCCGATGGCTGAAGCCATCGCCGCATCGGACTGCGCTCTCCCTCCGCTGGATGCTGCGGAGGGCTGGTGCAGTGAATGGCATGACTGCTACGGAGCCTTGATGCAGAGCTTGTCGGCGGCCATCGATCAAGGGGTGTTGCTGGTGATCGATTACGCCCTGGAGGCCAAGCGTTACTACAGCTCCATTCGCTCGGATGGCACGCTCATGGCCTGTCGGAGTGGTGTGGCCGGACTGGACCCTCTGGAGTCGCCCGGAGCGCAGGATCTCACCAGCCATGTCTGCATCGAGAGCCTGAACGCGGCTGCCGCCTCACATGGATGGCGCCCCCTCGATCAGCGTCGTCAGGGTGAAATGCTGCTTGCGCTGGGACTGGCGGAACGACTGCACGCCCTTCAACAGCTGCCTCCCCATGAGCTGCCGCAGGCACTGCAGCGCCGTGAAGCATTGCTCCGGCTTGTGGATCCGGCAGGACTGGGGGAGTTTCGCTGGCTGTTGTTCGGTCGCGGCCCCCTTGCTTCCGCTCTCAGCCTGCAAGCAGCTCCAGAGTCCTGAGGATCTCCTCCCGCGTGATGTCATCACGGATCTCCACACTGCCGATGGAGGTGGGAAGGATGAAGCGCAGCTTCCCATCCAGCACTTTCTTGTCGCCCTGCAGCGTTTTCAGCACGGCTTCCGGATCCAGGGTTGGCCAGGCCGTCGGCAGTCCGCAGTTGGAGATCAGCTGCTGCTGCCGCCTCATCTCCTCAGAACTCCAGCTTCCACGGATCATGGCGAGCTTCCCCACGGCCACCATCCCGATGGCCACGGCCTCACCGTGAAGCCAAGTGCCGTAGCCGCAGAGGGTCTCAACAACGTGGCCGAAGGTGTGGCCGTAGTTGAGGATCGCTCTGAGGCTCCCCTCTCGCTCATCTGCTGCGACCACGCGCGCCTTGGCGGCGGCGGAACGCTCAAGGATGGTCTCCAGAACAGTGTTTCCGAGCCCCTCGGCTGAGTCGGGTGCTGCGCAGGCCTCGAGGGTCCGGAACAGTTCAGCGTCGCCAAGGATGCCGTACTTGATCACCTCGGCCATTCCTGCGCGGAATTCACGTCGCGGCAGGGTCGACAACGTGTCGGGGTCAATCAGGACAAGCTTGGGTTGGTGGAAGGCACCGATCAGGTTCTTCCCCCCTGGGTGGTTCACACCGGTCTTGCCGCCGATCGCCGCATCGACCATGGCCAACAGTGTCGTCGGGACTTGCACCACACCAATCCCCCGCAACCACGTCGCCGCGGCAAAACCGGTCATGTCGCCCACAACGCCCCCGCCCAGAGCGAGCATCAACGAGCTGCGTTCAAGTCGCTGATTGAAGGCGACGTCATGAATCGCCGCCACGGTGGCGGGTGTCTTGTGTTGTTCTCCGGCTTCAATCACCAGCAGCTCGGCTTCAAAACCGTTGCGGCGAAGGCTGTCCAGGCAGGTTGCGCCATACGGCCCTGCCACATCGGCATTGCTCACCACCAGAATTCGACGGCCCTCGCGGATGCCGGCTCGCTTGAGCTCAGCTCCGATGCCTGCAAGGCCTCCAGCACCGATCAACACCTCGTAGGGGTTCTGTTCCAGTGCAACCGGAATTCGCCGCATGGTGGAGGAGGCAACCATGGCAAGAACATCCACTGCCGCCACTTTGCCCGGCAGAGACCGTTCGCTGCCCGTAATCTCCGATCAGTTTTGTCCCTGTCGTGCGGCACAGCCTCATCGCCTGGGCGTTTGTTCTGCCCGCTCTGCTGCTGATCAGCGTTTCGGTGCTTCTGCCTGCGCTGATGGCACTCGTGATGAGCTTCAGCTCCACGGGCCTGGATGTGAGTGAACCGCTTCAGTTCGTGGGGCTGGCCAACCTGCGGCGCCTGATCACCGATCCGATGGTGCGACGGGTGCTGTTCACCACATTTGTTTATCTGATCGGCGTGGTTCCTCCGATCGTGCTGGGGTCCCTCGCTCTGGCAGTGCTCGTCGACCAACGCCTCCCAGGGCGCGACCTGCTGCGCGGGGCCTTTTACACCCCGGTTCTGGTGTCGATCGTGGTGGCTGCCATTGCCTTCAGGTGGCTCTATGCGGAGACCGGACTGATCAATGGCTGGCTGTCGGCGCTACTCGGTCCGGCATTCACGCCGATCGGTTTTCTCACCTCACCTCTGCTGGCTCTTCCCGCGGTGATGGTGGTGACGCTCTGGAAGGGGCTTGGGTATTACATGGTGATCTTCCTGGCGGGACTGCAAGGCATTCCCAGGGAGCTTTACGAGGCTGCTGAACTCGATGGCAGCCACGGCTGGCGCCAGCATCTCGACATCACGCTTCCGTTGCTTCGCCCCTACGTGACGCTGGTTGCCGTGGTGTCGTCCATCGCCGCCACGAAGGTCTTTGAAGAGGTTTTCCTGATGACCCAGGGAGGACCAGCCGACGCAACCAGAACGATTGTTTATTACGTGTACGACCAGGCGTTCGCGGAACTGGAGATCAGTTATGCCTGCACACTCGGCCTGGCCCTCTTTCTTCTGGTGCTTCTGCTCACCCTGGTGCGCCTTGCATTCAGTGGAGACAGGGCGTTGATCTGAAGCGAGGGGGGTTCGAGCGGATGGCAAGCTGCTGAATTGCGCCCTGCATCAACGCGATGACCAGCACGGCCGAGATGATCGGTGTAGTGGGCGGTGGGCAGCTGGCTCGAATGCTGGTGCAGGCAGCTGCTTTGCGCGATGTACCGATCGCCGTGCAGACGCCTTCGGGTGAGGATCCGGCCTGTGAAGGAGCCACACGGCAGGTCGCGGCGGATCCCCGTGATGCGTCAGGCACGAGGGATCTGGTGCAGGGCTGCTGCGGTGTGACGTTTGAGAACGAGTGGGTCGATATCCCAGCTCTTCGTTCGCTTGAACGCCAGGGAGCCTGTTTCAGTCCCGGACTGAAGGCACTCTCTCCATTGGTGGACAAGCTGTCCCAACGACAGCTGCTGGACGAACTGGGGATTCCGGCACCTCCCTGGTGCCCTCTCAGTGAGATCGCACCTTCCCAACCGAAGCTGCCCAAGGGCTGGCAGTTTCCTGTGATGGCCAAAGCCGCGCGCGGCGGTTACGACGGCAAGGGAACCCAGGCCCTGCACAGCATTGAGGACCTGGCTCAGTTGCTGCGTCGCGTGGAAGCCGACGACTGGCTGTTGGAATCCTGGGTTGATTACGAACGTGAACTGGCGCTGGTGGTGTCCCGGGACCGTCAGGGCAGGGTTCGCAGCTTCCCACTTGTTGAGACGCATCAGCATCATCAGGTCTGCGACTGGGTTCTGGCACCAGCTCCGGCTGATCAGGCCATCGAAGCGTTGGCTTACAACGTGGCCGTTTCGTTACTGACGAAACTTGATTACGTGGGCGTGCTGGCTCTGGAGTTCTTTTTCGGTCTTGATGGGCTGCAGGTGAATGAAATCGCCCCACGAACCCACAACTCGGGCCACTTCTCGATCGACGCCTGCAACAGCAGCCAGTTCGATCAACAACTCTGCATCGTGGCTGGTCTTCCAGTGCCGATGCCTGAATTGATCAGCAACGGTGCGTTGATGGTCAATCTTCTGGGCCTCGACGGTGCAGCACCTCTGGAGGAGCGACTGACGAGTTTGCGCAAGATCTCCAATGCGCATCTCCACTGGTATGGCAAATCCCCGGAAACACCCGGTCGCAAGCTCGGTCACGTGACCATTCTGTTGCCGGGACCCGACGAAGCTTCCCGTGCAGAGCAATCGCGTCAGGCTCTCGAGAGTGTGCGTGCCATCTGGCCAAATCCAACCTGAACTTCCGTTTAAACTGGCTTTGAACTGCTGTGTTGGTGACGGCCTTCTTCTAGTGCTCTGATCTGACTTTCTTTCGACTTGGGAAGACTGTCGTGACGGTGCCGTAAACCGGTCTCGTAGCCGGAAACGAAACCCCACTTTGACTTCCCTTCTGGTTCTTCCAGGTCGACCACTGGGGCTCGCACGGCACAGCGGTTCACCCTCTTGAGATCAAAGGCTGGATAGTGTTTTCAGCAGATGGAGAGCAAGGTAAAGAAATTAAATAGCTAAATAAAGTCTCCGATGAAGCAATGGACATCGACCATCAACTTTTTCTACTCATCTCGTAGCTCCGTCAGTTCCTGCTTCAGGGGCTACATCATTATCGGGATTTTTCCTTAAATTCAGCGCTTACCAGATAGGCTGAGTGAATGATGTTGCTTGTATAAATCAACAAAATACGAACCTTTATAGTTGATTTTATCCTGGATTAAATCATGATTAGCCGATAATGTTTGT
>CAJWZW010000071.1 GCA_913050565.1 uncultured Synechococcus sp.
ATGAAAGATGAATTCAAGCTCGCCGGAGCATTTCTGGCGTTGAACGCAGCCGTCATCACACTCGCAACTGCCGGTTACATCAAGTCAGGCATGAACCTGGGGGCCGTGCTCGAACATCTGAAATAAGTTTGTTCTTCCAGAACAACCATCTTTTCGTTTCTCACTACACCTTACCCTTCACGTCTTGCCAAATTTCGACTCAATCGGAGCGTCAGCTTTCAGTTTTATGGGAATTGCAATCAACCATTGAGCCCAACACAAACTTCCGGGTAGACACCGTCGTTGTCGATCGGAACCAGCGAATCAGATGGAGTTCAAGGGGTTGAATCACCAATCACATCTCAGCTTGCTCGGCTCGAGATGTTGATCAATGCATTCTGCCGGCTCATGGTTCCATGCCTGGCAACAGCTTCACCAGCAGCCAGACGCAGAGAATGATCGCGACCAGAACGTAGGACTCATTCATACAAAAAGGATCGCTGCAGAGACAGACGGCTGTTGTTCAAAGAAATACATAAGTACAAAAGCACTGTCTACCTCCCCTCTCAAGGGTTATAAGAGGTCCGAGGGAATTGAGACGCCCTCCTCACACGGAAGAGATCAAACCCCAGGCATGCCTGGGGTTTTTACTGAAATCAAACGGCCAACAGGCGAAGACACGCACGGTTCAGGAGTCCAGGGAATCCGTGAATTCCTGAAAGGCACGCTTCAACCTCTCCACCGGAGTTTCCTCAAAAGGGCATTCCTGTGAGGTTTCGTCGGAATACGCCTGCAACAGCAGTCCGTCCGGTTCGAGAACTGAGGCCAGAGCGTGCTTGAACAGCACCAGACTGGTCTGGGAGGTCACGCCCTTCAGGTATGGCTCCAGTTGCCACGGCTGATCCCCCGCATCAGCGGTGTGAACTCGACGGGGGCGAATCAGCTGATAAGCAGTCTGTCCATCGGGATCGGTGGTGGACCTCAACCGGGCCATCAACAGCTCACCGCTGTTCAGTAACAGCAGGCGGATGGTTCCTTCCGCCATCAAGGGAAGGTGGGTGGTTGCCGGCACCTCCTCCAGGGAAACCTTGGTTGATGCTGCGTGACGCACACCGTTGACAACCGGACCTGGCATGGGAGAGCGCAACGCTGTGCCGATGTTACGCAATGTTCACACTCATCCGAATCTCCCGAGATGCTTCACATTCACGAATCGGCAGGTCGCGAGTCCGTAATGTTGACGGCTGATCTGCCGAGCCAATGGCCCTCACCGAACTGCGCATCGCCTCCCGCCGCAGCCAGCTGGCGATGGTGCAGACCAACTGGGTGAAAGCCGAATTGGAAAAGGCTCATCCCAACCTCACCATCACCGTGGAGGCGATGGCCACGCAGGGCGACAAAATCCTCGACGTTGCTCTGGCGAAAATTGGGGACAAGGGTCTTTTCACGAAAGAGCTCGAAGCCCAGATGCTTGTGGGGAGAGCTGATATCGCTGTTCATTCCCTGAAGGATCTGCCGACCAACCTTCCGGAAGGGCTGATGCTCGGTTGCATCACCGAACGGGAAGATCCCGCCGATGCGTTGGTGCTGCATGCCAAGAACAAGCACCTCAATCTTGCGACCCTCCCCGAAGGCGCTGTGGTGGGAACCAGCTCACTCCGTCGCCTGGCCCAGCTGCGGCATCACTACCCCCATCTGGAGTTCAAGGATGTGCGCGGAAACGTCATCACCCGTCTTGAGAAACTCGACAGCGGTGCCTATGACTGCCTGATCCTTGCCGCCGCCGGGCTGGGGCGACTCGGCTTCGCCGACCGCATTGACCAATCCATCCCTGAAGATATTTCCCTCCATGCCGTGGGCCAGGGAGCCCTGGGGATCGAATGCGTTGAGAACAAGCCCGAAGTGATGGAGATCATCAAGGTGTTGGAGCACCGACCCACATCCCAGCGCTGTCTTGCTGAACGCGCTTTCCTGCGCGAACTGGAGGGAGGTTGTCAGGTGCCCATCGGTGTGAACACACGCTTCGAAGGCGACACGTTGATCCTGACTGGCATGGTCGCCAGCCTCGACGGGAAACGCCTGATCCGGGAGCAGGCCAAAGGCCCCTCATCTGACCCTGAAGCGATTGGCCTTGAGCTGGCGACGACGTTGAAGAAGCTTGGAGCCGGCGAAATCCTCAAGGAAATCTTCGACGCCGTACGACCGGAGGCCTGACTCACCCTTTGATTTCAAGGGTTGTCCCCACATCCACGAGATCGAACAACTGGCGCACATGGGCATTCAGCATGCGCACGCAGCCCAGGCTCACCGCTGCGCGGGTCTGCACCCAATGCGGCCAGGGAGTTCCGTGGATGCCGAATTCACCCCGGGCATTGCGGTGGAAGGCCAGATAGCGATCGCCAATCGGACTCGTCGGGCCACTGAGCTCTTTGCGTTGTCCGGACTTTTTGGAGACGTAAATGGGGTTGATTTTCTTCGTGAGGATTGAAAAGTGTCCCTGAGGCGTCGGGGTCTTCGGATCACCGATCGCCACCGGCCAGGAACCACGCATCCGCCCATCCAGCAACACGCTGATTTCACGCCGCTGCAGATCGAGAAGAATGCGCGAAGGCGATGGACTCTGGAGAGCCAACTGTTCGGCCCTCACAGGAACTGCCGCCGCCATGGCAACGAAAACGGCCGGCAGCGCGAACCAACAAACCCGCATGAGACGCATGAGTCTTGCTGGTCTTAAACGTATTCACGGCGCGTCAAAAAGCCTCAGAAGACTGCTCTTACGGAGAACTCTTCAGAATCTCTTTGTCTCAACAGTGAGATGAGACGGGCAAACACAGACGTGATCGGAACTGGCGGTACCCTTCCCGAACACCGTTGAGCAGTGTTGTCCTGCACGACAATCGCCACTGAACAGCCAACCTTGCTGCGAGGCGAAGCACTGGCACACGCCGTTGCCGGCATCTGCTTTCCGTTTACCGCCATTGCGCAGAGCCGTCGCAGTTTTCTTGCCGCTGCCTGGGCACTGCGTCGCCATGGAATCATCTGTCTGCGCGGTGCCGGATCCAGTCAGGACATGACGTCGATCCGAAATGAAATTCACGACCTGCTGGAGAACATCAGGTCAAACAACCTTTCGAATCTCCAGAACATTGCCTACCTCAACCTCCCCGACCATCGCGTCCTGAAGGGATACAGCAATTTCCGGGACGCGGATCGGCCTGTGATCAATTACAGAGTGAAGCGACCTGACGGCCGAACAGGAAGCGATGCGGGGATGATCGATATTTTTCATCCTGAACGGCTGTCATTCAATTTGGGGAAGACAATCCAGAACTGCCTGCATGAAAACCTCATCCAGAAATTGCTTTTGGCAAGCAGCCTGAATCAACTGAAAGTGAAGTGCCGAAACCTGTATATCAACCAAGGTGTTCAAGACACACGCAGCTATCACTGTGATGGCCGGTCACTGAAATTCAAATCCTTCGTTTATCTCAGGGACGTCAATGAGCTTGCCGATGGTCCCTATTGCTATGTGAAAGGATCTCATCGGCACCATCGATTATGGAGCCTCAATGCTTCATTCAACCAAAAAAATCAACTCGACCCCTACGAATTCGGCCAACTTCAGGGTGCGGAAGCGATTTCTTTGTTCGCGAAAGCCGGCGACATGGTGATCTCTTCCCAGAAAGGAGCCCATCGCGGGCATCCTCAGCAACCAGAGGCGAAGCGTGAGGTTCTGGTGAATATGTATCAGAGATGAAAAGACCGAGGCGGAATGATTCCCACCTCGGCATCCAGATGAGTTGAGCAGCGTCAGTCGACCAGTTTCGGATCGATCTCGGCCATGTAACGAGCCTCACAGCCCTTGATGATCTCCACAGCTTTTTCAGGGCCGAAGAAGCCGTTGACCGTGCAGGTGCCGGGCTTCTTCAGATCCTTGTAGTGCTCCCAGTAGTAGGTGGTTTCCTTCTTCCAGTGCTCACCGAGATCCTCGAAACTCTTGATGTGATCCATGCGTTTGTCATCCGCAAGCACAGCGATCACCTTGTCGTCGACTTCACCACCATCGTCGAAGGTCATCACGCCGATGATCCTGGCTTCAACAATCGAGCCGGGGATGAGAGGTTCCGTGACGTTGACGATCTCAATATCAAGCGGATCACCGTCTTCATCCCAGGTGCGCGGAATACAGCCGTAGGCGAAGGGGTAAGCGAGCGAGGAATACCCCACACGATCCAGCTTCAGGTGGCCGGTTTCCGTGATCAACTCGTACTTGTTGATCGTGTTGGAGTTGAGCTCCACGATCGTGTTGAGACGAAGCTCGGCTTCATCAGCGAAGGCTGGCAGCACATGCAGCAAGTTCGGCATGCTGCGGCTGGGAGCCTGATCGAGATTGGCCATGGACGGCGGTGGACGGCGCCGGGATCCTACGGGCAGCCCTGACGGTCACAGCGTCGCAAGACAGCCGAGCTTGGCATTCAGGTGCCGGAGGAACGCATCGCTGTCCAGCGGTCGGCCCGAGACCTGCTGAACGAGATCTTCAGCGTTCAGTGCCCTGCCCACACCATGAACCCTCTGACGCAACCAGCCGAGCATTGGAGTCACATCTCCGGCGGAGATGTGGTGTTCGGGAGACCCGATCTCAAGCTCCATGGCCTCGGAAAGCTGGGCACTGATCAGGTGCCCCAGCAGGTAGGACGGGAAATAACCAAAAAGGCCTTCACTCCAGTGAACATCCTGGAGACAGCCCTCCGCATCGCAAGCCGGCTGAACTCCGAGCAGCTGCCCGTAGCGGTGATTCCACTCGCCCGGCAGGTCCTTCACCGCCAACCCCTGCTCCAGCAATGCGATTTCGAGATCGGTGCGAATGAGAATGTGCAGGCCGTAACTGAGTTCATCGGCCTCCACCCGATTCAGACCCGGAGCGAGGGGATTCATGGCCCGCCAGAGATCGTCGGCAGAACTCAGTGGTGCTCCGGCTGCAGCGAAACGCTGCCACCACTGACGAGCGAACGGGAGACTGCGGGCCACGCGGTTTTCCCAGAACAACGACTGGCTTTCATGCACCGCCATGGAGGTGGCCTGTCCAAGGGGCCAGGTGAACCACTGATGGCTCTGATCCGGCAGACCTTGCTCATAGAGCGAGTGCCCCCACTCGTGGGCCGTAGCCAGAAAGCAGGACAACGGCTGACCGGGAACAACCCGAGTGGTGATGCGGTAGTCCGCAGGACCAAGGGTGATGGAAAACGGATGGGGGGAGCGCGCCATGCAGGTGATGGCGGAATCCCGACCCCATGACTGCAGCAACTGCTCACACAACTGCTGCTGCGATGGCTCATCCAGATCCCAGGCCATTGCGCGGGACTGGGAAATCGACCGGGTTTCCTGCACCAGTTCAGGCAAACGCTCACGCAGCGGTGCAAAAAGCTCCTGCAGGCGTTGCAGGTTGAGATCCGGCTCGAACGGCTGCGCCAGCGTTTCCCAGCAGGAACGGGGTTCCTGCAGTTGTCGTGCCTGCTCCTGGCGAAGATCGATCAGGGTCTGGAGTGCCGGAGCGAAAAGCTCAAAGTCGGATGACGCTCGCGACTGTTGCCAGCGGTTGTAGCCCTCGGCTTTGGCCATGGCGATGGCACCGACAAGCTCAGGATCAAGGGCCTGCTGACGGCGCAGATCCTGCTCAAGCAAATCGAGGTTGCGACCCTGCTGCGAACAGCGCTCGCCCGATTCCCAGCCCTGACGAGCCTGAGCCAACAGATCGGCGTACTCGCTGGAGCTCTGACGTGCATGAAGCTGTCGGGCGAGCAACGTCAGCTGCTCGCCACGCCACGCAGCGCCGCCACTGGGCATTCTGGTGTTTTGGTCCCAGTACAAGGTGCTCTGGATCGAGCCCAGCAACTGGGTGTCCCGTAAGTGCATCCCCAAGCGATCCCAGGCCGATGCGGCGGACGCCATCCAGACAAAGCTTCTGCGCAGACCTTAACGAGCGCATTTGAACCGGCTGTGGCCAAACCCAACCAGCCGGAGGCAATCTGGAACTGTCGCGTTCCGCTGTGACATGCGTCGATTCCTGCTCAAAACGGCTCTGGCGATCTCCTTGCCGATCGCTCTGTGGCCCTTGAAGGTGATGTATCGCAGGCCCGCGATCTGAAGCCTGATCAGTTCCGGGTCTCGGAGGACGTCTCCTGCTCAGCTTCCGAGCCTGCCTGGCTGCCCCTGAGGCGCTTCAACCAGCGCCCGTAGGCGTTTTGTCGATCCTCGTCACTGCCATCGGTGACGCGTTCTGAAAAACCCTCATAAGGAGGTGCTGGTTGATCCTTCACCGGGGTCTCCATCTCCTTGTCCAATCTTGGAGATGGAGAACCGGGTCGACAACCGTTCAATCCGCAGTCGATGACAGCCGGCAGATGTTGCGGTCGCTGCAGAGGGTGTCCAGATCGGGACGCCCGGTGATCTGCAACCGTCGTGCGGCCCAGATGGCATAGAGCCGATCGACGACTGAGGAGATCACCGGCCAACGGGTTGGCGCATACAGCCATCCGAGGCCAATGAGTCGATAGGCCTCTCGGAACACGGCGACATCCCGCAGCACCGTTCCGTCCGAGCAGATGGCATGAATCCGCCCCATGGCCTCCCGGTACCCGATCGATGCATGGGCATCGGGGTTGTAGTCCTCCGCATCGATATCCACAAAACGAATCCGCCTGGCACGATCCCGCCGTTCCAGAAAACGGACTTCCCGCACGCACAGAGGACAGCCGCCATCAAAGAGAAGCGTCAGCTGGGCAGCGGAGGAAGCGTTCATGGCCGATGTCGCTCAACACGCCCAGGATGAATCAGCTCAGGTGGGGACTGTGGCCTGGCACCAGAATTGAAGAGCGCGTACGAAGCCCGGTCCATGACCCTGCATCAGGTTCTGGAGCAGCTGGAGATCAGCACCCCAGGGAGGGGTTTCACACGGCTCAACGAAATGCTGAACACCTGGATTGCCGGCCAGGAACTGCGGCAGGGAATGCTGCATCTGACCTGCCTGCACACCAGTGCAAGCCTCACAATCAACGAGAACGCCGACCCACGGGTGCTGCATGACCTCCAGACCTGGATGGATGCGGTTGTACCTCAGGACGGCTGCGGACCTCTGAACCCCTTCGGCGCGCGGATCCGCTATCGCCACGATGACGAAGGCAGCGACGACATGCCCGCGCACATCAGAACCGCACTGACAAGCCAAACCCTGAGCCTCAGCATCGACGACGGACGGCTGCTGTTGGGGACCTGGCAGGGGGTTTACCTCTGGGAACACCGCTCGGCTGCTCACAAACGGCGCCTTGCCTGCCACGCCGTGGGAGATCTGTGCCCCAGTCGATCCGACGTTGCAGCAGAGCCGCAACGGGACAATGCGAGGTCACTCCTGCAACGTCGCAACACCAGCAAGCTGAATGCGTTCGTGCAGGCTCGCCATGACCCGGATGCCTGGGCCACTGATGGCGGCGCGGACACCGACGTGGACCTTCTGGTGGATCGTCTTCACGAGATCGCCCAGGAGGAATGAGCACCGGCCAGCATGGAAGTGTGCAACCTCCACGCCATGCCTGCCCAGCGCCTTAACGACAGTCAACGCTCTGACTTGGCATCCGGTCTCCCTCACTGGTCTTTGGAGGGTGAAAAGCTGCGACGTGATTTCCAGTTCCGCGACTTCGTGGAGGCCTTCGGTTTCATGAGCCAGGTGGCCCTGCTCGCTGAGGCACGCAACCATCATCCGAACTGGAGCAACGTCTACAACCGGGTCACCATTGAGTTGACCACCCACGACCTCGGCGGACTCAGCAACCTCGACAGGGAGCTGGCGATCGCGATCGACGCGCTGCTGCCAACATGAGCTGAGAACCATTCTCGGAATGACCGCAGCCTCCACAACCTCCGGTGTTCCCGTCACCATTCTCAGCGGCTTTCTGGGGGCCGGAAAAACCACCCTGCTGAATCACATTCTCAGCAACCAACAGGGCCTGAAAACCGCGGTTCTGGTGAATGAGTTTGGCGAGATCGGGATCGACAACGATCTGATCGTTGCCACCGACGACGACACGGTGGAGCTCAGCAACGGCTGCATCTGCTGCTCGATCAATGACGAGCTGCTGAGTGCGGTTGAACGAATCCTGGACCGCCCCAGTCCCATGGATTACATCGTGGTGGAGACGACGGGCCTGGCCGATCCCCTTCCTGTCGCGATGACGTTCCTGGGAAGCGAGCTGCGCGACTCAACACGACTCGACTCCATCATCACGCTGATTGATGCTGAGAACTTCGACGACACGGTGCTCGACACCCAGGCGGGACGGGCCCAGGTGATCTATGGCGACATCCTGCTCCTGAACAAGTGCGACTTGGTGCCGGACAAACGCGTGGAGGAGCTTGAGCAGACCCTTCGGGCGGTGAAGAACGACGCCCGCATCCTTCATTCGGTCAAGGGCGACGTTCCCCTGCCGCTGCTGCTGAGCGTGGGGCTTTTCGAAAC